>MWBL01000018.1 GCA_002069015.1 Firmicutes bacterium ADurb.Bin300 | reverse complement strand
TTTTGCTTTTGAGTTTCTCGCGTCGGCATCTCTTTTGTGTGCATTTCATTTTGTTTTGTCAAGAGTGACGGATTGTTTTTGCTTGCTTGGTGTAACACATCAATTGTAATCCTACACATTCCGGCTCTGACGACAGTAAACGAAGGATTGACATACCTGCTATAATGTGATACTTTAAACAGAAATATTTTAAGGAATAAAGCTATGACAAAGCTTATTTTAAAGCTTTTAACAAAACAGGACATAACTTCGATAAAAGGACGGGAATCTGTCGGTAAATCAGCAGGTGCCTTAGGAGTCGTCTGCAATATTTTCCTAAGTGGTTTGAAGTTTTTTGTCGGTGTTGCGACTAACAGTATAGCAATTACTGCGGACGCTTTTAATAATTTAGCTGACGCGGGTTCATCCGTAATTACATTTGTCGGATTTCGGCTTTCCGGCAAACCCGCCGACCGCGACCACCCATACGGTCACGCTCGTTATGAATATATTGCCGGACTTGTTGTTTCTTTTCTTGTCCTGATAATCGGGTTAAATACTGCTAAATCTTCCATAATTAAGATTGTAAATCCCGAAAAAATATTGTTTTCATATTTTTCCCTTGTTGTTCTTTCAGTATCAATACTCGTGAAGCTTTGGATGGCGTTGTTTTACCGCTCGCTCGGCAGGACTATTAATTCCGACACTCTTGACGCCGCTGCCGTTGACAGCAGAAATGATTGTATATCTACGTTTGCCGTACTTGTATCAACAGTTATCTCAAAATATTCCGATTTTGAAACCGACGGTATTTTCGGGCTTCTTGTATCTGTTTTTATCCTTTATTCGGGCTTTCGCCTAATTAAAGAGACTTCCGATCCCCTGCTCGGTCAGGCTCCGGACGCAGAAGTATACTCCCTTATTGAAAAACGAATACTTTCCTATGATAAAGTACTCGGTATTCACGACCTCATTGTTCATAATTACGGACCAAGGTCATATTTCGCATCTGTTCATGTTGAGGTAGACTACTTGTTGGATTCAATGACCTCCCATGATTTACTTGACGAAATTGAAAGGGATTTTAAGGATAATCATAATATTCATTTGGTTGCCCATCTTGACCCGATTGTAACAGACAATGAAGCTGTTAATGAATTGCAAAGCAAAATAAAGGACATAGTAACCTCTTTTGACTGCGAGCTTTCTATCCATGATTTCAGGGTTGTCTTCGGGAGCAATTATAAAAATGTAATATTTGATGTTCTTCTTCCTCCTGAATATAAATATAAGGATTTTGAAATAAAACAAATTTTAGAAAAGCATATTGCAGAGAAATTTGAAGAAAAAATTTATGTGATACTCACAATTGACCACAGCTACGGACTTTAATACGAAAAGGAGAATCGGAATGGAACATAATATAAGCCTGAAATTCAAGGAGGACGGCACATTTAAAATACTATGTTTCGGAGACCTGCATGAAAAGCTAGAGCTTTCAGACGAAAAGACCAAAAGAAAATTCAGTGATATGTCGCTTTTTATGGAAACTGCATTAGAAGTCACAAAGCCCGATTTCGTGGTGTTTTTAGGCGACACTTTATGCGAAAGAGATGAATCAGAAGGATTTTGTCTTTATAAAGCCGCCCTAAAAAGAATTCTTGAGCCGATACTTAACAAGGGTATCACATTCGGCTATGTCTTAGGCAATCACGAACACGATACGGGGCAAGAAAACCTAATAATTGAGGCATATGACCACTTTCCAACCTGCCGTGTTTACAATGACTCTCCCGCCGTTAGCGGCAGCCTGAATTGCTGTTTGCCTATTAGAAGCAGTGATGATACTAAAGATGCCTTTTTGATGTGGTTTATTGACTCCAATAACATGTGCGAGGACAGAAACATATCAAACTATGATTAGGTTCATAAGGACCAGATTGAATGGTATGAGCAAAAATCAGCCGAGTATAATAAAAAGAACCGTCGTACTGTTCCCTCTGTTTTGTTTCAGCATATACCCGTAACCGAGGAATATGAGCTGTTGAGAGAGGCAAAGCTTTGGGAAAGACCCGTTGCGGTAAGAGGTCATTACAGATGGGGAAATAAGTACTATGTTGCAAAAGAAAAAATGCATGGGTATCTCGGAGAAGGTCCCTGTGCACCCTATTACAATGAAGGTCAGTTCGAGAGCTGGAAAAAAACAGGCAATATCAAAGGCGCATTTTTTGGTCATGACCATCTGAACGATTTTACCGGAAAGCTTGACGGCATTATTCTCGGTCAAAATAAAACAAGCGGCTTCAACGCATATACCGACGGCTGCCGTTCATGCGTAAGACTAATTACGCTTGATTCAAGCAAACCCGATGAAATTTTTACCAAGGTTATTCATTTTAAGGATTTGGGCTTGAAAAGCTCCTGCTTAGGTCCTATAATGAAACGTATCACAGACAGACAAAGTATCAATCTTCATTGGGCTTCCTATATCACCGGGGGTGTTCTCTCCTTGGCGGCAGTCGGCTTTGCGATGAAGAAACTAATTAAATAATGCCGTAACAGCTCCTAACATCCGCTTGTGGCGCAGTTGGATAACGCAGCAGATTCCGATTCTGAAGAACGGGGGTTCGAATCCCTCCAAGCGGGCCAAAAAAAGTCGCTTTAGCGACTTTTTATTCATTTTTCATTGTTCACTATTCATTAAATCAAGTGATGGCTTTTTCAAATGAATAATGAGTAAGGAAGGAGAAGAGAAAAAGTCAAAAAACAGTTTTGCCTTCACAAAGGATTGATTGTAAAACTATTTTATGATATAAACTAATAGAATAACTTCGGGAGAAAGCATATGTTTGACTTTTTAACAGTTAAAGCAGTACTAAGCGTGCTTTTCTTTATAAATCTTTTTACATTCTGCCTTTATGCTTATGATAAAGTCATATCAAAAATAGGTAAGGTGAAGCTTAGAGTAAGCGAAAGAGGTCTTCTTCTTTGGACCTTTCTTTTCGGCAGCTTTGGGGCATTTTGCGGTATTTTTATGTTAAGGCATAAAACAAGGCACAAAAACTTCTTGATTCTTGTGCCTTTGTCTTTAGCCGTTCATATCGCCCTGATTTCTTTTCTTTTACTAAAGCTCAGTTTATTGTCCTTATGAAATCAAGGCTGTTTTTAACCGTTAAGAGAGGGTTTTTAGTGTTGTCATGTTCAACAACGGCATATTTTGTGCCCGCATTTTTTGCGGCTTTGATTATTTCGGTCCAATTAAGACTCCCGCTGCCGACATCGGCAATATGCTTAAACAACACACCTTTGTTATAATCCTTAAGATGAATTAAATCGAGTCTTCCCGGATATTTATTTATGTATTCAGCCGGGTCTTTGCCTGCAAACTTTACCCAATATGTATCAAGGATAAGCTGCATGCCGGGAACCTCCTTTGCGAGTATATCAAGAATAACGCTGTCCCCTACCGTTTTTAGCTCCCTGAAATGGTTGTGATATCCGAACTTCAATCCGTATGGCTTTAATTTCTCGCAAATTTCGTTAGCAATTTCGCAAAAGCGTTTTATGCCCTGCGCCCCCGTTAAGTATTTAATGGGCATCATTCCCAAGCCTATAATCTCGCACCCCATTACAAGGTGCTCGTCTGCCAAAGCGTCAAGGTCCCCTGTAATTCTTTCAAACGGAGAATGTGTTGAGCAAATAGTCATATTGTTCTCGTCGGCTATTTCTCGAAGTCTTTTCGCCGGCATTTCACACATTCCCGATATTTGAACAGTTTTACACTCAAGCTTAGAAAGCTCCTTAAAAACTTTCTCAACTTGTTCGGGCATTTTCAGCTGCTTTCTGAAAGTATAAAGCTGTACCCCGTATACGATATCGCTCATGCTTTGACCTCCCTTTTCTTTCGGATTGAGATTATTTTACCATTTCTTAGAATTAATTCAATCCTATTTACATTTATTTCTTTTAATATTATGTTTTAGCTGTTATAAGGAGCAAGTTTGAAACATAAAAATCTAAGCACCGTTCTGCAAAGGGCGCAAAAACCCAGACTACCCGGAGGTAGCCGAAAAAAGGATATAGATAGCCTTGGTTAAGGAGCGTTAGAGGTTACAAGATAACCCTGTCTTTGCAGGATAAAGATAGCCTCCTTTGCAGAAACTGTCCTGTGTTCCGGCGGAGTGTTCACCCGGCGATACAGCTCGGGATTGTAAGGCTCATTCTTTTTGAGAATGTTGTAAATGGCAGTGAGCAGCATTCGGGCAATAGCGATAATTGCTTTCTTGTGACCTCTGCGCTTTTTAATAGAGAGGTAGCGACTGCGGATTTCCGGGTTGCTTTTGGCACGGATAGCACAAAGAGTTTTTGAAGTCTGCGTTACGGCAACTGGGTTTCATATCCCTTTTGTGCCTTGCAGCGCAGCGGAAAGGAATGGTCATAATTATGAATACAGACCTTTATTTGAAAAGAATAAACTTCCAAGGCGAGCCAAAAACCGATTATGCCACTCTTAAACAGCTTCAATATAAACATTTTCTTTCTGTTCCCTATGAGAATATCGACATTATCGCTAAGAAGCCGCTAAAGCTTGACAGTGAAAGTCTGTTTAATAAAATCGTTTTGGACAGGCGCGGAGGCTATTGCTTTGAGCTTAACGGTGCTTTCGGTTCGCTTTTACGCGCTTTGGGCTTTTCGGTTACCGACTGTATGGCAAGATTTCTTAAAGGAGAAAACAAAATACCCATGCGACGGCACAGAGTGCTTAAAACACAGTGTGATGACGGTATTTTTCTTTGTGATGTAGGCGTCGGAATTGTAAGCCCTTATTATCCCGTAAAACTTGATTTTGACGAAATACAGCAAATAGGTAACGAGCAATATAAGCTAACAAGGGACGATTTTTTTGGAACCGTCTTACATCAATGCTATGAGGGAGTATGGGACAGATATTTTGCCTTTACGGAGGAACCGCAGCTTGATATAGACTACATAATGCCCTCTTTTTACTGTGAAAACCACCCGCAATCAATTTTTAACAAGGAGGATATGCTTGCCATTCTCTCTCCTTTTGGGGGTAAAAACACCGTTTCGGGAGCCAACTTCTCATATTGGGACAAAAACGGAAAACATAAAACGATTATAGAGAATGAAAAAATGAGAAAGGAAATATTCCTTGAATTCTTCGGAATTGACCTTCGCTGATTAACTTACATAGTTTCTTCAAGGGTTTTCCCGTTATCTTTGTACAATTTTCAGAAAAGAAAAAACAGTTTTTCGGCTTGACCAACCACCTCAATTAATGTATACTTTAATAGACATAGCAAAACCGTTTTGTAACTGACGGAAGTGGAAGCAACCACATGGAGCAAAACGCAATAAAGCCGACCGTCTGGGCAAATCCTTTTAATTGAAGGGATTGCCCTGTTTATTTTTAAGGAGAGATTTTAATGAAAAAAGTTGCCTTAATAATGGGAAGTGACAGCGATTTACCCTTGGTTGAAAAAGCTATTGATACCTTGAAGGCTCTTAAGGTGCCCTTCGAGGTACATATTTTTTCGGCACACAGAACACCCGAGCAGGCAAGGGAGTTCGCGCTTTCGGCATATGACAAGGGCTTTGGGGTAATAATCGCCGCCGCAGGCAAAGCGGCACATCTTGCAGGTTCAATAGCCGCCTCGACGCTTTTGCCGGTAATAGGCATTCCCGTTAAAGCTTCTGCGCTGGACGGGCTTGACGCACTCTTGTCCACCGTGCAAATGCCGTCGGGCATTCCTGTTGCAACCGTTGCTATTGACGGGTCGGAAAATGCCGCGCTCCTTGCAGCACAAATTATCGCTCTTGGCGATGACAGACTTTACAATGAACTTTGCACTTTAAGAAAAGAAAACTCACTCAAGGTTCTTCAAAAGGATAAGCTTGTTTCAGAAAAATATACAAATAAAGATTAGACGGAGGAATAGCGATGACTAAAGGTGCTCAACTGTACGAGGGAAAAGCAAAAAAAGTGTTTTCTACCGACGATGAAAATTATTGCATCGTGTCCTACAAGGATGATGCTACAGCCTTTAACGGCTTGAAAAAAGGTACAATTTTGGGCAAAGGGATAATAAACAACAGGGTCACAAATCACCTGATGAGTCTTCTCGAAAAGGAGGGTATTCCAACTCATTTTGTCAAAGAGCTTTCAGATAGGGAAACTTTAGTTAAAAAAGTGAAAATCGTTCCTCTTGAGGTCATTGTTCGAAACATCGCGGCAGGCTCTCTTGCTAAACGATTAGGTCTCGACGAAGGAGTTAAGCTAAAAAGGACCGTATTGGAATTCTGTTATAAGGATGACGAACTGGGTGACCCAATGGTTAACGAATACCATATACTTGCAATGGAGTTTGCAACAGAAGCCGAGCTCAAGCAAATATCCGATTATTCCCTGAGAATTAACAAGTTTCTTTCCGATTACTTAAAGCAGGTAAATATTGAGCTTATTGATTTCAAGCTTGAATTCGGAAAAACAAGTGACGGCACCATTGTCCTTGCGGACGAGATTTCTCCCGATACCTGTCGTTTTTGGGATTCTAAAAGCGGTGAAAAGCTGGATAAAGACCGCTTCAGAAGAGATTTGGGCAATGTTGAGCAAGCCTATGTCGAAATTATGAAAAGACTTTTAGGAGAATACGTATGAGCTCATTGTATGAGGAATGCGGTGTGTTTGGTATAGCTTCATCCAAGCGAGAGGATGTTGCCGCTTCGGTAAATTACGGTCTGTTTGCTTTACAGCACCGCGGTCAGGAAAGCTGCGGAATAGTGGTCAATGACGATGGCGTTTTTAAGTCATATAAGGACTCGGGTATAGTAAACGATGTTTTTACCAAAGAGGTTATTAAAAGTCTCGAGGGCGGTAATATGGCTATTGGCCATGTACGCTACGGAACAGCTGAAAACGGCGAAAGGGTAAACGCTCAGCCCATTGTTGTCAACCATATCAAAGGGAAATTGTCGCTTGCTAATAACGGCAGCTTGACAAATTACTTCCGGTTACGAGATGAACTTGAACTTGAGGGAGCCTTGTTTCACACAGGTAGCGATGCCGAAATAATAGCGCATATCATAACTAAAGAAAGGCTAAACAGTCCTTCTATCGAGGACGCTGTTTCCCGTTCTTTGGATAGACTGCACGGTTCATATTCTTTTGTTTTAATGTCCCCCTCAAAGCTTATCGCGGTAAGGGACAAAAACGGTTTTAAGCCGCTTTGCTTCGGAAAAACGGAAGACGGTGCTTATATTGTCGCATCCGAAAGCTGTGCTCTTGACGCCACGGGAGCCGTGCTTATACGCGACGTTGACCCGGGTGAAATAATCATATTTGAAAACGGTAATATCCGTTCCATAAGGGATAGCTGTAAAAAGTGCAAGCCCTCCCCTTGCATATTTGAATACATTTACTTTGCCCGCTCTGATTCGGTTATCGACGGATGCTCTGTACACCTTGCAAGACAACGCGCGGGTTCATTCCTTGCGCTTGAACATCCCGTTCAAGCGGATGTCGTAATCGGCGTTCCAGATTCGGGGATTGATGCCGCTATCGGTTACTCAAGGCAATCGGGTATCCCATATGGGTTGGGATTTATCAAAAACAGATATATTGCTCGTACCTTTATTTCACCCGGTCAAAAATCACGCGAGGATAAGGTAAAAATAAAGCTGAACACGATTTCCGAAACCGTAAGGGGTAAGCGAGTTGTTCTTATTGACGATTCGATAGTACGCGGCACCACAAGCGGCAGGATAGTAAAGCTTTTGCGTGACGCAGGCGCTGTCGAGGTTCATATGCGTGTAACCGCTCCCCCATTTATTTATACATGCTATTACGGAACAAACATTGAATCGCGCGATTCTCTTATAGCGACAAAATATTCTTGTGAGCAGATAGCTGATATTATAGGGGTAGACAGCTTAGGTTTTTTATCTGTCGAGCACGTTCCTTTGATTTCCGACAATACCTCCGGCAGATCCTTCTGTTTAGGTTGTTTTACAGGTAAATATCCCACTGATGTGCCTGACGAAAGCTACCTTAAAGAAATGAAGGGACGCTATGATAAAAAGCTCAGCGAAAGGACGAAAAAATGACAACCAACAATAAAAGCTATAAAAATGCCGGGGTTGACTTAACGGCAGGCTATAAGTCTGTAGAACTGATTAAAAAACATATCGCGCGAACAATCAATGCCGGAGCTTTATCCGATATAGGCGGCTTTGGCGGTTTGTTTTCGCTTGCTGAATACTCATCGTATAAACAGCCCATTTTAGTCAGCGGAACCGACGGCGTCGGCACAAAGCTGAAGATTGCCTTTTTGCTGGACAAGCACGATACTATTGGTATTGACTGCGTTGCGATGTGTGTAAATGATGTTATATGCTGTGGCGCAAAGCCGTTATTTTTTCTTGATTATTTAGCTGTCGGCAAAAACATACCCGAAAAGGTTGCCCAAATTGTCTCAGGTGTTGCTCAAGGCTGCGTTTTGTCGGGCTGCGCACTCATAGGCGGAGAGACTGCCGAAATGCCCGGCTTTTACAGCGGTGAAGAATATGACCTTGCAGGCTTTGCAGTCGGGATAGTCGATAAGGAAAAGATACTTGATAACGGCACGGTAAGGCAAGGCGATGTTTTAATTGCCTTACCGTCAAGCGGAATTCATTCAAATGGCTTTTCCCTTGTACGCAAGGTGTTTAATATTGAAAGCGCCGATATCACCTCACCCGTAGGCGAGCTGGGTGGTCTGAGTCTCGGCGAGGCTCTGCTTGTGCCTACGAAAATATACGTCAACGCTATGCTTGACCTATACAAAAGCGTAAATGTCAAGGCGGTTTCTCATATTACGGGCGGCGGATTTTATGAAAATATACCGCGAGGTCTGCCAAACGGCTTTTCTGCAAAAATCAGTAAAAATAATATTAAAACTCCCCCCCTGTTCAAGCTGATAATGAAGCGCGGCAACATACCTGAAAGAGATATGTATAACACGTTTAATATGGGTGTTGGCATGACCGTTGTTGTTGCCAAGGAGGATGCCGACAAAGCCGTAGCGCGGCTGAAAGAAAGCGGTACGCAGGCAAATATTATCGGCGAGATAATCAAATCCGACGAGGGAGTAAAGATATGCTGAAGGTCAAAATAGCCGTTTTTGTATCAGGAGGCGGCACAAATTTGGGCGCACTTTTAGAGGCTCAGAAAAACGGAGAGTTAAAAAGCGGCGAAATCCGCCTTGTCGTATCAAATAGGGCGGACGCCTTTGCCCTCACACGAGCAGACTGCTTCGGCATTAAAACAAATGTAATTCTTCGCAAGGGAAAAACTCCCGCCGAGTTTGAGGATGAGCTTATTTCCCTTTTAGTCGAAAACGAAATCGAGCTTATTGTCTTAGCGGGTTTTATGTGCATTCTGTCAAATAATTTTACCGAGAAATTTAAGGATCGCATAATTAATGTTCATCCCTCTCTTATTCCGTCATTTTGCGGCGAGGGCTATTACGGTCTTAAGGTACACGAGGCGGCGTTGAAATACGGTGTAAAGGTAACAGGGGCAACTGTCCATTATGTCAATGAAATACCTGACGGCGGAGAAATAATTATGCAAAAAGCTGTTGAGATAGATGAAACCGATACACCCGAAACTTTGCAAAAAAAAGTTATGCAGCAGGCGGAATGGGTAATTTTACCTGTTGCAACGGAAAAAGTTTGTAAAAAGCTTTTAGAGGAGAAATGATATGGGGAATTACGAAATTTATGACATAGAACAACTGATTAAGCTTAACTCTTATGTAGGCAGAGGTATAATACTCGGGAAAAGCGAAAACGGAAGATATGCCGTAACTGCATATTTCATTATGGGCAGAAGTGAAAACAGCCGCAACCGTATTTTTGTTGAAAGCGGTGACTTTGTAAGAATTCTTCCCTTTGAAGAATACAAGGTTTCAGACCCGTCACTTGTAATTTACAGCCCTGTTAAAAAAACGGGTGATACTCTGATAGTTACAAACGGCAGCCAGACGGATAACATTTTTTCCTTTATACAAAGCGGTAAAACCTTTGAGGAAGCACTTGATTTATGTCAATTTGAACCCGATGCCCCGAACTTCACACCGAGAATAAGCGGTATTATATACAATGAGAGCAAAGGTGATTTCAAATATAAGCTGAGCATTCTAAAAAGCGGTGACGCAAACGGTTCAGTCTGCAATAGATTCACATTCTCTTATACTCCTTTAAGCGGATTGGGTCATTTTATTCATACATATAACTGCGATGGAAATCCGTTGCCAACCTTTACGGGTGAGCCCGAAAGAGTTTTAATTCCAAACGACATAGACGAATTCGTTAACAGTCTTTGGACCAATCTTGACGAGCAAAATAAAATATCTCTCTATGTACGATATTTTGATACTCAAAAGGGCTGCGCAAGGACAAGGCTTATAAATAAGAACAAATAAAAATAGGATTTTTTGATGCAAGGGATGTGTAATTAAATGAAGGAATTTGAACTCAAATACGGTTGCAATCCGAATCAAAAGCCCGCGCGAATATTTATGGCTGACGGCGGCGAGCTTCCTTTAGAAGTTTTGAGTGGCAGACCGGGCTTTATCAATTTTCTTGATGCCTTTAACAGCTGGCAGCTTGTCTCGGAAATAAGCCGGGCGCTCTCACAGCCTGCCGCTACTTCCTTTAAGCACGTAAGTCCGACGAGTACCGCAATCGGAAAACCAATGTCGGATGAGCTTAAAAGAATGTGTTTCGCCGACGATATAGAGGGTCTTGACAGCTCCCCTTTGGCTTTGGCGTATGTCCGCGCAAGAGGAACAGACAGAATGTCCTCTTTCGGTGATTTCATCGCGCTGAGCGATATCTGCGACGAGGTAACCGCAAATGTTATTAAAAGAGAGGTTTCAGACGGTGTAATCGCTCCCGGTTACACCGCCAAAGCTCTTGAAATATTGCGCACAAAGAGAAAGGGCACATATAACATCATTAAAATCGATAAGGATTATGTCCCGTCCGAAATTGAGCGCAAGCAGGTTTTTGGGATTACCTTTGAACAAGGAAGAAACAATATTATAATTGACGAGACCTTAATTTCCAATATCGTTACAAAAAATAAAAATATAAGCTCAGAAGCTGTTATGGATTTGATTATAGCCTTAATAACACTGAAATATACGCAATCAAATTCCGTTTGCTTTGCATTCGACGGGCAAGCAATCGGCGTCGGAGCAGGTCAGCAGTCGAGAATTCACTGCACAAGACTTGCGGGGAACAAGGCGGATATTTGGAATTTGCGCCGTCATGAAAAGGTCCTCTCCCTCCCCTTCCTTGACACTTTAGGCAGACCCGACAGAGATAATGTAATAGATGTATATATTTCTTCGCAAAGCGAAGATGTACTGGGTGATGATGTTTGGCGGCGTTACTTCAGCAAACGCCCCGAGCCTCTTTCAGAACAAGAAAAAAGTGATTTTCTCTCCTCTTTGCGGGGCATTTCCCTTGCAAGCGATGCGTTTTTCCCGTTTGGGGACAACATCGAGCGCGCGCACAGGAGCGGCGTTTCTTATATAGCTCAACCCGGTGGCTCTATTCGTGATGACGATGTCATCAAAGCATGCGATAAACACGGAATCGTAATGGCTTTTACCGGTGTTCGGCTGTTTCATCATTAACTGTATATGAAAGGCAATGAACTTCTTTTTGATTCATTATTTAAGGTGATGCTATGAATATTCTTGTAGTCGGCGGCGGCGGCAGGGAGCACGCCATAATAAAAAAGCTTCGTGAAAATCCTAAGGTTGATAAAATTTTTGCCCTTCCGGGAAACGGCGGAATAGCTTTACAAGCTCAGTGTCTTCCTATTTCCCCTCTTGACATTAAATCTATTGTTGAATTTGCAAAATCCGAGGATATCGACTATGCCGTAGTTGCTCCCGACGACCCGCTTGTGCTGGGGGCAGTGGATGAGCTTGAAAAAATCGGTATTCCCTGCTTCGGACCCGATAAACGTGCCGCAATAATTGAGGGAAGCAAGGTTTTTGCCAAAAAGCTTATGAAAAAATACAATATACCCACCGCAGCTTATGAGGTGTTTGACAATTCTGCCGATGCTCTCGAATACTTGGAGAACTCACCCCTTCCATGTGTCATAAAGGCCGACGGTCTCGCCGCAGGCAAAGGAGTTATCATCGCTCAGACGCTTAATGAGGCTAAAACCGCTGTTTGCTCAATCATGGAGGAAAAAAGCTTCGGAGAAAGCGGTAACAGAATTGTCATTGAGGAGTTTTTGACGGGTCCCGAGGTATCGGTTTTAAGCTTTACGGACGGCAAAGCAATTGTTCCTATGGTTTCCTCCATGGACCATAAGCGTATTTTAGACGGCGACAAGGGTCTTAATACGGGCGGCATGGGCGCCATAGCTCCCAACCCGTTTTATACCGAAGAAACAGCCCAAAGATGTATGAGGGAAATATTCCTGCCCACAATATCTGCAATGAACATTGAAGGCAGAACCTTTAAGGGCTGTTTATATTTTGGATTGATGCTTACCAAAAACGGTCCAAAGGTAATTGAATATAACTGCCGTTTCGGAGACCCTGAAGCTCAGGTTGTTCTGCCGCTTTTGAAAACAGATCTCCTGACGATTATGAGGGCGGTTAGCGACGGAAGGCTTTCGGATATTGATATTCAATTTTCCGGCGATGCCGCTTGCTGTGTTATTCTTGCCTCAAAAGGCTATCCCCTGAAATACGCAACAGGTTACACTATTTCGATACCAAAAGTGCTTGACGGTGAGATATTTATTGGCGGAGCCGTATCCGACGGCGGCATTTTAAGAACCTCTTCCGGTCGTGTTCTAGGAATTACAGCCACTGCAAGCTGTCTTGAAAAAGCCGTAAGAAAGGCGTATGATTTAAGCGCGAAAATAGCTTTTAAGGATAAGTACCTTAGAAGCGATATAGGCAAAAAGGCATTGGAGGTCAAAGCTGATGGTTCACAGGGTTTATGTTGAAAAGAAAAGCGAACTTGACAATGAGGCAAGGCAGCTTTTACTAGAGATAAATTCTCTCTTGATGATAAGCTCGCTTGAGAAGTTAAGACTTCTTAACAGATACGATATTGAGGATATTGAACAGGAGCTGTTTGAATATACGAAAAAAACTGTTTTCTCCGAGCCGCAGCTTGATAACATCTTTGATGAGCTTGTCGTCTCTGAAAAGGAAACTGTTTTTGCAGTTGAATATTTGCCGGGTCAGTTTGACCAGCGTGCAGACTCTGCCGCACAGTGCATACAAATTATCTCCCAAGGCGAAAAACCCGTAGTGCGAACGGCAAGGATATATATCTTAAGCGGAAATATTTCGGACAGGGAGCTTGAAACAATCAAAAAGTACGTCATTAACCCTGTAGAAAGCCGTCAGGCTTCGCTCGATTTGCCCATTACGCTTAAGGTGAATTATGATGTGCCTACAAAGGTTAAGATTCTTGACGGCTTTATTCTACTCCCCGACGACCGGCTCAAGGATTTTATCAACGAATATAACCTTGCAATGGATTTTGATGATGTAAGGTTTTGTCAGGAATATTTTATAAGCGAAAATCGAGACCCCACAATAACAGAAATAAGAATGATAGACACATACTGGTCTGACCATTGCAGACACACCACCTTTTTAACCGCAATCGACAAGGTAACTTTTTGTGACAAGGAAATTGAGAAAGCTTTCGACGATTACCTAAAAGTCCGGGAACTGCTCCATATTGAAAAACCCGTAAATCTAATGGACATAGCGACAATAGGAGCTCGCTTCCTTAAAAAAACGGGAAAGCTCCCTCTTTTGGACTCTTCTCCCGAGGTTAACGCTTGCACCGTTAAAATCAAGGTAGAGATTGAAGGAGAAGAGGAGGACTGGCTTCTTCTTTTCAAAAATGAAACGCATAATCACCCCACAGAAATTGAGCCGTTCGGCGGTGCCGCCACCTGTATCGGAGGAGCAATACGCGACCCGCTGTCGGGCAGAGCATACGTTTACGCCGCTATGCGTGTAACCGGAGCGGCAAATCCCCTTACGCCCGTAAAGGACACTATTAAGGGAAAGCTGCCCCAAAGGAAAATCGTCACAACCGCCGCGGCGGGATACAGCTCATACGGTAACCAGATAGGTATTGCTACGGGTCAGGTAGACGAGATATATCACGAGGGCTATGCGGCTAAAAGAATGGAAATTGGCGCTGTTATAGGAGCAGCTCCGGCAAAAAACATAAGACGCGAGGAGCCTGAAGAGGGAGATATTGTTATCCTTCTTGGGGGCAGAACGGGAAGAGACGGCTGCGGTGGGGCAACAGGCTCTTCTAAATCGCATAACCTTTCTTCTCTCGAAACCTGCGGCGCCGAGGTTCAAAAAGGCAACGCACCCGAGGAGAGAAAGCTTCAAAGGCTTTTCAGAAACGAAGAGGCTTCCTTGCTGATAAAACGCTGCAATGATTTCGGCGCGGGCGGAGTATCCGTTGCAATAGGAGAGCTTGCAGACGGCGTAGTTATCGATTTGAACGCAATTAAAAAGAAGTATGACGGACTTGACGGTACTGAGCTTGCTATAAGCGAATCACAAGAAAGAATGGCCGTCGTTGTTTCCCCCGATGACGCAGAGCGATTTTGTGAATTAGCGGCCGCCGAAAACCTTGAGGCGACGAAGGTGGCGAAAATAAAAAATAATCCTCGCCTCATTATGAATTGGAACGGCGAATCCATTGTAGACATATCGCGTGAGTTTCTTAACTCAAACGGCGCGCAAAAGCATATCGACGTTTTGGCTGAAAAACCTAAGCCCTTTAAGCGTGAGGCAAAGGGTGACTTTATATCTCTTTATAAGGATTTGGCGGCAGATCTTAATGTTTGCTCAAAACGCGGTCTTTCAGAGCGTTTTGATTCAACAATAGGGGCAAACACAGTCATTATGCCCTTTGGGGGCAAGCGGCAGCTAACACCTTCCCAGGCGATGGTTCATAAGGTTTCGGTTGAAAAGTCAAACACTGACACTTGCTCTCTCATGAGTTGGGGATATAATCCGTTTATCTCGGAAAAAAGCCCTTTCCACGGTGCATATCTTGCCGTTGTAGAATCTGTTTCAAAGCTTATGGCATCGGGAGCTTCCTTCAAGGAGGTATATCTGACATTTCAGGAATACTTTGAAAAGCCCGGTGCTGATAAAGCCCGCTGGGGCAAGCCCATGTCGGCACTGCTTGGTGCATTTAAGGCTCAGATGGATTTGGGAATAGCCGCAATAGGCGGAAAGGACTCTATGAGCGGCAGCTTTGAGGATATTGACGTCCCCCCTACCCTCGTCTCCTTTGCGGTTACTACGGAAAAGGCAAATAATATTGTTACACCCGAATTTAAAAAGCCAAACCACAGAGTATGTCTGCTAAAACCGGAATATGATCAAAGCGGGCTTGCAAAACCCCAATCACTCCTTTCTGTTTTTGCAGCCGTGCATTCCCTGATACTCAATAAATCCGTATGCTCCGCCTATACGCCCGTTTACGGAGGGATAGCTGAGGGTATATTTAAGATGTGCATTGGTAATGAAATAGGCTTCATCTTCGACGATTCTATATCAACGGATGAAATATTCGGTTACGATTACGGTTCTTTTATACTTGAACTCACCGAAGATTTTGACATAGGCATTCCTTTGGGTATGACCTGCAGCGACACAAAAATATCACATCGCGGTTCCTCTTTATCTCTTGACTCTTTATTAAGGATTTATGAAGAAAAGCTTGAACACATATTCCCCGGTGGAATTAAAACCGAGGAGTTACCTATACAGAATTTTTCGTTCAGGGGGTCAGTTTCCCGCTCACCGATGATTAAAACGGCAAAACCGCGAGTTCTCATTCCTGTTTTTCCGGGAACAAACTGTGAATACGATACTTCAAAGGCTTTATCACAAGCCGGTGCCGAACCTGTTATCCTGGTGATAAAAAATCTTTCTGCTCAAGATATAGCCTACTGCACTGAAAAATTTGCTAAGGAAATCAAGCATTCTCAAATTATCGTTATTCCCGGCGGATTTTCGGGCGGCGATGAACCTGACGGCTCAGGTAAATTCATAACATCATTTTTCAGAAACGCTGCCATCAAGGAGCAAGTGGAGATTTTACTCAAAAAACGTGACGGTCTTATGTGCGGAATATGTAACGGTTTTCAAGCTCTTATTAAGCTTGGACTTGTCCCCTATGGCGAAATAAGAGATTCCGATGCCTCGTCGCCCACCTTAACCTACAACACAATAGGCAGGCATCAGTCAAAAATCGTTCGCACCCGAATAGCATCGAATATTTCTCCGTGGCTTTCGAGTACCGCCGTGGGAGAAATATACAGTGTCCCGATTTCTCACGGCGAAGGGCGTTTTATTTGTGAAGACAATTTGCTTTTTGAGCTTGCTTCAAAGGGTCAAATTGCGACTCAGTATGTCGATAATTTCGGTAATGCTTCCTACGATATACGCTTTAATCCTAACGGGTCCGCATATGCGGTTGAGGGTATTACCTCACCCGACGGCAGGGTTTTCGGAAAAATGGGACATAGCGAGAGAATCGGAAATAATCTTTATAAGAACGTTGAAGGCAGATATGACATGGGTATCTTCTCTTCGGCTGTAAAATATTTTAAGTAACCTTGGAGGCAAATATGAAAACAGATATAGAAATAGCTCAAAGCACCCCTATTATTCCTATTGAAGAGATAGCGTCTTTAGTCGGTATTGAAAGAGATTTTCTCGAATTGCACGGAAAATATAAGGCAAAGCTTCCCCTTTCAATAATGAACGATGATACACGAAAAAACGGAAAGCTGATTTTGGTAACCGCCATCACCCCAACATCATCGGGAGAAGGTAAAACTACCGTTACAGTTGGGCTTACAGACGCTTTAAGAAAAATAGGAAAAAAAAGCATAGCCGCTTTACGGGAGCCCTCTCTGGGACCGGTTTTCGGTGTTAAAGGCGGAGCCGCAGGGGGCGGATACGCTCAGGTAGTTCCAATGGAGGATATTAACCTGCATTTCACCGGTGACTTTCACGCTATTGGGGCTGCAAATAATCTTCTTGCTGCTATGCTTGATAATCATATTCAACAAGGAAATGAACTTCGTATTGATGTAAGACGCATTACATGGAAGCGCTGCGTTGATATGAATGACAGGCAACTCAGAAATATTATAGACGGTCTTGGGGGGAAGGCACACGGGGTGCCTCGTGAGGACGGCTTCGATATCACGGTTGCTTCCGAAATCATGGCAATTTTATGCTTGTCCTCATCAATAACGGAGCTTAAGGAAAGATTGTCAAGAATAATAGTCGCCTATTCTTATGAAGGAAAGCCCGTAACCGCGGGAGAGCTTAATGCGGTAGGCGCAATGGCATCGCTTCTCAAGGAAGCTGTTAAGCCAAATTTAGTGCAAACTCTCGAAGGAACACCCGCAATTGTTCACGGCGGTCCTTTCGCTAATATCGCCCATGGGTGCAACTCCGTAATAGCTACAAAAACGGCGTTAAAACTTGCGGATTATACCGTTACGGAGGCAGGCTTCGGGGCCGATCTCGGAGCTGAAAAGTTTTTTGATATAAAATGCCGCACAGCAGGGCTGACACCTTCGTGCGTTGTTGTAGTAGCAACTATACGCGCTCTTAAGCTTCACGGAGGAGCAGCTAAAGCGCATCTCTCAAATGAAAATCTTGACGCATTAGAAAAAGGCATTCCTAATCTTTTAAGGCATACATCAAATATTAAAAACGTATTCAAGCTCCCCTGCGTTGTCGCAATAAATCGTTTTCCTTCCGATACGGATGCCGAAATCAAGCTTCTTCAAAATGTCTGCAATGAAAACGGCTTAAACGGTATATTAACTACAGTTTGGGCTGACGGGGGCCTCGGAGGTGAAGCACTCGCAAGAGAGGTAATCAGGCTTTGCGAAAACGAAACGAATAATTTCTCCTTTTCATACTCAGTTGATGATACAATAAAGAATAAAATCGAAACAATAGCTTTTAGAGTCTATGGGGCAAATGCCGTAACCTATACTCCCGAGGCTGATAAGGATATTACTCAGTTAAACGAAAACGGCTTAGGAGGTCTTCCTATCTGCATCGCCAAAACTCAATACAGCTTTTCCGATGACCCGACAAAACTCGGTGCGCCCCTCGATTTTCAAATAACGGTGCGTAAGGTTAAAATCAGCGCGGGAGCGGGATTTATCGTTGCTCTTCTTGGCGATATAATGACAATGCCCGGACTTCCTAAGGTTCCTGCCGCCGAAAAAATCGATATCGATGAAAACGGAGTGATATCGGGACTGTTTTAACGAAAAAACACCGCCGCAGGCTTATTGTCTGCGGCGGATTTTTTTATCTTTAAGGCTCATATTGAAATGTGGGAATAGGCTCAAATTTAAACTTATTGGTTTGATTCAGATAAATTATTTTGTTTTTTATGTTTTCGTCTTCACAAATACCCGTCCTTATGAATTTGTCAAGAATTTCATAGGTAAATCCGAGGTTTTCTTCATCGGATTTATTCGTAAGACCGTCAACAGGAAGCTTATCAACAAATAAGGAGGGAAGTCCTAGAGCTCTTCCTACTGCTTTAACTTCGTCTACCGTAAGCTTTGCGATAGGCGCAAAGTCACCTAATGCATCACCGAACCTGGTAATATATCCGACATAGTCTTCCGAAAAATTGCTTGTAGAGGCAACCCTGCCGTTAACTGATTGAGAAACAGCATAAATAACGGACATGCGCAGTCTGGGCTGTACGTTTATCGTCGTCCTCTCGGAAACCGAATCAAGCTTGCTCCTAAGCTCATCCATAAGCGCATTGAACATATTTCCTATGCTGATTGTATAGCTCTTAATACCAAGAAATTCACAAAGAGAATAGGAGACATCAATATCGGTCTGAATTCCGTTGGGCATCAAAACGCCGATTACTCTATCTTTGCCCAATGCCCTTGCACACAATGCCGCAACAATTGAGCTGTCCTTTCCGCCGGATATGCCAATGACTGCATTACAGCCTTTGCCGTTATCCCGAAAGTATTCAATTATCCAGTTGACAATATCATCGCGCGTTTTTTCAGCGTCGAACATATATCTCACTCAAAAATCTATTTTTTCTTAGAACTTTCGCTATTTTTATCATTTGACTTGGAAAGAGCGGCCGATGCCTCCTCGTCGTTTTTCCTGACTCTTTTACGGTAAATGAGATATCCCGCAATACCTATAACGGCAATAATAACCACGAATATAATTAAAGACAAAGACGAGCTTTCCGCAAGAACAATCTTTACAGAGTTAAAGGAAAAGTATGGGCAGCCTTCAAATGTGTTTTTATCATATTCCGTTAAGTTGCTGTTTACCGTAAACGAGCGAAGCTCATCACATGAGGCGAAAGCGAGTGATTTTATTCCCTTGCAGCCTTCCGGAATTTCAATTTCAGTTATAGCGTCACAATCGAAAAACGCCTCTGCTTCAATCGTTTTAATCCCGTTATTGAAGGTAATTCCCGTTAGGGCATCGCAATCATAGAATGCCCCGGCACCGATTGTTTTAACCTCTTCGGGAACAACATATTTGCCGTTTCTTCCGGTGGGATAGAAGGCTATAGTACTTAATTCTTCACTTTCCGTCTCGCGAAGGAATAAGACTCCGTCAACCTGAGCAAATGTTGTGTTTTCATTATCACAATTAAATTTTTCAAGATTTGAGCATCCTGTAAAAGCATATTTATCTATTGAACTCAAGGCCTTTGGAATAGTCAGTTCTTTCAAACCGCTGCACTCTGAGAATGCATATGTTCCGATAGACTCAAGGCTTGAGCCGAGCTTTATTTCCGAGAGAGAGACACAAGCATAGAAAGTGTCAGCCTCTATTCGGGTCAACTTCTCGGGAAGCTCTGCCGAAAGCAGCGCCGCGCACTTGTAAAACGCACCCTTTCCGAGTGATTTAAGGGAAGAGGGAAGAGTGATTTTTGTAAGTACATTAGAGTTTGCAACACACATATCACCCATGTAAACTACTCCCGAAGGAATAACAAGCTCGGATATACGCGTATTGAAGAAAGCTTCTTTCCCGATATATTTAAGGGTAGAGGGAAGATTAACAGTATTAACCCGAGAATCCTTAAAAGCTCTTTCGGCAATTGCAATAGTACCGTTTTCTACATTGACAACGGTTGAGCCGTTATCCGCTTTGTAAAAAACCTTACCGACATAAACATTGCCTCTTTTTGATGTAATCCACGGCGTATCATCCAATGCACCGGCTTTAACAGACAAAACAGACCCGGGAACATTAATGTCGGTTAAGCTTTTGCAGTCCTTAAATGCGTCAGCGGCAATAGCCTTAGTATCGTCTTTTAAGGAATAGGACGCGGCGGACTTGTCGGCAAGCATCACGAGCGTACTTTCCGGCGTGCTTCTGTAAAGAGCCTTACCGTCTGCAAAGTATTTTCCGCCGTTTTCAACGAAAATCCCCTTAAGTCCAAAGCAACCCGAAAATGCTAACGCGCTTATATCGTCAAGAGAAGCGGGAAAATTAAGAGAAGTGAGCTTGGAACAATTGTTAAATGCATAATCGTTCACACTCTGGAGCGAAGAACCAAGATCCAAATCTGAAAGCGAACGACATGACCCGAAGGCATAAGATCGAACTCTGATTACATCTGTGATTTTTACCTTTTTAAGATTCGCACAGTCGGCAAAAGCATATGTGGAAATATCTGTAACCTTGCCGGGAATAATTATCTCCGTAAGAGCCGTGTTCCCGAAAAAGGCATATGAACCGATTTTGGTAAGGGACTCGGGAAGTGTGACGGATTTCAGAGATGTGCAGCCCTTAAAAGCGCCAACACTGATTAAATCTATATTTCCGGACATATGTATACTTTCGATTGCACAATCCATAAAGGCATAACTGCCGAGAGTTTTTGCCTTGGAATCCTCGGCAAAGGTAACGCCGGTAACTTTAGAATTTCTGAAAGAGCCCGCCGCTATCGTTTCAACATTCTTCGGTACCTCATAATCTCCTGCCTTTGCGGCGGGATAAGCTACAAGGGTCTTCTCATTCTTGCTGAACAAAACGCCGTCAACAGCCTTATAGCTTTTGCTTGCCTCATCAACCGAAAAGCTTTCAAGCTTTTTGCAGTTGAGGAAGGCATGGGCGCCTATATTATTAACATTTTTACCCAAGGAAATGGTTTTTATCGCCGTGTCATAAAAGGCATAATCTCCGATTTCCGAAAGGACCTCTCCTGCTGTGAACACTTCCAAGGAGGTGCAGCCGTAAAATGCCTGATAACCTACAGAAGCCATCGTGTCGCCGCAATTCGCTTCCTTAAGAGACGTACAGCCCTTGAATGCTCCCGCATAAATAAGGGCGGCACCTACCCCGAATGTTATCGACTCAAGCGATGTGCAATTTTGAAATGCATAGTATCCTATGTCCTCAACATCGTCAGATAATTTAACCGTCTTAAGAGTTTTACAGCCCAGAAAAGCGTAATTGTTAATCTTTTCAATATCCAAGGGTATTTCAATATCGGTTATGTCCCCCTTGTATGAAAAGGCAATTTTGCCTGCCGTAAGAATACCGTCGGGTTGTCCGTTATACCATTTGGTTCCCGAAAACGGATCTCTTCCTATCGTTTCAATATTCCTGTGAACCTCAATTGAAGACAAGGAGGAGCAACCGTAAAAAACGCGTGAAGAAACCTCTGTAACGTTTGACGGGAATACGAACGACTCAAGAGAAGAACAGCCTTCAAAAGCGGATTCGCCGATTGAGGCAACCTCATTCATCTTAGTAAGGGTTTTCAGCGAGGCGCAGCCTTTGAAGGCGTTTTTATCTATATTTGTCACCTTGCTTGTAAATTTAACGGATTCAATCGCCGTCTTGTTCTCAAAAGCTCCCTCCCCGATTGAAGAAACATCGAGATTCTCAATTGTTCCGGGGATATTGACGGTATTTGAATTACCTATATATCCGGTTAACTCAATTTCAGAATTATCTTTAATTTTGCGATATGTAAACTGAGAATCCTCATCAACCGCATTAACAGATAGAGGAGTTGCCGCAACAAAAGAAAACACCATAACTAAAGTAAGAATGCAGCTCACACTCTTTTTCAAAGATGACATATAAACGCTTCCCTTCAAATAAAAATCAAAATCAATTAATCCCTGTGCATTATGACTGATTTACATATATTGTCATTATAATCTATAACTTAATATATTGTCAAGGCGCGAGACCCTTATTAACAAGATTATTCTCCCGCGGCTGAAGACTCGGTCTTTTTGCTTTTTATATACCTGATTGTAAAGAGAATATACAAAGCCGTAAAAATTACAGCTATCAGAATTGATATGAGCTGAGAAATCCTCAGCGTACCGATATAAAGGCTATCGGTTCTTAAGCCTTCAATGATTGCCCGTCCTATTGCATACCATATTCCGTAGCCTAAAAAGAGTTGACCGTCGAACCTCTTAAATTTCTTACAAATAATATAAAGCAGAACAAATCCGAGAGCGCACCAAAGAGATTCATAAAGAAATGTCGGGTGAACAGGAACGTTCGGGTTCATTTCGATATTATGCTCTTCGAAAAATGCTTGATTTCTCAATATGTAATTGACTACTTTATCACTCGTCATACCCCAGGGCAGTGTGGTGTTTGTTCCGAACGCTTCCTGATTCATAAAATTGCCCCATCTGCCGATGCTTTGACCTATAAGTAGGCTCATCCCCGCTAAATCGAGTAGCTTTGTAAAGCTGAGTTTCTCTAAACGGCAGGTTATAAAAGCCGCTATAAGACCTCCTATAATTCCGCCGTATATAGCAAGACCGCCCTCCCAAAGTCTGAATATCTCAGCCGGGTGAAGCGAGTAATAGTCCCATTGGAAAATCACATAAAACGCTCTTGCTCCGACAATTCCTCCGAATGTGCCGTAAATAAGAACATCAATCATCTTGTTTATGCTCATTTTCCAGGTATAGGCCATTCTTCCCCCGAAAAGAACTGCAAGGGTGTACCCGAGAGCGATTATAATTCCGTACCATCTGATTGTTATTTCAGTCCCGTTTCCAAAGGGAAGCGTAAACTGAAACGCTACCGCCGGAACCTCAAAAACCTTATCTAGACCGGCGAAGGTAACTTGAGAATAATCCGCAAGAAAGTTCATTTTTTTCACCTCTGTTTATTTTGGAAGAATGACCGAAAGCGAATGCGCATTTTCGTTAAAGGTATTTTTAAGGGCTTTATTCACATCCTCAAGCGTCAGACCGGAGAGGATATTGAATTCAGAAAACAAGTCATCTCCCTTAAAATGCGTCGCTACAAGCTCATTTGCGATTCCCTGAATATCGTTAAATGACATTATACTCTGTCCGTAAAGCTTTTTTCTTGACCTTTCAAAATCTTCTCGAGATATACCTCTTTCTTTGATTTTAACAGTTTCCGCCACAATTTTTTGTGCGACTTTTTTAGGGTCGCTTGATTCACCGGAAAAAAGAGTTACGGCAAAGCCCGTGCCTGTAAAGTATTCAGCCTCAAACTCGGAATTTATAAGACCTTCATCAAGAAGCTCCTTATATAAGGGAGATGTTTTGCTTGCGAGTATGTCAAGGATTATACTCTTGGTTAGAATCTCCGCGGTACTGCGCTCTGTTTTTATCGGCTCCTTAAATCCGAAAGCAAAAACAGGAACAGATACAGAGAGCTTTTCTTCAATATAGGGCTTTACAACCGTCTCAGGCTCGTCTTCAAATATTGTATCAATACTGATATCGTCGGTTGGTTTCAATATTTTATCGGCCTTTTCAATCACGATTTCAGCATCTACATCCCCCGCTACCGCAAGCACCATATTGTTAAGATTATAAAAGGTGTTATAACATGTATAAAGAGTCTCAGGGGTAATTTGTGATATCGAATCGACTGTCCCCGCAATATCAATGTTAACGGGATGATTTTTATAGACGGCACGAAGAAGATTAAACAAACTCTGCCAGCCCGGTGAGTCCTTGTACATATTAATTTCCTGAGCGATTATTCCCTGCTCCTTTTTAACCGTTTCTGCCGTAAAATATGGAGAGCGGACAAAATTCAGCAAAATTTCAAGATTTTCGGCAAAATTGTTTGAGCAAGAAAAAAGATAACAGGTTCTGTCAAAGGTCGTATAGGCATTTGATTGTGCTCCCGTTTTCGCGAAAAGCTCGTCCGCGTTAATATCTTCGCTCTCAAACAGCTTGTGCTCAAGGAAGTGTGCGGTGCCTTCCGGTATTTTATTGAAGGAGTCCTTATCGCTTCTCTTAAAGCATGTATGAATTGAGCCGTATTTAGTACCGAAAATTGCATATGAGGAAGAATAGCCTTCCTTCGGAAAAACATATATAGAAAGCCCCGAGGAATGCTTTATATAAGTGTAGCTTTCTCCGAGCTTTTCATTAGTAATTATTTTACGCATCGGTTTTTTCTTCCCCGCTTTCTGAGCTTTTCAGCATAAACACAGTATCAAGTGTAACCCTTCGGGCTGCCGCAATTACATCTTCACGCGTTACTTTTCTGATATTTTCAGCATACTCCGAGGGCTTCTTCATTTCATCCGTCACAATCTGCAGGGAAAACCAATCGTCAAGATCCTCGGGAGTATCGCTGATTGTGCCGAATCTGTTGACGAGCGAGTCAATCGATGATTGTAAATCCTCGTCACGGAAATTGCCGGCTTTAATATCTTCAAGCTGAGCTATAATAGCATTTTTAGCCTTTTCTTCGTTTTCGGTGTCTATTCCGCTTTGAACAAAAATAATCCCTTTTTGACTTATCAGCCTTGCGGAGCAGTAATAGCAAAGACTCATCTCTTCTCTTACTACCTTAAAAAGTTTAGAGTATGTGCCGCCGCCAAAAAGATCCGTCATAACTCTTGTAGAATAATAATTGTCATCACAATCAGCCATTCCCGCTCTAAAGCCCATAACAAGCTTGCCCTGATTAACACGGTCTGTTTCACTTTCATATTTTACATCTTCTCCCGAAAGAACAAAAGCTGTCTCAATTTTCTCAGGAGATCTTTCAATTGAAGCAAACCTTTCTTTAAGGTGTAAGAGAGCCTTGTCAAAGTCCGCTTTGCCGATAATGTTTACTCTTATAACGGCCTTTTTTAGATATTCAAGGTAAGCTTGCGCTTCGCTGTCGGGCGTGATTTTCTCAATAGTTTGAGCGTCACCGTATTTATTTAAGGAATAAAGCTCGTCCTTGAACATTATTTGCTCAAGTCTTAACCTGGCATATACTGACTTGTCGTTCTTTTCGCTTTCAATCTGCTGTAAAAGCAACCGCTTTTCGCTTTCGGTCTCTCGCAAATTAAACGAACCGTTTTTAATGTTAGGTCTGAATATCAAGTCTGACAACAATCCAATACAATTCTCGGCTACACTGCCCCCATCAAGAGCAAAACGATCCGCTATAAAAGATATCGAGATTTTAATAATCTGCTGTTCTCCGATTTTCATAACAGATGAAGACAGTGTCGCTCCGTAAAGCTCGGCAAGACGGCGGGATATCTGAGTAAAATCAGGAAAGTCCTCTGAAGAACGGAGTATCAGTTTAGATAAAAGAGCATATTCGCTGTTAGACTCGCTTAAGTTGCTTGCAAAGGAAAATGAAATTCGTGCTGTCTTAAAACCTGATGTGTCCGCCATTACAGCGCAAACACCATCGGCAATTTGAACTTTTGATAATGTATAATCCATCGTTCAGCTTCCTTTATTATTCTATCGATTAAGTATAGCATAATAATCTCAGGATTTCCATACTTAATTGTTAAATTTTACAAGCGCTTCATGATTATCGCCGTCAAGAGGAATAAATTCAGCGTGCCTTCCGTCTACTAAAAGAGAGTTTTCTTCTGAACGCTTATACTGAATTCTGATACTTTTATTATCAATATTCAGAGTTATCGAGCACTCGTTCCAAAACTCCGGAAAAGCCGGTCTAATTATTAGTTTTTTATCACGTTGCTTAATCCCGAAAAGCTCCTCATATACGGTTTTATAATACCATGCCGCAGCTCCCGTATAAAGGCTCCACCCTCCCCTTCCCGGTGCGGTATCGCCGTAAACGTCTCCGCATAAAGCGTAAGGTTCCGTTTTATATACGTTTCCCAAGCCTTGTTTATATTTCTCGTATGGGTTGACGAGCCTTAAAATATCATAGCCCTCGGTAGTAAAGCCATCCTTGAGCAATGCCGCAGAAAGCCAAATGGCAGCGTGGGTGTATTGTCCCCCGTTTTCCCTGACCCCGACGGGATAAGCCGAGGTGTAGCCTATATCGGGGTCATATTTTGCAAAGGCAGGTGTAAAGAGCTTTACAATTTGATTTTCATAATCCACAAGGTGCATAACCGCATGCATCAAGGATGTTTTTCGCTTATCTTTATCGGGCAAATCGGCGAACACGGCAAAGGATTGGCTCAGACTGTCTATTTCACAGCTTCCCGCCCCTTCGTCACCGAGCTTTCTGCCGTCTTTGAGATACGCTCTTATAAACCATTTGCCGTTAAACCCGTGATTGATTACTGCCTGAATAAGAGAATTCGAATTCTTTATCAAGGATTCAGCAAACTCGATATCGCCCATCCTCTCGGCAACAGCCGAAAATAACTTTCCCACCATAATGACAAACTGTGATAGCCATATGCTTTCTCCCTTTTTGTTTTTTCCGATTTTGTTGAAGCCGTCATTCCAATCTCCGCCTTTTATCAGCATCAGTCCGTGCTCGCCTTTCTCGTCAAAGCAACGCATAAAAGAGCGTTTACAGTGTTCATAAACAGTGGCTTTTTCCTTTCCGATAGTGTATAAAGAATACTTTTCATCCTCTCCTTGTGCTAAGGACTCCCCTTCAATAAAAGGGACTTCGAGCTGCAAAATATTGCAATCTCCTGTTTTTTGAACATACTCATTAACGGCGTAAGGAAGCCAAAGATAATCATCCGAGCAGGTTGTCCGTACTCCGCGGAATCCTTCTCTTCCCATTGCATGCCACCAATGAAGCACATCGCCCGCGCTAAATTGAACGGTACAGCACCTTATTATTTGTCTTTTACATAAAATCGGATTGGTCAGGATAAGAGCACATACATCCTGAAGCTGGTCTCTGTAACCGAAAGCGCCTCCCGACTGATAAAAGCCTGTTCTCGAATATAGCCTTGAAGCTATAATCTGATGCTTTAAGAGCGAATTGTAAAACTTATTTAAATTTTCATCCGGTGTTTTTATTAAGATGTTGTTTTGAAAGAGGGACTTATTATTTAGATTAATTGAAGATAATTTTATAGCGCTGTCTGTTGTCTTTCCGAAAGAAAGGATAAATGTTGCCGCTTTTATCTCTTGTGCAGATAAGTTGAGCATCTTCCCGACGGCAGCGCAAACGCCTTCGGAAATTGACAGCGTATTTCGCCAGCTGCCTGACATAACATCGGTTTTGTTCGTAGTGTAAACCTCTGTTCCCTCCCTTACCGATAAAGACATTATCCCCGAATACAGCCTTGACATATTGTTTGATATTAACAAACAGTTGCCGTTAACAAAAGGTTTTAAATTACCGGAAAGAGTTGTCTCAGGCTCGCAATAATAGAGCAAGCTTACATTTATATCAGACTCTCCGCAGTTTTTCAATTTTAACGATATTTCTTTTTTCATGCCTTTATGAGGTACGGTAACCGTCATTATATATGAAAGAGCGCCTATATATCCCGTGTATGAGGCAAAGTTCTCCCCATAGGTGACATCGGCATTTTGTGCAAGGTCATATATTTTGCCGTTATATTTTGCAAATAATATTTCTCCTCTGTTATCGCTTCTTGTATCATTAAACCAAGGCGTTAGTTTGTTTTCTGATGAATTTATGGCATACGTGTAGCCCAACGACATATCCGATACAAGCGTTCCGAAGGTCATATTACATAACGAATGGCACCAGGGAAGAGTAGGTTTTGAGTAAATCCGATAATTACCGTTTTCATCGTAGTCATCAGTCATATTATCCGTTGACCGGACAGAGTATATTTTCACCGGATTGAATAAACGAGGAGGTAATCTAAGCCTCTCTCCCGAAAGCGATGCTATATAACTTGCCGCCGCCCTTAACACTCGGTCCGTATTTTCGGGCAGCGAGGCCAAATCGAGAAGATGTACCAGCCTAAAGCCCGGCTCATCATAGCCGAAATTGAATTCACTAAGCTGGGCACGAAGCTTTTCATACATTGGAGAGCCATATTCCCCGCCCTCATCAAAAGCTATAACCACATCGGTTTTCAGGGAATGCTTTCTAAGCTTTTCGCTTATTTGCAAATATGGCTTCAGACGAGTCAGGTCATCATTTTTTGTAACCCTTGCATATATAATCGGGTTGTCGCCCGAAATACCCGCCTTCCATAGATCGTATATTGAATAGTTGCTTTTCTTAACAGCATTCAAGTGCTCCCTTGAGTTTTCTTTTCCATAAAAAATGTGAGGCAACACCCTGTTTGATATTATTCCGTCAAGACTGCTTTGACTGAAAGCACCCTGAGCAAGATTGTCATTCCTAACGGGACCTAATTTTCGAGCCTTCAAAGCAAGCTCTGTAACCTCCGTCCTGTTTGAACCTCCCAAGATGAACATCGAGGCAGTAAACTGCTGTTTTGGATTAATCTTTACGGGCAATCCGAAGTAACAGCATTTATCGACACTGCTTCCTCCCTTTTCGATTTTTTCTCTCGCGGTATCGGCAAGCGAAAATATACCGTTAGGCCTCTCTAAAACAGATTCGCGGTCAAAGACCGTAATATGGTTTAACGGAGTAAAAAAGCCTGCCGCAAGCCAAACGGTCTCGCCGTTTGTTCTGCTTTTTCGGCAAAATACGGCTATCTCGTTTTCTTTATCATAATAGCTGTCAATAAACATTTTCAAAAAAGCAGGGTGAGCTCTTTCGTCCGCGTCGCGTGATAAAGAAGGCTCAAAGTATATGCCCAGGACTCCTCTTACAATACTTTTAGTATTATTTCTTATGCTGAATACGCGCTGTTCACCGCACGTTCTGGAAAATACTCCAACAGTCTGTGCGCAATCAAAAAAGCCGAGCTTCGAAGTAAATTTTACGTAATTTCCGAAAAATTCAGCCGAAAATACCGCCTTTGAGTAATAATCCGCACAACGTGTAAAGGGAATATTGGTTTCATTAATTCTGAAATTCGCGATTACTCCGTCGGGACGCCGCAGCAGATCATCACTTCTCCTGTTAACGCAAAGACCGTTATACATCGAGAATCCCGAGCCGCAATCGGAAATGAACAAGGACCACTGGGCATTACGGTAAGCTCTTACGGCGGGCATGAGAGGCGTTATACTGTCGGCAGTGTAAACACCGTTTGTGACTCTCAGGCTGCGCTGAGGTATTTCTTTTTTATATACATCCTTAAACACAGCCGCTCCGGGCTGGATTTTCTCGTGCAGAAGGAATTCGCCCGCCGACATTTCTTCGTCAAGCATAAATCTTTTTTGAAGTATGTTATCCTTTAATGTGTTCAAAACGCTCAAAAGGCTCATACCTATGTGGTGTGCCATAAAGGTTTTTACTACGCAATAATCCTGTTCTTCCGTTCTTTCCGGTGTAAAGTCTATTGCTTCAAAAAAGCCAAACCGTCCGAGGACGTCGTGTTTTTCGAGTTTTTTTAAATTCTTCATAGCCGCCTGCGGTTGAAAAGGAAGCAATAAAAAGGTTGAATACGGAGAAATTACCGTATCAGCACTCATTCCCTTTTTTAATGCAAGCTTCTGCGCTCCGTGTGCTTTATACTGATAATCCAATTTGCTGTCAAAAGCATAAAAGCAGCTTTCCGACATTCCGAACGGGATATCCTTTTTTCTGACTGCCCGCCTTTGGCAGCGAGAGCAATATCTGAGCGCTTCATAGCTGAGTGTTCCTCTATAGGAGGGAATGAAAAGATAAGGCATAAAATACTCAAACATCGTTCCTGTCCAGGATAAAGGTCCCGTATAGTTACCGTCGCTTGAGAGCATTCTCGAAAGATTTCCCCAAAGCTTTTTCGTAACAAGACGTGCGCTTATCGCATAATAAGCGGTCATACGTGCCTCGCTCATAAACAAATCATAATAGCTTTCGCTTCGCTTGTCATTTTCAACGTCTGTTCCTATTGAAAATAGCTTCCTTTTCTCATTAAAAAACGTCACAATATCGGTATCGCAAATTAACCTTGTAATTCTTCCCGCTAAATCCTTAAGCTTCGGACATTGTGAAACATATTCAAGCAGTCCCCTGCGAAGAGTGACAAGACAGCAAAGAAAATTTCCGCTGTCAACAGTCGAAGCATATCTAGGATATAAGGGTTTGAGTGTTTCCGTATTATACCAATTAAGAAGGTTGCCCTTATATTTTTCAAGCTTTTCCACACTTGAAATTGTATTGTCGATTCTTTTTGCAAGCTCTGCCGTATCAATAAAGCCTAAATCGCGAGCCGCAAGGCACGAAACGAGGAAAAGCCCGATATTTGTCGGCGACGTTCTGTGAGCGGTTCTGAATACGGGAGCTTCCTGAAGGTTGTCGGGCGGCAAATAGTTATCGTTAGGACCGCACAGCACATCAAAATATTTCCACATGGCTGCAGCGTAGGAAATCAGCTTTTCCCTTGAATAAGGACCTAGGCTTTCCTTTTCATATATCTTTTCTTTACTTATTTTTTTAGATATCAAAGGCGATATAATATACAGAATTCCCAAACACACAACAAGCGTGTTCCCTGTTAGCGCCATTACCGCACCCCCTATCACAGAAGGAAGAAAAGCCTTAAGCCATACAGTGCTCTTTGCTGATTTTTCACTGTCTGACGCAACGGTCCATTGAAGCAGGTTTTTTTTGCTGATTAATCTTGACAGGGCAGTAATAATAGCCGTCAAACAGGTAAAAGCGTTTTGAATCAGAAGCATCAACCATAACAGCGACAATGCCAAATCCGCCTTTGCAACGGGGAATGTATCGGAGTAAAAGCGTCTTGAAAGCATAGGAGTGCCGTTTCTGATAAAAGCACGCGCTGCGCTGAATACCCCGGCGGTCATAACGGATAATACCGCCGTAACTGCCATAACCCAACCTGTTTTTGTTTCAAACAAGGGCGACAGGATTAAAAGCAATGCCGTAAAAATCGGAGTAGTGCTCCTTCTGAGATTATCGAAAAGCTTATATTTTGACATTCGGTCGAAAGAAATACTCCTGCCCTCCTGCTCGGCTTTTACTTTCTTTTTAAGATAGATAATATTTTGCCAATCTCCCCTTATCCAGCGGTGCTGACGGTCAAAATATGCCTTTGGATTGGAAATTGCCGCATCTGTAAACTCAACATCAGATACATATGCCGTTCTTAACAGCTCACCCTCGAGTATATCGTGGCTGAGAATATGCTGACTTCTGAATGCACCCTCGAGCACGGTATAAGCCGCCTCGACATCTATAAGCCCTTTGCCGCAAAACGTGCCGCGTGAAAACAAATCCTGATACCTTTCAGCGGCGCTCAGGTCATAAACGCTTATTCCGCAAACTCCTCCGACCGTCTTTGAAAATAAGGTTGACCCTGATGAGAGCAGCGATGTTCCGATATAAGGTACGATAATACCGTAACCGCTCTCAATTGTTTTGGTTTTCTTATTGATTTTAGCCCTGTTCAAGGGATGGGCGGCTATTGCGGTTAGCTGTGATACGGCGTCCATCGGAAGGCGTGTATCCGAATCAAGTGCGCAAATATATTTAAAAGTATTAATATCCGATGTATCCCCCTTAAGGGATATAAAATCGGAGCTGACTCCTTTTATTGCTCTGATTATTTCGGTAATTGCGCCGCGCTTACGTTCATAACCGGTGTATTCACGCTGTGTTTGCGAATACCTCCTGCGCCTTACGGCGAGAATAAAGCCGCCTTTATACTTTTTATTGAGTGCGTCAATAACTCTAAGTGAGGCAGAAATATCCGTTTCATCCTCCGGCTTAGTCGGCATATCGGCACCTCGAAGATCCGCAAGGACACAGATTTTTACGTTTTGTACGCCGTTTGTTTTTTTCAGCTGTTCAAGATTTTTTTTTAAGGAGGCTGCCTTGTGCGCCGAAGGCAGAAGCATGGAAACGACTATAAGCGTTTTACATTCCGGGGAGATGCCGGGCTTTTCCTCCATTCTCGGCAAATATGATACGGGGACCTTGTATTGAGCAAAATAATCGGTAAAGCATTTAATTATCTCCCAAAGAGGAAAATACATCAAAATAACGAGAAAAATATTCTTAAATATCAGACCTATTGACAAGGCGGCGATAAACGGTAAAAGCGCTTCTAACACAATAAAGAACGTTCCGCGTTTTTTTCTGTTTTTGCCGAGCGTCAAAAGCTCACCGACATGACACTTTTTTTCGTCCGCCTGTTCAACCAGCCGCTTCGCCAACGCGTTTTCGCTCATCCCCTCCCTTTTCGCCTGCTTATAAACGGCCTCCCTGTATATTCGCCTTGTTTTTTCGCCCATTTTAGGGTAAACTCCGCACTTTTCCGACGAAAGCGTCCTTTCGACAATACTGCAAATTTCAATTATTTCTCCGAAATCTATATCATCAAGCTTTATAAAGGATTTAATTGAGTTGCTTAACAGGTTTGTATCGGAGCTTTTACAAGCACTTGCGCAACAGGTTATCAGCGCAGCTCTCAGCGCCGCTTTGAGTGAAAACAGTTCGCCGGCGAAAAGCTCTGCCCGGTTAAGACTGTCAATTAGATTTTCACTTTCCGGCAGAGAGCCTGATTCAAGAATAGCAAGCGAAACTTTGTAACAACGCGGAAGACCGTCCTCGCCTGAAGGCAGGGGCAGCGAGGATTTTATGCTTTTTATTGCGCTTCTGCAGTTTCGCTCAAGCAGATAATAGTTATCGCAAAGCCAAAGCGAAAAATCCGTATCGCATTTCTGTATCTCCGCTTTATACGATTTGCGTATTTCATGTAGTTCGTTTTCGAGCTTCTGTATCAAATGCCTGTTGACGGAATTCACACTTATTTTTTCCTTTCGGATTTTTGCTTAGTTTTACCGAAAGAAAGTAAAATAACCGAAAAGATATGCGAATATGTTTTGAAAATACGTTTTAAAAAACCTTATCAAAGCTGTAATGTCTTGTACTTAAATATATGGTATTCTCTATTATTCCTTGATTGCTATCATGTAAGTTATTTACTCTATATAAACAATTTAGATTTTTGCAGCCATTTGTATAATTATGGTATATTATTGCTTTAATGTCATTGTAGTTTGACAAAGGTATTATGGCTATGTCGTATACGAACGCTCGGCGATTTCTTGAAAACCGCAGACGGCTAAGAGAGGCTATGGGCAAAGTTGCTTCAATGGTCTTTTAGGAAAAAGAGGAAAACAGGGAAATATGCAAAGGAGCGTATCGGAACTTTCGGGCGGTCAGGCGCAGCGCGTCGCCATCGCGCGGGCGCTGGTCAACTCTCCCGGCACCCTTTTGGCAGACGAACCGACGAGAGCACTTGATACAACAACCGGCTCTTCTATAATGGATTATTTTCAAAAAATTAATGAAACCGGAACAACGGTCATTATCGTAACGCATGATGAAAATATTGCCGCGCGCTGCCGGCGTATCATTCATTATAGAAAACGGAAAAATAATTGATTACCTCAACGCGCGGAAGACGGAACATAAAACCTTCTCCCGCGTTTTTTTATTTTTGTGTAATTTCTCCAAAAATATTGATAAATATTTGTAACATTATATTTGGATAAAGCTTGAAAAGGATAAAAAATACAATATAATGGAGTTATGTACTTGATATAATCAAGATACTGTGGTTTATATAAAAAACCAATTTGTAACGGAGGCTGAAATATGAGCAAAAAATTGAAAATAGGTATTATCGGTTGCGGCGGTATAGCTAACGGTAAGCATATGCCGGCGCTTAAAAAAATCTCCGAGGCGGAAATGGTGGCATTTTGCGATATCATCGAAGAAAAAGCTGAAAAAGCCGCCGATTTCTTCGGCACTGACGACGCAAAATTCTATACGGACTACAAAGACCTTCTTAAGGACAAAAGCATTGATGTTGTCCATGTTTGCACACCTAACCGCTCTCACAGCTTTATCACCGTTGACGCCTTGAACGCCGGTAAGCATGTAATGTGCGAAAAGCCTATGGCAAAAACATATGCCGACGCGAAGCTG
>MWBL01000017.1 GCA_002069015.1 Firmicutes bacterium ADurb.Bin300 | reverse complement strand
TTAGATGAATAAACTTGCTAACTTTACTTCTTTTATTTTTTAAATATTTTGTCTCACATCATTTACAAATGTACATTAAACCTTTTAAATATTAGAAGAAATGAATTGATAAACGGTTGTTTATGTGATATTATATTAAATATTCTTTTTACATACAATATATATCGGGTGATAATTTTGAAAAATCTTCTCGTCATATTCGGAGGAAACTCAAGTGAATACGAGGTTTCGCTTCGTTCAGCGGCTTCGGTAATCAGGAACATTCCCCGGGATAAATACAAAGTTCTTATGCTCGGAATAACGAAAAGCGGTGAATGGCGCTGTTTCAGAGGCGATGTAAGCCTTATTGAAAATGACGCGTGGTGTACAAAGGAGCTTACTTTTCCTGCCATGCTTTCGGTAAACCCCGCTGATAAAGCGCTTCTGATTTTTGAAAGCTCACTCCCGAGTAAAATATATATTGATGTTGTTTTCCCTGTTTTACACGGAAAAAACGGTGAGGACGGCACTATTCAAGGACTGCTTGAGCTGTCGGAAATTCCGTATGTTGGCTGCGGGGTACTCTCAAGCGCCGTTTGTATGGATAAAGCCGTAACAAATGCGCTGTGCGACCAATCAGGCATAAGGCAAGCCAAATGGCGCCTTGTCAAAAAATACGATTTTATCCTTGATAATGTTGATATAGACAAAATCGTCAGGGAGCTTTCGCTTCCGATATTTGTTAAGCCTGCAAATGCAGGATCCTCCGTCGGCATTTCAAAAGCTTCGTCCAAAGAGTCTGTAAGGGACGCTCTCGCTCTCGCTTTTGAGCACGATTCTAAAGTTGTTTTGGAGTCTGCTGTCGTAGGAAGAGAGCTTGAGTGCGCCGTTATGGGAAACGACGAGCCGTTAGCCTCATGCGTAGGTGAGATTGTGCCCTGTAACGATTTTTATGACTATAAGGCAAAGTACATAGACGACAACTCAAGGCTTCTTATCCCTTCCCCGCTCCCCGAGGAAATATCGGAGGAAATCAGAAAAATCGCGGTTGATATCTATAAGTATCTTGATTGTTCGGGTCTTGCGCGGGTAGACTTTTTTATGAGCTCTGACGGAGAAATATATTTTAACGAAATCAATACAATTCCGGGGTTTACCTCTATCAGTATGTATCCCAAGCTGTTTGAAGAAGTCAAAATCCCCCCTCGAAAACTCATTGAAAAGCTCATTGAATACGCTTTTGAAAAGAAAGAGAATTAATATGAAAAAAGATGTTCTTATAAAAATTACGGACGAGCAGTTCTCAAACGGAGAAACCGAAAAGCTTGAAATAATGACTAAGGGTACGCTGTCCTTTTGCGATGATGAATTTTCCATTATGTATAACGAAACAGACGGAGGGCTCGACGGTTCTGTTACAACTCTCTTGTTAGACTCCCCTACCTGTGTTACAATGCGCAGAGAAGGTCCCTTCAGCTCGCAGATTATTTTAGAGCAGAATAAACGTCACAGCTGTTATTATGACACGCCCTATGGCAGCTTTATGATGGGAGTTTTCGCAAAGTATGTCAGAATGAATGTAACGGAAAAGGGCGGAACCTTGAAGATGAGCTATACGGTAGACTTCAACTCGGATCTTGCAGCAGAAAATAAAATGCTCGTTACTGTAACAGAAATCTGAATTAGGGAGAGCATAATGTCTAAAATAGTAAAAACTGCAGAAAATCAGATAAGTATAATAATAAAAACAGCCTTTGAATGTGCGGTAAAGAGCGGTGAGCTTGTAAGCTGCACTTTGCCGGGCTTTAATATTGAGGTTCCCGCAGACGCAAAGAACGGCGATTATGCTACAAATGCCGCCTTCGTACTTGCCTCACCGCAAAAAAAGGCTCCTCGTATCATAGCCCAGATACTCGAAAAATATATATCCCTTGACCGCTCTTATTTTTGTAAAGCCCAAGTCGCCGCAGCAGGCTTTATTAATTTCTTTTTCGGTGAAAATTATTATTCCGATATCCTGCTCGACGTTGCAGCCCGGGGCGAAAGCTATGGCTCATCCGATTACGGAAAGGGTAAAAGAGTGCTCATTGAATTTGTCTCTGCCAACCCCACGGGACCTATGCACGTTGGGAATGCAAGAGGCGGTGCGTTGGGCGACTGCATAGCAAGTGTTTTAGAAAAGGTCGGCTATGAGACAGAAAGAGAGTTTTATATAAACGACGCCGGAAATCAAATAGATAAGTTTGCGCTCTCTTTGGATATCAGATATCAGCAGTTGTTTCTTGAGGGTATTGAGCTTCCCGAGGATTCTTATCACGGGAAAGATATAATCACCCATGCAAAGGCGTTTGCAGACATATACGGTGCATCCTTTTTAGATAAAACCGAGCATGAGCGCAGAAAAGCTTTGACGGAGTTTGCGCTGCCGATTAATATAGCTCAAATGAAAGCCGGCCTTTCAGAATACAGAATAAAATACGACACTTGGTTTAAGGAAAGTTCTTTGCACAGCAGCGGCGAAGTTAATAAGGTTATAGAGCTTCTGAGAAAAAGCGAATACACATACGAAAACGAGGGAGCGCTTTGGTTTAAGGCGACCGAATTCGGATGTGACAAAGACTTTGTGCTCGTACGAAGCAACGGGGTTCCAACCTATATAGTGCCCGATATAGCATACCACTATAATAAGCTCGCAGTTAGAGGTTTTGATACGGCAATTGATATTCTCGGAGCGGATCACCATGGATATGTTCCTCGTCTTAAGGCTGTGCTGTCCGCCTTGGGAATTGATAAATCAAGGCTCGAGGTAATCCTGATGCAAATGGTGCGTTTAGTTCGCGGCAAGGAGACAATAAAGGCATCAAAGCGCTCGGGAAATGCCATTACGCTCCTAACTCTTTTGGATGAGGTTCCTATAGATGCCGCGCGTTTCTTCTTTATTTTTCGAGAAGCTAACACACATTTAGATTTTGATCTTGATTTGGCGGTTGAGAAATCTAATGAAAATCCCGTCTATTACTGCCAATATGCCCACGCAAGAATATGCAGTATATTTACAAAGCTTAAAAGCGATAACATTGAATTTCGCGGGACATCCGGACAAGATCTCTCCCTGCTTTCCTCGAACGAAGAAAAAATGCTTATTTCACATATTGCTTCTCTTTCCGATGAGATAGTTCTTGCCGCAAAGCAGCTTGATCCTTCACGAATTACCCGCTATGCAACCGAGCTTGCAACGCGTTTTCATAAGTTTTATAACGCACAAAGAGTTATAAGCGAGGATGAAGGCATAATGCAAGCAAGGCTTTTCCTTTGCAACTGTGTTCGGACGGTTATGAAAATTGTCTTGACTATGCTTAAAATTGACGCACCGGAGCAGATGTAACGATAAAAAAACGAAAGAAGACAGGCACAAAAGCTGTACCTGTCTTTTTCTGTTCGTTAATTTAGGACAAGACATAATCCTTATTTAAGTCTGATGTCCTGCGCGGGGATAATTCTGTCCTCTTTCTTTTCGAAGGCAATTATTACGGTGTCCCCCTTGTTTAGAATAATTGCTTCATCGGACTGACTTGCCGAAATGCTATAATATGCGGCAGAGTCCTTAAGCTTAATGTAATAAACGCTTTCGCCGCCTATTACAGCTGTTCTTATTTCGTCTACAGCTCCCGTTACGAATTCATACAAGGACGTATCAATATCTGTCTCCTTGCCCTCATAATTAAATCTGAGGTTTATACCGCTTGCTTTGATAGTGCTTTCATAGGATTTAAGGCATGCTACAAGATTCGGGTAATCGTCATTAGGACTTCTTGCGGCGTCTTGGACGCGCTCTACGCTGACCATTGCGTAGCTCTTTACGACGTTATTATCCTTAAGAGCCATAAAATACGTCGCTTCACCTTTAATATTAAGCACGAGAGGGAAGGTGGCCTTCCAACCCTTGTCACTTACTATACTCTCCGCCGAAGCTTGCGCTCCCGCTTCTGTAGTACCTGATATCTTTTGGAAAAAAGCTTTTTTGGTTCTTTGGTTGATTAGAGCAAAGCCTATTATGGAATCGTCATTAGTAACGGAAGTAACGCCCGTGTACATCCAAACGTCGTCATTATTCGTAAGGTAGCTGTATCCGCTTGTTGTGATTTTCACACCTGTTTGACCGATAAAGGAGTTGAAAAATCCGCCGCAATATTTTCCGTAATAATTATACTGCTTGTTAAGCAGGTCCGCCGAATAAACCTGGTCAACCCACTTGATATCGGAGTTTTCTGCTTTAACCTTGTCAATACTATACTCCTTTGTTTCACCCGTGCGCGCATTAACCAGCACAAGACCTGTTACATCCTCTCCGCCGACAAGACCTATCGTCTTGTCAATTCGTTCGCAAACCCACCACGGATCGCCGTCCTCGTTAATCTCAAGTGAAGGAACACCAAACATATATGTCGGATAATTAAAACGAAGCACTCGGGCAAGCTTCCTGCCGAAATATTCGGACGAAGAATATTTTATTCCGCCCTCAACCGTTACCGCATTTGCCTCCTGTGTATACATGTTTACGGCTATATATGCAGGAATGCCGTTTCCTCTGTTATTAAACCACTTGAAAAAATCACCGTATTTCAGCGGTAAAATTCTTGTTGGCACGCCTCTAAAGTTGATTTGCGTTGAATACGGATTATCAATTACAAATTGCGAAACAAATTGAGCAAGATCTCCGAGCTTTTTGTTGCCAAGGTTTGCCGCCACATCTGCGTCAATCATCGGGATTTTTTCAAAATCGGAAATTCCCGCGATATTGGTAATACCCGACTCCTCACCGAACTGCTGTTCCTCAACCGAAATTATCTTGCTGTATGTCTTTGCTCTGAAAATTAAAGCCGAGGAAAGATAGCCGATTCCGAGAATAATTGCGAATACGAGACCTATAACAATCGGTACAAAAGACCTTTTTTTAACATAAGGAATGTACTCGGGTCTGGCAAATGCCTTTGAAGAAATGAATGTGAATACAATGTAAGAAAGTAACACAACTCCAATATAGGAATAGAAATCATAAGCTTTAATATTTATTGCGGGAAGCATAAAGTAAAACGCCAAAACCGCAACAACCAAGGTCAATATAATGCTTATTATTGTTTTAAGACCCGCCCTCTCAGGCGGTATATACAATTCCTTTGCTCTGCCCTTTCCCGAAAAGTCAACTTTTATCGGATCCATATGGTTTCCTCCTTAATAAAACGCAAATTTCTAAAATCTATCGGCTCTCTAATTATTATATACCAAAGCCAGCCTAAAAACAAGTTCTAAGAAAAAATTAATCGGACAAACCCCAAGAGTAAACAGAATAATAAGGGTCATCAAATGCCGTTTCCACCCCTTCAAAAGTGCTGTCATACGACATAACGTTCCTGCGGTAGCATACCGGAATAAAAGGGACCTCCGAGGAAAAATTTTTAAGATAATTACTTATGCTCATTTTGCCCTTCTTAAACTGAAAATAATTCTCGCAGCTTTTCTCGCTTATGCCAAAGCTTACCGAACCCTCCCGGGTAAAAAAGCTGTCAAGTGCAAAATTCGGACAAAGCATAATCTCCCCTATATAAAGATCGAATTTGCCGCTTTTCAGCTTTGTCGAATATTTATCGGGAGCTTGTTCATCAATGTTTATTTTTATCCCAAGCTCTTTCATATCCTCCTTAAAGGCTTTCGCTAAATTAACCTTAAGCGGATTATCGTTGCAAACCAAAACAGTTAACGTTAAGGTAAGAGAGCCTTTTTTTCTGAAGCCGGATGAATTTTCGGATGAAAAACCGTTTTCTTCTAAAATTCTTAAAGCCGCCTCCTTGTCCCCTTGAGAATGCGTGATATCTATTCCCTCAAGTCCGTAAAAAGCCGGATGAAATACAGTTGCGGCAGGTACGCTTTGACCTAAAAGCGGAGCGCCTGCAACTTTTGTGCGGTTAAGACCAATATCGACCGCACGCCTCAGCCACGTCCAAGATGATTCTCCCGATTTTGAATTTACTCCGATAAACACAAGCCTCGTTGTTTCAATAGAGGCAGTTTTTGAGGAAAGCTTATGATATTCATTATCCTCGAGTGTGTCTATGTAAACAGAAGTCTTTCCGGTAATAAAAGCGTACTGCTCGTTTTCGCCTAAGCCGACATCATAAAGAGATATTTCGTTATTCTGTGACATAGCATAAAGTAGGCTTCGATTATTGAGTCTGAGATAAGGCTTTTCTCCCTTGAATTCAAGCAGATATTTCCCGGCTCCGCAAGGATTATCCGTATTGGATTTAATAATAGGAAAGGTCAACAAATTAAGAGCAAAAATATCCTCCCTGTCAAATGTAAATAAGACCTTCCTTTCTGAAATCTCCCGGGCGCTTTTAACGCTGCTTAACATTTTTGAGTAAAGTGAAGAGCCCTTAGCTGCCCTTAGTGATTGGATTACATGACTTGATAAAATTGGTGTGTTATCCGAAAATACCGCCTCGTCCTTAATTGTGACGACAACTTCATTACCGTCTGCTTTATAGGACTGTGCAATCACGCAAGACACCGACAGGTCGCTTTCAAGTTGAAAAAGACCTGCATGAAGCAAATACATAAGCTCCTTGTTGATTACGCTTTTAGCCTTATAAGGATTAATAGAATCAAAACCGACATATGCCGCCGTTATTTCAGCCTTTGTGTTGATAACGGCCACGTCCTGTTGCAAGGAAACAAAAGAATTTGTTTCAGTCTCGTCTGTTTCGCCCTCGCAGCCCGAAAAAATAAAAACAAACGCTGCACAAATAAGCAACAATATTGTTTTAACAACTCGGTTCATTCGATTATCACTCTTTCAATTGAAATTGCTTTCCCCGTTTTTTCATCCGCTTCTATGAGACAGCCGCACATCATCATATCTCCCGAGGCATTTTCAAAGCGAACGGGCATTTGATACTTGAATTTTGATATAACAAGCTCGGGTTTTATTCCTAAAACCGAATTAATGGGACCTGTCATTCCTAAGTCCGTCAGGTAAGCCGTACCCCCGGGTAAAATCTGTTCGTCCGCAGTTTGAACATGCGTATGCGTTCCCACAACTGCCGTTACTTTCCCGTCAAGATAAAAGCCCATCGCTCTCTTTTCGGCGGTCGCCTCGGCATGAAAGTCAACTATTATTACCTTACAGTCCGAAAGCTCCTTTAAGACTCTGTCCATACAAACAAAAGGATTTTCGAGAGCTTCAAGAAAAGCTGTGCCCATAAGGTTAATAACCCCACAGCGATATCTGCCCTTATCAGCAATATAACAGCCCTTTCCGGGATTGTTTTCATTATAGTTTGCGGGACGAAGCACGGGCTTTGAGCAATTCAAATAATCCCAAACATCACTTCTCTTAAAAGCGTGATTTCCTGTAGTCACGATATCCGCTCCGGCAAGAAAAAGCTGCTCACAGGAATCAGGCGAAATGCCGTTCCCCTGTGCTGAATTTTCTCCGTTAACCAAGCAAATATCTATTGCGTTTAGTCTTTTATATACCGGAAGACGCGAAACAAGAAAATTGCAACCTTCCTTGCCTACTACATCCCCGACTGCAAATATCAGCATGTGCGCTCCTGACTAAAACAAGACTGCCGTGAAACGGAGATTTCCCGGCAGCTTGTAATTTATTTTGCGTACTCTATAGCTCTGCTTTCTCTGATTATATGGATTTTAATTTGACCGGGATATTCAAGCTCACCTTCGATTTTCTTTACTATGTCTCTTGCAACCAAAACCATTTGGTCATCAGAAACAACCTCGGGCTTAACCATTATGCGAACCTCACGACCCGCCTGAATCGCAAAGGATTTTTCAACTCCCTCAAATGAGGTGGTAATTTCCTCAAGCTTTTCAAGCCGCTTTATATAACTTTCAACATTCTCTCTCCTTGCTCCGGGTCTTGCCGCAGATACGGCATCTGCAGCCTGTACAAGACAAGCTACAATAGTCTTAGCCTCGATATCGCCATGGTGCGCATGTATTGCGTGGACTACCTGCTCACTTTCTTTATTCTTCTTGGCAACCTCTACGCCAAGCTCAATATGAGAACCTTCAAATTCATGGTCAAGAGCCTTGCCTATATCGTGAAGCAAACCTGCCCGCTTAGCGATTTTTACATCTGCTCCTATTTCCGCCGCCATAAGACCAGCTATATAAGAAACCTCAAGAGAGTGATTTAAAACATTTTGACCGTAACTCGTACGGTATTTCAGTCTGCCCAAAAGCTTTACAAGCTCACTGTGCACCCCGTTGACACCTGCGTCCACAAGAGTTCTTTCACCTGTCTGCTTTATTGTTTGCTCTACTTCCCTTTTAACCTTTTCATACATTTCCTCTATACGGGCAGGATGTATTCTTCCATCCGTTATGAGCCTTTCAAGAGTAAGCCGCGCTATTTCTCGGCGGATTGGATCAAAGCTGGAAACGGTAATTGCCTCGGGTGTATCATCAATAATAAGGTCGACGCCCGTTATTGTTTCAAGCGTTCTGATATTGCGCCCTTCGCGTCCGATTATTCTTCCCTTCATCTCATCATTCGGGAGGTTAACAACAGATACGGTTGTTTCCGCAACATGGTCTGCAGCGCAACGCTGAATAGCCGTAGATAATATTTCACGAGCCATTGTATCCATTTCATCTTTGGTGCGCTGTTCATATTCAAGTATTTTAACCGCTTTTTCGTGTGTCAGCTCATCCTCTAAACTCTTTAAGAGATAAGACTTCGCTTGCTCTTTTGTATAACCCGAGATTCTCTCAAGCATTTCAAAATGACTCTTTTTGATGCTTTCGGCTTCGGAAAGTCTGTCCTCTGCATCCCTGATTTTTTGTGCTAACTGCTCTTCCTTCTTTTCTAAATTCTCGGTTTTCTTGTCGAGGCTCTCTTCCTTTTGAATTATTCTTCTTTCTTGTCGTTGAACCTCGCTTCTTCTCTCTCGAAGCTCCCGCTCCATTTCTGTTCTTTGTTTATGAATTTCGTCTTTTGCTTCTAAAATAGCTTCCTTTTTCTTTTGTTCTGCCTGAGTCATCGCGGAGTTAAGGATTCTTGCCGCTTCATCAGTTGCCGATCCTATTGCCCGCTCGGCGACCTTTTTACGATGCTTTACGCCGATTATAAAGCCTGCTATACCGAAAATCACCGCTCCTACGGCGACTCCAATTATCGAATAAACCCATTCCAATAACTCTATCCTCCAATCATTTAAACTTAATTCATAGTGTAAAAAATCACGGCTGTTTCTGCCTAACCAAATACAATATAATTGATAATAAAAAAGACAATATGTCTTCATTATCCTTTACATTATATCTTTGAACATCTATTTAGTCAAGCGTTATATCAAATAAATAGTGTGTCACTGTTTCTTGCTTTGAACAGTCAGGAGGTTTAAGAAGAAGGAAAATTCTTAAAACTTATGCCGCAAAATAATAGTATGCTCCGCCGCAAACGCCTGCTGCAAGCATTACGAAAATAGGATTAACTTTTATTTTTTTTATTCTTAAAACCGCAACGCACAGGACAATTCCTCCAACCGCAAACATATCAACCGCACCGATTGTCAGTATGAGACCCCTCCCTTGCGTTACGGCAAACGTTACTATTGCCGCGCCCGCACTCGCAATTAACGCCGAAACCGCAGGACGCAAGGTTTTCAATACATTGTCTATAATCCTGAAATTTTTGTATCTGTAATACAATAACGCAAGTAAAAGCACAATCAGAAACGGTAAGGTAATAAAACCAAGGGTCGCAAGCACAGAACCCGCAAATCCGCCGAGCTTTGCCCCGACAAATGTAGCGACATTAAGCGCTATGGGACCGGGAGTCATTTCGGCTATGGCTATCATATCGGCGAATTCATCATACGTTATTAGTCCGCCCTCGACTGCAACATCCTGCACGAGCGGCAAGGAGGCGTATCCTCCGCCTATGGTAAAAAAACCGATTTTAAGAAAGGCCCAAAAAAGGGTTAGCAAATTCATTATGAAATGTCCCCTTCCGACTCTTCATTACATTCGGATTTAGTGTTTTTCCCTCTTTTGAAAAGAGAAACCACGACCCCTATCACTATGCAGCCAAAAATTATAAGCATAACATTTATCTTCAGAAAATAAACCGATACAAATGAGATGAGCAGTATTAATGCGGAAAATACATTTTTTTCTTTGAACACGGTTTTTGTCATGCCGATTACAACATCAATTATTACAGCCGCAACGCCTATTCTTATTCCCGATAAAACCGCCAGTACAATTTTATCCCCGTGAAAAGCATCGTAAGCAAGATATACAAGCGAAATAATAATCAGAGGCGGAGCGATAGCGCCAAACGCACCTAAAACAGCGCCTGCAATTCCGCAGGTTCGGTATCCCACAAGAACGGCGGTGTTTACAGCCATAGCCCCCGGAGAGGACTGGGCTACAGCGACTAAATCAAGCATTTCATTTTCTTTAATCCATTTTAGCTTTTCAACATACTTTTTCCGCATAAGCGGTACTATAACATAACCTCCGCCTATTGTAAAAAGACTTAATGAAAATACTGAAACGAAAAACTTAAAATAAAATTTAATGGGTTTTTTCAAATCTCCACCTCTGTTTTACGCTTTGGTCTTAAGCTTTCGGTATTTTGTCAAAGCTCTCTTGCAGCTCTTCATTTTTCGGGACATAATTAATCATTTTACTCTCCAAATAATTGCTGTACGCGCTCATATCAAAATACCCGGTTCCTGTAAGGCAGAAAAGAATTGTCTTCTTCTCGCCTGTTTTGCGGCATTTTTCAGCTTCGTCAATAGCAACCTTAATGGCATGAGACGATTCGGGAGCCGGCAGGATACCTTCTATACGGGAAAATTTTACTGCCGCATCGAAAACACTCGTCTGCTCCACCGCTCTTGCCTCATCAATAAGCTTATCGTCATACAGCTTGCTTACAATAGGCGACATTCCGTGGTAACGCAGTCCTCCTGCGTGGTCCGCGGAAGGAATAAAGCCGTTCCCTAAGGTATACATTTTGGCAAGAGGAGTAATCCTTCCGACATCGCAGAAATCATAAGCATATTTCCCTCTTGTAAGGGTAGGGCAAGAAGTCGGCTCAACCGCAATAAAATACGGGTTACGCGTTTTCTCGATTTTGTCTTTCATAAACGGGGCAATAAGACCCCCGAAGCTCGAACCACCGCCTACACACCCTATCACTATGTCCGGATATTCATCGTAAAGCTCCATTGCCTTTTTTGACTCAAGTCCTATTATAGATTGATGAAGCAAAACCTGATTTAATACCGAACCGAGTACATATCGCGTATTCTCATGGGTTACGGCGTGTTCAACAGCTTCCGTTATTGCACAGCCGAGGGAACCGGAAGTGTCTTCTCCAAGCTTTTCGAGCATCGCCCTGCCCGAAGATGTGAGGTTTGACGGGCTGGGTATCACATCAGCCTTGAAAACCTGCATAACAGTTTTTCTTTGCGGCTTTTGGAAAAAGCTTCCCCTTACCATATAAACGGTAAGCTCTACTCCGAAAAAGGAGCATGCCATCGATAACGCGGTACCCCACTGACCGGCTCCCGTTTCGGTGGTAAGATGTGTTATCCCCTCTGATTTTGCGTAGTATGCCTGAGCAATTGCGGAGTTGAGCTTATGACTGCCCGAAGTATTGTTGCCCTCAAACTTATAATATATTTTTGCGGGGGTGTCAAGTTCCTTTTCCAATGCATATGCCCTGACAAGGGGTGACGGTCGGCAAGTTTTGTACCAATCGATTATCCCGTCCGGAATATCGATATAAGCGTTTTCCGTATCAATTTCCTGCTTTGACAGCTCTTTGCAGAATATGTGAGACAAATCATCAACAGTAACCGGTTCCTTTGTATCAAGATTAATGAGAGGCGGTGCTTTACTCTTCATGTCGGCGTTTAGGTTGTACCATTGTCTCGGTATGTGCTGCTCTGATAAAATAATGCGGTACGGGATGTTCTTCATTGTAATCTTTCCTTTCAAACAATATTAAAACAAAAATTCCTGTCCCAATAACGGGACAGGAATAATACCTGCGGTACCACCCGAATTGATGCTGTGCATCCACTCGTTTAACGTACTGTCATACGTTCTTCGTTGATAACGGATGAAGCTCCCGTCAGCTACTACTCGGAATTTCCTTTCGCTCTGCCCTCTCGAGTCCATTCGCTTATACAATTGACGCCGCAATCACACCATAAGCGGCTCTCTGAAGACAAAGCATAAGCTACTTCTCTCGTTCACAGGTTTAGTTACCAATATAATATTACGTTAATGCCAATTTGTCAACAATTGTTAGTTTTTTATTTAATTTTTTATTTTCGGTTCGATTTTCCCATAGCTGAATTCACCTGAAACATCGGTCTTCGGTTCTCTTGTCTCAAGCGGTCGGGGCTTATACTGAGGTTTGGCGTCACGCCGTCTGCCGTTATTTCCGCCTCTGTCATTATACCGATAACCTCCGGAGCGTCCGCCTACCGGAGAAATTACAACTCTTCTGCCCTCTCCCTCTCCAATCGAATGTGACTGTACTCCTTCGATATCCTGAACAGTGGTATGAATAATCCTTCTCTCATACGGGTTCATCGGATCAAGCACCGCGTTTCTCCCATATTTTAACACCTTATCTGCCTGCCTTTTTGCAAGTCCTTTAAGCGTTATCTCCCTTTTATCGCGGTAATCGCCGATATTGAGTGATATTCTCCTGCCCTCATTTTCATTTCTGCTGACAGAAAGGCGAACAAGATATTGAAGTGCATCAAGTGTTTCTCCGCGTCTGCCGATTATGCTGCCATAATCCTCCCTACTTACAATTTCAAGAAATATGTCCTCATCTGTCTGCTTTGTGATAATTGAAACGTCCGTAATGCCCATTCCCAAAAGAATGCTTGTCAGATAATTTGCAGGGGCATTGTCACTTGAAACGACTTCTCCTCCCGGTGCGGCTTGCCGCAAGCCTTCGTCTTGTCCCAAACTCTTTTCTTCTTCAGCCTTGCGAGGCTTCTTCGTTTTTTCATTTCCCTTAACTTTTTCAACACTTTTCGGGGTCTCTTGCATGAGCTTTTGTACGGGTTCCTCGTTCTGCTCCTGTGCCGTCTCGTAATAGGCTCTTACTTTTGCGAGTGAGCCCCCGAAAAGACCTAAAGTCTTTTTCGTCGCCTGTTCAAGCACCTCAACGATAACATCGGCGTCTAAAGGAGCGTTAAGCTGTGCAATAGCCTTACTTCTGGCCTCATCAAGAGTCGGTGCCGTACCTATTGCTTCCCTTATCAATAATTTCACCACCTATATTGTACCGCAAAATGCGGATTACTTCATACTATTTTTGCATTTCAACGCGCTTTTTAATATTGTTCTCCCTTGCCCTGTGCATAATAGTTTCTTCAACCATATTTCGCGCTATTACTTTCTTGGGACTGTATATATAATTTAAGGCAACAGTTTGAACAAATGAAATTACGTTAGATACTATCCAATAAAAACCTACGCCCGCAGGAAACATAAAGGCAAAGGCTACCGACATCAGGGGTGATGAAAATGTCATACAGCCCATAGTCGGATTTTTAGCCATATCGGGGTTTTGCTGCTTTTGCTTAATATACATAAAGCCTGCCGAAAGCAGTGAGGTAACCCCGGCAAGAATGGGGAATATCCAGAGCTTACCGAAGCTTTTTGCGTCAGGCGTTTCAAAAAGCTGAACCCCAAAAAGCTGAAACCCGTCAATAAGCTTATTGATTTCCGAAAAATCTCGTTCCGAAAGCATCTTAACCGCGGCAACAGCAGATTCGGACTTGCTTGCAATAAAATTACCGAAATGCTCAAGCAGCTTGATTTCAATGGTATTATCCTGAACTTTAATATCGAGAGCGCCGGCATATTCCTTAAAAGCGCTTATAAGTGCGGTCATCGTCCCGTTAGCTATCCTCAATACGTTTGACAAGGGGGTGTAAATGACCCCGAAAAGCCCTATCATAATCGGGAATTGCACCAAAAGAGGGACACATCCGCCTTGTGTGACACTAAAGCCCTCCCTGTTGTAAAGAGCTTGCGTTTCTTCACTGATTTTGCGTTGGTCGCCTTTATATTTTTCCTGTATTTTTTTGATTTTAGGCTGCAGTCGTACCTGCCTGGACGTGTTTTTTTGCTGCTTAATAGAAACGGGCAGCATTGCAATTCTCACTGAAACTGTCAAAAGAACTATTGAAAGAAGATAATTTCCCGTAAACAAATACAGCAAACTCATAATATACCCAAAAGGTACGGCAAGTACCTCTCTCAACCAAACCATGACAGAACTCCTTTATTTCACATCTTTTTTTGGCGGGACCGGATCTACTCCACCCGGGAAAAAAATATTACATCTCGATAGCCGCTTAATCGCAAGCAAACAGCCTTTTACTGAACCGTGTACTGTCACAGCCTCAAGAGCATATGCGGAACAGCTTGGATAATACCTGCAACGCGGCGGAAACAGAGGTGAAATATGTCCGATGTAGAATTTAATTGTTTTTATTAAAAGCTTTTTCATTCTTCAACAGGTAAAATAAGTCCCTCATTGCTTAAAAGCGATAACAAGACAGATGATATATCGGTACTTTTAAGATGCTTCGTCTTACTTCTCGCCACTAAAACGTAATCATACCCCGTTTTAATTCTCGGCATAACCCTGCGTAAGCCCTCTTTAATTATGCGTCTTGACCTGTTGCGCTCAACGGCATTACCGATTTTTCTGCTTGTTGTTATACCAACGCGAGCTTTACCGGTACGATTTTTCAGGTAGTAGATTACCAACGCGTTTGAAGCAACCGATTTCCCCCGGGCATACACGCGTCGAAAATCGCTATTGAGCTTTAAGGTGATAAAATCGGCCAAAATATTGTCCTCTGTTGTTTCAGGTATTATTGGCTTGTTTTTCTTTTTGATTCAATAGCTGAGCCTTTTTCTGCCTTTGGCTCTGCGACGAGCAAGTATTTTTCTTCCGTTTCTGCCGAACATTCTTGAGCGGAAGCCGTGAACCTTTTGTCTTTGCCTTTTTTTCGGCTGATATGTCCTCTTCATTTTGTATTTATCTCCATTCACCGGGTAATATACTGTCCGTTTACGCCATCAATATGGCATTATCACAGTTACTCGGCTATTATATATCACAGCAGATTAAATTGTCAAGATATTTTTCCAAACGCCTTGGCGTTATTGATTTACTAAGGCATCCATAGTATAATAGCAATTAATAATAAACTACTCTCTTTGGGGTGTTTTTTTTGAAAGTTCTTGTGGCGGTTGATTCCTTTAAGGGCTCCCTGTCTGCAAAAGAGGCTTGCAGCGCAATACGCGAAGGAATACTTCGGGCAAGCTCTTGTGCAAATGTTGAGATTTTACCCCTTGCCGACGGCGGTGAGGGTACCGTGGATGCCGTTAGCTGTATTGACGGCTGTGAAACCATATCGGTAGATACTTTTGACGCTTTAATGCGGTCCGTTAAGGCACGGTATTGTATTTTAGGCGATACTGCCGTAATGGAAATGGCGGCAGCTTCGGGCATTATGCTTTTGGCAAAAGAGGAGCTTAATCCGAAAATCACCACTACATACGGCTGCGGCGTGATGATGAAAGACGCACTTGACAGGGGTATTAGCAAGATAATATTAGGTATCGGCGGCAGCGCAACTAACGACGGCGGCGCGGGAGCGCTTTGCGCTCTCGGGGCAAAGCTTCTTGATAAAAGCCTCCAAGAGCTCTCCCCGGGCGGGGCTGCTCTTAAGGCTCTGCATAAAATCGATATGTCAGGCTTTGATAAAAGAATTCGGGATACTCAAATAACAGTGGCATGCGATGTTTCGGTCACTCTTTGCGGAGAAAGCGGGGCGACAAAGGTTTTTGCAAAGCAAAAGGGCGCCGACAAGTCGGATATACTCCTATTGGAGGAAGCTTTGTTAAATTACGGAAAAATACTTCAAGATACTTTTATGATGCCTGTATTTGATATTGAAGGCGGCGGAGCCGCGGGAGGATTGGGCGCAATGCTGTGCGTATGCTGCGGCGCCGCTCTTCTCCCCGGACTCGAATTAATAGCCCGTCTTGTAAGGCTTGAGGATAGAATAAGAGAATGTGATATTGTAATAACGGGAGAAGGTAAGACAGATGCCTCCACCCTTCTCGGAAAGCTGCCTATTGCAGTAATGAGGTTGGCGAAAAGTCACACAAGACCCTGTATCCTTTTGAGCGGTGACATTGACTGTGAAAGCTCCCTACTGTACGATGCAGGATTTTCGCAAGTATTTAAGGCAAGACCAAATGGGGTTAGCACAGAGTATTCAATGACCCACGCTTCCCGGCTTCTCAAAAAAAGAGCTGCCGAGATATTCGGCTAAAAGCAAGCAGGAATTAAAATACCGCAGGCACATTGCTTGTTCCTGCGGTATATTTTATTTTTTACAGGAAGTAAATAATAATGTCGCGCCTGCCCCAATTTATACATTCACGTGTGGAGTTCATATACAAATCCACGGTCCAGTCAACACTGTAGATAAATCCTCCGGTATCGGCGGCTATGCAATATCCGTATACATACTTTCCGTCTGCCGAAACGATATACATCTCGGTGCCGTATGGAATTTCTCTTGGGTCAACGGCGATATAACCCGTCTGAGCACGCTTGCCTGTTGAGGTTGTTCCCCCGGGAATACAGTAAGCGGTAGCCTTTGCTCTTATGCTTTTCTTGTAATTCTCGGGAAGACCGTTTGAGCCAATGGTAACATAAGACGGAACCGCCATCTCGCTAATTGCGCTTTTTGCCCTGACATTGAAGCTTGAGGAAACATTTGCGGCTTTTTTCATTCCCTTAAGAACTACTTTGTCCACAGCCTTGCGTGTTACAACCTCGCTTATAACCTTCCTTTGGGATAGCTCGCCGTTGATATAGCAGTATTCATATGTCACCTTTTTTTGACCGTTCTTGCCGTAGGTTTGTACCTTTGTGTCCCCGACATACATATCAGAAGAATTTTTTGTGACTGTTTTACAGTAAATCTTTTCAATTTGTGTTACGGTTTTTTTAGTAACCCTTAAAACCTCGATGGTCATTTTATCGACGAGGCTTTGCTTTAGATCGGGAACCGTAATATCATCTTTACCAAATACGATTTTCAGAGCCTTACATGCATCCTCAACCGTCTTACCCGCAATTATGCCTGTTTTTTCCTTGCCGTCATACTTGACGGTTACGGAGTATTTATTGAAAACCTTAATGGTCATCCCTTCAAATACCTTTTGGTCAAGAGGGTAATTAATTGCGTTTTTGAGCGTGTAAGCAACCGAAGCCTTTTCAATAGCATCTGCAACCGTACCGTAAATATTGATGACCGTTGTTTCATCGTCAGCCGAGACTACGGTCACCTTGACGCCTCGGTTAATTCTTATCGTTCCGTCATAGGCGGCTGAAACCGCACTGTCTTCGACTTCGTCTCCCTCAAAAAGGGATATTCCCGCTTGATTAAGAATTTCTTCTGTTTCAGTTTTATAAGTCGAAACAATTATGACCTCATCACCGTCGATAATCTCAATATCGTATACGGGTGAGGCAACGGCGAATGCTGTAACCGAGAAAAGGAAGGAAAGGGCAAGAGTAAAAAGTAAAATCCTTTTCATCGGGCTTATTGTGAACATATCGCCGAGGTTTTTGTCTGACATGACTAATCTCCTCAGTTAACGGCTTCTTGCTGCGCCCTTGCAGCTTGCCGTATTGGGCTTTTCAGAACCCTTGTCTGACTCTTTTCCGTCTTATAAAGCACGAAAAACCGTAAACAAAAACTCAAAAAGCCTTTCCGGGTAATTCACATTTTTCTGTGGTGCCTCGTATTATAACAACCTTTTTGCAGTTGTCAAATTAAACGCAAGAAAAAAACTGTGAATTTTGCACAAAGCAATTTGTGCCTAAATGACATAAATCATACTATATCTCGTGTTTTTTTGTTTTTCTGTAGGTTTTAGTCCCCCCTCTTATTTAAGATTTTTGTGAAAAGTATAAAAAGTTACAAACTGTAACTTTTGGGCATAATATTGTTACAAAATGACTCTTTATTTCAATAATTATTCCACGCTTGTAATATTTAGAACTAATAATCGGATAAGAATCTTTTACGGTTGACACTGTTTATCGTGAGGTATTATAATAGAGGTATTATAATATAAGGTATTCAAAAGCCGTGCGGGGGTGATTAACCTGAACATTAAAATTCCCGAGTATGTTTCGGAAATATTGTCACGATTAAAAAACGGCGGCTTTGAAGCATTTGTTGTCGGCGGCTGTGTTCGCGACAGTATCATGGGTTTATCCCCTAAGGATTGGGACATAACTACAAACGCTCTGCCGAATAATACAAAAGAACTGTTTTCGGACCTTAAGGTAATTAAAACCGGTATTAAGCACGGTACTGTCTCGGTCATTACAAATAGAAAGACGGTAGAAATAACAACCTACCGCCTTGACGGCAAATATTCCGATAACCGTCGACCCGACAGCGTTATCTTCACAAACGAGCTTATAGAGGATTTAAGCCGCAGAGATTTTACCGTAAACGCAATGGCGTATAATCACGAAAAGGGTCTTGTTGACGAGTTCGGTTCTCTAAGCGATTTAAGCAATAAAATTATCAGAACAGTAGGAAGCCCCGACGCGCGGTTTTCCGAGGACGGTTTGAGAATTATCCGCGCAATGAGGTTTGCCTCTGTTTTAGGTTTTGAAATTGAAAAAAACACTTCAAGCAGCATACACAGAAACAAGTGTCTTTTGAAAGGTATCGCTGCAGAGCGTCTTTTTTCGGAGCTTATAAAGCTCATTATCGGTGAAAATGCCTGCCGTGTACTTTTAGAGTATGGGGATGTCTTAGGAGTCTTTATCCCCGCTATTTTACCGACTATAGGTCTTAAGCAGTTCGGAGAAAAGCATTGCTACGATGTTTGGGAGCATACCTGTCACACGATTGAAGCAATCGAACCCCAAAAGGAGCTACGCTTGACCATGCTGCTTCATGACTTAGGCAAGGCGCCAACCGCACAAATTGATGAAAACGGGAACAGTACATTTCACAATCATGCACAAGTCGGAGCAGATATAGCAGGTAATATTCTTTCAGACTTAAAATCTGATAAAAAAACAGCCAATAGTGTCAAAAGGCTTATATCATTTCACGATTTTGAAATTCCACAAACCGAAGTTCAGGTAAAGCGGATGCTAAAAAGCGTTACGCCGGATGAGCTAAGGCTGTTGCTTAAAATTAAAACGGCTGACAGGAGCGCACTGTCACCCGCCTATCGTGATGTATCACAGCCTGTCACAGCGGCAGAATATCATCTTGACCGAATAATTTCCGAGAATATTTGCTATAATCAGGAAGGTCTTGACGTAAACGGATGCGACATTGCCAAAGAGGGTTGGAAAGGCACCCAGGTAGGAAAAAAGCTCGACGAGCTGCTCGATGCCGTTATTGAGGGCAAATGCGGCAACACACGCGCGGAGCTCTTAGAGTACCTTGAAAATAGGCAATAACCATTTGTGCTTTTGTTTAATCATATAATATAATAATACAATAAAAAAAGAGCGGGAGTGAGCTAATGCGAAACACATATTCGTTAAATTTCGGGTGGAAATACATACCGGAATACTCTGAAGAGATGATAAAGAGAAAATACCCTGAAAAAGCTTTTGCCGATGTTGATATTCCCCACACAAATCTTGAGCTGCCTTACAACTATTTTGATGAAAAATCTTATCAATTCGTAAGCTGCTACAGGAAGCATTTTGATGTTGAGGGAGGCGTTGAGAAAGGGAAGCGTTATCTTCTTCACTTTGAGGGAGCGGCAAACTATTCACGCGTTTTTGTGAATGAGAGCTTTGTCGGTGAGCACAAGGGGGGATATACCCCGTTTTGCTTTGATATTACCGAGTTTATCAAGGATAAGGATAACCTTATAGTTGTAATGCTCGACTCTTCCGAAAGAAATGAAATTCCTCCGTTCGGCAATGTCGTGGATTATCTTGTGTACGGCGGAATATACAGAGAGGTATGGCTTGAAAAGGTCAATGAGATTTATATTGACAGTGTTTTCGTCCGCGCAAAGGATGTACTTTCCGAGAAAAAGCTTATTGATATTGATGTTGAGTTCTCAAAAAGCGCCTGCGGGAGCGTTAAAATAATTCTTCTTGACGGGGAGCGTATTATATATGAAAAGGAAGCAGAGTTTTCCGCTAAAGTATTAAAGCTAAAATGGCGTATGGGAAATGTTGCGCTGTGGGAGATTGATAATCCTAAGCTCTATACTCTTAAGGTCCTGTTCGGCGAGGACGAAAAAACCGTTCGTTTCGGTTTCCGCGAGTGTCGTTTTAAGAGAGACGGCTTTTATTTAAACGGCAAGAAAATCAAGCTTTTCGGGCTTAACAGACATCAAAGCTATCCTTATGTCGGGTATGCAATGCCTAAATCCGCTCAAAGAGCCGATGCGGATTTCCTTAAATTCAAGCTCGGAGTAAATCTCGTCAGAACATCACATTACCCGAATTCTATCCACTTTCTTGACCGATGCGATGAAATAGGTCTTCTTGTCTTTACGGAAATGCCCGGATGGCAGTTTATCGGCGAGGGCGAGTGGCGTGATAACTGCATAGATAATGTTAAGAGAATGGTTCTTCGTGACAGAAACCATCCTTCCGTCATCCTTTGGGGCGTTCGCATAAATGAGGGTGCTGATTGTGACGAGCTTTACAATATCACGAACAGCATAGCCAGAACGCTTGACGACACGCGCCAGACGGGCGGCGTGCGTAATATGCCGAGGACTCATCTGTTAGAGGATGTATATACCTATAATGATTTCTCCCATTCCGGAGGAAGGCTTGCGCTTCTCCCTGCTGCCGTAGTTGCGGGAATTAAGGCTCCTTATATGGTAACAGAGCACAACGGTCATATGTACCCCACAAAATCGTTTGACCGCGAGCAGATAAGAACGGAGCATGCTCTTCGCCACGCGCGTGTCTTAAATAAAGCCTTCGGCAACAGCCGTATTTCAGGTGTAACGGGTTGGTGTATGTCCGACTATAACACGCACAAGGATTTCGGCTCGGGTGATAAAATCTGCTATCACGGCGTCGCCGATATGTTCCGTATCCCGAAGCAGGCGGCGGCCGTGTATTCGTCACAGCAGGACAAATCTCCGTTTATGCAGGTGCTTTCGACTATGGATATAGGCGAGCATCCGGGGGCACAGTTAGGCAATATCTGGGTTTTTACAAACTGTGACTATATAAAGCTGTATAAAAACGGCAAATATACAAGTACTGCGTTCCCAAACCGAAAAATGTTCCCCCATCTTCCCCATCCTCCTGTTTTAGCCGATAATTTCATAGGTGATGCCCTCGTTTCGGTTGAAAAGCTTGACGAAAAAACCGCCGCTCTTCTTACAGACGCCCTTGTCTCGGCATTTAAGTACGGCTTTGCAATGCCTCCCGTGAATTACTTAAAGGTAGCAGCAGCTTACATAAACGGTCATATGAAATTCTCTCAAATGTACGATATCGTTACGAAATATATTGCAAATTGGGGCGGCACACAGGTCACCTATACCTTTGAAGGGTATAAAAACAGCAAGATGGTAAAAACTGTTACAAAGTCTGCCGTAACTCAAACCTGCCTTGAAGTCAAGGCGGACAGTCTCATTCTCAAGCAGGAGGACACCTATGATGTTACCAGAATAGAGCTTGTAGAGCGCGACCAAAACGGCAACAGAATTCCGTTTGCGGATACGGTTGTCAAGATAGGCGTAAGGGGTCCCGCATCGGTAATAGGTCCCTCGTCCTTCTCCTTAATCGGCGGTGCAAGAGCTTTCTGGATTAGAACAAACGGCGGTACGGGGAAAATTACCGTTACAATTGAAAGCGGGAAGCACGGAAAACAAAGGATTGAATTATCGGCTCAATAGTGTTATGATTATTTTGAATTTTAGGTTCAAGACAAATTAACAAAGGAGAAAAATCATGGAGAAAAAGCCCTACTATATTACTACGGCAATAGCTTATACCTCTCGCAAGCCTCATATCGGCAATTCATATGAAATCGTTCTGACGGATGCGATTGCGAGGTTTAAGCGAATGCAGGGCTTTGATGTTTTCTTTTTGACGGGAACCGACGAGCATGGTCAAAAAATCGAAGAATGCGCAAAACAAGCCGGCTGCTCTCCAAATGATTATGTGGATAAAATTGCGCTGGAAATCAAACAAATTTGCGATTTGCTAAACACTACCTATGATAAGTTCATACGCACAACAGACGAGTATCATATCAGGGCCGTACAAAACATTTTCAAAAAGCTGTATGAGCAAGGTGATATTTATAAAGGCGAATATGAGGGAATGTACTGCGTTCCCTGTGAGGGCTTTTATACACAATCCCAGCTTAGTGACGGCAAGTGCCCCGAATGCGGCAGTGAAACAGTTCCCGCGAAAGAGGAAGCATATTTTTTAAGGCTCTCAAGATATCAGAAACGCCTTGAGGAATATATTGAGAATAACCCCGACTTCATTTTCCCCGAAAGCCGAAAAAAGGAAATGCTCAACAATTTTATAAAACCCGGACTTCAGGATCTGTGCGTGTCAAGGACTTCTTTTAAGTGGGGAATACCCGTAACCTTTGACGAAAAGCACGTTATTTATGTCTGGGTTGACGCTCTTTCCAACTATATCACTGCCTTAGGCTTTGATGCCGGGGAAAACAGCGACCTGTACCGCAAATATTGGCCCGCGGATGTCCATGTCATAGGAAAGGATATCCTGCGCTTTCATACGATATATTGGCCTATAATTCTTATGGCTTTGGGTGAACCCTTGCCGAAACAGGTATTCGGTCACCCTTGGCTCTTAATGGGCAGTGACAAAATGTCAAAATCAAAGGGCAACGTCATTTATGCGGATGATTTGGTAAACTTTTTCGGAGTTGACGCCGTACGCTACTATCTGCTCTCTGAAATGCCCCATGCGGCAGACGGTTCACTCACCTACAGCACCTTAATCGAGCGATTTAACTCCGAGCTTGCAAATACCTTAGGTAACCTTGTCAATAGAAGCATTGCAATGGTAAACAAGTATTTTGACGGCACTCTTCAAGCGCCCACCGGGACTGAGCCTATTGATGAGGAACTGAAAAAATTTGCTTTGAGTGCGTCTCCCGATGTTGCAAATCTTATGGACACATTCCATATCAGTGACGCCCTTGAGGTTATTTTTGATATTGCAAAAAGAAGCAACAAATATATTGACGAAACAATGCCCTGGATTCTTGCGAAGGATCCGGACAAAAAAGACCGCCTCGGGACGGTGCTTTACAATCTTATTGAATGCATCCGCTTTACAGCAGTTTTAATTTCCCCATTTATGCCCGAAACAAGCAAGGAGATTCTCGAACAAATAGGGTGCGATATAAATACCTTTGATTCGCTCAATGAGTTCGGGGCAATTGTGCCCGGCTGTAAGGTCGTCAGCGAACCTAAGCCGTTGTTTTCCCGCCTTGACCCCGAAAAAGCTCTTGCCGAAATCGAATTCCTACAGGAAAAAGAAGAGAATTCGCCCACAATAGAGGGACTAGCCCAAATCAGTATTGAAGATTTTTCTAAAATTGACCTTCGTGTTGCCGAAATTGTAGACTGCAAGCCCGTAAAAAGAGCTAAAAAGCTTCTCGAGCTTACACTTAATGACGGTACTCCTAAGCCTCGAACCGTTGTCTCGGGAATAGCCCCTTGGTATAGCCCCGAGCAGCTTGTAGGGAGAAAGGTCGTTCTTGTCTCAAATCTCAAGAGTGCGGTTCTGTGTAAAATCAGGAGTGAAGGGATGATTTTAGCCGCCGATTGCTCAGAAGACGATGTTCGGGTTCTTTTTGTCGATGATATGCCGCCGGGGGTGAAAATCCGTTAATCCGCCAAACGCTATGAAGAATATTTTTGATACGCATACACATTATACAGATAACGCCTTTGATGAAGACAGACACGAATTGCTCGCTTCCCTTCCGGAAACGGGCATTTGCGGCGTTATTAACTGCGGCACGGATATCCGCGACAGTGAGACAAGTCTTGCTCTTGCACATAAATATCCTTATATATACGCCGCCGTCGGCATCCACCCTCATGAAGCGGCAAAGTCAAACAGTAGCTTTTTGTCCTTTATGCGCTGTTTTATTGAGGATGAAAAGGTCGTAGCTTTAGGTGAAATAGGGCTCGATTACCACTATGATTTTTCTCCTCGTGATGTTCAAAAACAAATTTTCAGACAACAGCTCGAGCTTGCAAAGGAGTATGATTTGCCTGTAATAATCCATGATAGGGAGGCTCACTCGGACACTCTTGCAATTCTAAACGAGTTTAAGCCAAAGGGAGTCTTACACTGTTTTTCCGGCAGCGTTGAATTTGCGCGTGATGCGCTTTCTCTCGGGTTGTATATAGGGCTTGGGGGAGCCGTAACATTTAAGAACGCAAAAAGACCGCTTGAAGTAGCTTCGTTCGTTCCGTCTGACATGCTGCTTTTAGAGACAGACTGTCCTTATATGACTCCCCATCCTCACAGGGGGAAAAGATGCGACTCCTCTTTTATTACGATAACCGCACAAAAGCTTGCCGAAGTAAGGGGTACCGATGTCCGGCAAATACTCAATCAAACCGCCGACAACGCACGCAAACTTTTTAACATAAAGGAACAATCCAATGAAAAGCCCAAATAAAAAACCCAAAACAATCAAGACTATTTCGATACTGATAAGTATACTTATCGTATTAATGGCTTGTTTGTTCGTTTTAGTTTTTGTTTTCATAAACAACATGAAGAGGCTTGTCGTCAGAATTATTGACAGTATACCTGTCGTATCATCATTTATCCCTGAAACAAGTGATTATTCAAAGCAAACGGAAACTCCTTCCGAAACCGAAAAAACAACAACCCCTACTACCGAAAAGACTACGTCTTCATTCTCGGAAAAGACCACAGCAAGACCTGTCGAAACCTCTTCTCCCGGCTTTTTCATTGATACCTCAAGAAGATATACTCATTCCTCGCTGAATGATGACATTAATAAGCTGGCATCGCTTTATCCGGATTTGATTTCCGTAAGTACCGTAGGCAAATCAGTTAATAACAGGGCTATTAAACTAATCAAGCTGGGCAAGGGTGAAAAAAAAGCTTTTGCCTGCGCCGCCATTCATGCCCGGGAGATAATTACCTCAAAATACATTATGCTTTGTGTTTTTGAATACTGCGAAGCTTATAAGAGCAAAACAGGAAAATACGGACAATATAATGTAAAAGAGCTTTTGGAGGAATACACAATCTTCATAGTCCCATGCGCAAATCCCGACGGTATGGAGATTGTCGGGAACAAAAAGGTCCCCAATGCATCAATTTCGAGCTTTTCAAGATATGAATACAAGGCAAATACCAATGGTGTAGACCTCAACAGAAACTTCCCCCTGGCATGGGAAAGAATAAACAACGGTATAACAAAGCCTGCCAGCTACGACTATAAAGGCAAATCCTCGGCAAGTGAACCCGAAACAAAGTGCCTGATGTCTCTTTGTAAAAACAACAGCTTTGAGTTTGCGTTTTCGTTCCATATTACGGGCGAATGTGTTTATTGGGGAGATGTGTACGACACAACGAATAACAACGGCTTCAGGCGCTTAGCCAAGAGGCTCAGTGATCTCACCGGCTTTTACCTTACAAATGAATCTAACGATGTGAATTCATACGGCGGCGGCTTTGAGAACTGGTTCCGCCACACATATAAAAAGCCCGGTTTTTGCATCGAGCTTATATCTTACGAACACCGCACCTCGCCCACTACAAATAACGATTACATCCATTTTCACAATACCGTTAAATGGAGTAGTACAAGGTATATTCTCCTTGAGGCAATGAGCTGAAATTTTATTCATATCTTTTGCACAAGGCTTCCAAAACGCTTCCCAACTCATCCTCGCCGCAAACAAATAATTTTTCATCATTTATATACATTTTTTTTATTGCATCTAAATCACATTTTGCTACACCGAAGTCAACGACAACCAGGGTGCTTAATTTATCAAAGCCCACAAGCTCAAAGAGCTTTTTAATGTTTCTGATTCTTGTTCTGGGCTCTCTTTCGGACACATACAAGGGGATTACAAACACTCCGCCCTTCTCTCCCCAGACAAAGAGTTTGAACAATATGTAATAGAGAAGAAACACAATACCGATAAGGGAAAGCACCAAGCAAAGAAAGTCCGACACAAAAACACCTCCTATGCATTATATGCCCATAGTTGTGATGTGTTAAAATAAAAAAAGCTCCACTTTCGTGAAGCATGCGTTGGAGCTGTAAGCCGAGTTCTGTCTTTTAAGGCAATCATCTGTCTGAGACACGCGTTGCCGCGAGCCTTAAGCCACCCTTCGGAGAATTAATCCGGCTGATAACTCCTGTCGGTGTTGCTTCGGATAGGGTTTGCAGGACTTCTCGGTTCCCCGAAAAGCCGGTGAGCTCTTACCTCGCCTTTCCACCCTTACCTCAAATGAGGCGGTATATCTCTGTTGCACTTTCCCTAAGGTTGCCCTCGGCGGCTGTTAGCCGCTATCCTGCCGTATGAAGCTCGGACTTTCCTCATCATTTCTGATGCGACTGCCCACTCCAGCGCTTTGCTATTTTACAATAAATAATTATTAAAGTCAACCAATTTTCAATGACAAAAACAGTCAAAAACATAAACCACTCGGTATGCCTGCCGATAAAGGAAAGCCGCCGAGTGATTTTTATTATTTCTTGTTCTTATGTCATTCGATAACCTGTGCAATCTGGTTAATGACCTGCAACGATTCGGGTATCGGGAAGAGCGGGAAGGTATGGTTCATTCCGTCATATTCATAATAATGGAACATTACATCGCCGCCGTCCCATGTTTCCCCTTCCATATGGCGCACTACAGCATCCTCTCCGTACTGATTTTCCATTTTTTCAATAAAATTGCGCGAATCCACAAGGAGTACCTCATGTGTTCCCGTAAAGATACTGATAGGAGGCATGCCGGTAAAATCTCCGTTATACGGATTGAGATAAGTGTTCTCCTCGGGTATTTGCATTACTAAATCTGCTGCCTGTTCCTTAGTGGTTATGCCGCTAATGTCAACACCCGCAAAGCATGCGCCCTTCATAGCGGCAGCCCAATAAACAATCATCGGGTCAATTCCCGACAGGCTGAGCTCAATAATATCGGGGTCGTTAGAAGACATATGAAGCCACGGGGAAAAAGCTACGATGTTTGACGGCAGGGCAATATCGTTGTCCCGGAGCTGAAGACCCATGGAAACAACATAATTTCCTCCCGAGGAATCACCCATTAGAGTTAAATCGTCGGGATTAATAATTTTTATTATATCTTCATATAGGGCGAGCGAGAGCTCGTATGACTGAGTGTACGTATATTCAGGTGCCATAAGCTGCATGGGCATAATTACAGTAGCATCCAATTCGGACGCTAAACGCGAGCAAAACCAATAGTGGAAGGGAAGCGGAGCGTCAACAAAAGCTCCCCCGTGAAAGTAAAGAATATATTCTTCATCCCCGGTAAGCTCTTCATCGGGCTTGTCATTGAATATCCCGACTTCAATTGATTTTGAAACCTCCGTATCCTTGAAGAGGTATGTATATTTGTATCTGTCTATGTCAAACAGCATTGCATAATAGTCCTCTATGCGGGAGTCGGCATTTTTCTCTCTTTGTGCTTCGAGATTGCTGTAAACGTCCTCAACCTCCATGAATTTGTTTGCAAGTACAACTTTAAGAATTTGTTCAACCGCTATGCTTTGCACGCTTTTTCCTTCCATATCTAAATAAGGAAAAGTCATAAAAGAATCAAGCATATTGATTATTCCGGCTATTTTTGAGCCTAAAGCATTACTTTCGGTAACAGCTTCAAAGGGCGATAATTCACCCCAAAAGGATGCCCCTACACTCGTTAAGCTTCCCGGAAGAATAAGACACAAGCAAATAAGAACCGCGAGAGAGCGTTTTATGGTATTATTCAAATCTTAACCCCCTTTTAGTAAGAATATAATACAATAAACAGTCATATGTCAAGAAAAAATTAGGTGAAAAGCGGTTTGAAGAGTTTCATACGATAAAGTAAAATGTAATAAACAATGGTTCTTTTCATTAATCCTGTACCTATGCGATAATTATGGATTAGTATGCATAACGAAATCATCATGAATTAGAAGCAGTATTAAAAAAAGTCTTGACATTCTCCCGATAAATTGTTAAAATACGCTTTGCCGCATATTTTGGGCGGGTATTTCCCACAAACAGCTTGCTGTGCCCCCGATAGCGAGACTTAATTAAGGACAGGTTGAAAAATGTACGCAATTATCGAAACAGGCGGTAAGCAGTATAAGGTAGAAACCGAAGACGTTATTTTTATCGAAAAGCTGAACGCACAGGAAGATTCCGAGATTACCCTTGATAAGGTTGTAGCTCTCGGCGCAAATGGGGATGTCATCGTCGGCTCTCCGTATGTTGAGGGAGCCTTCGTTAAAGCAAAAGTCCTCAAAAACGGCAAAGCCAAAAAAATTGTTGTTCAAACCTACAAGCCTAAAAAGAACGAAAAACGCAAGATGGGTCACAGACAACCCTATACTAAAGTACAGATTACAGCAATTAAGGCTAAAAAAACAAAGTGATTTGTGTTACATTTATCAGCTCTCAAGCCGCATTATTAGGTTATAGGATTGAGGGGCACGCCCTCGGCAAAAACGGTAAAAACAATATAATCTGCGCCGCAGTATCCTCTGCCGCATATATGGCGGCAAACACCTTGACAGAAATCGTCAAAATAAAACCCAAGGTGAAAGCACAGGAAGGCTTTATGGAGCTTGTAGTTCCCGATACGGACAGCAATAAGGCAAATCCGATTTTTGCCGGACTAGAGCTTCATTTAACACAATTGTCAAAACAGTATCCGAAAAATATTAAGATTTCATATACGGAGGTTACGTAATGCTTAAAATAAATATTCAGTTATTTGCTCATAAAAAGGGAATGGGCTCTACCCGTAACGGACGTGATTCCGAGTCTAAAAGGCTTGGTGTAAAGCGTGCCGACGGTCAGTTTGTGCTTGCGGGCAATATCCTTGTAAGACAAAGAGGAACAAAAATTCATCCCGGCAACAATGTCGGCAAAGGCAAGGATGACACTCTTTTTGCCCTTACTGACGGCAAAGTAAGATTTGAGCGTTTTGGTAAGGACCGCAAAAAGGTCAGCGTTTACGGCTTAGAGCAATAATCCTTCCAATTTGCACATTATGAAACACAAAAGACATGCCTGTTTAATAGGTATGTCTTTTTCTTATTAAATTTCAAACTGCGAACGGTAGATTTTATAATAAAGCCCCTCCTTCTTTAGCAGGTTCTCGTGGGTGCCCTCCTCAATGATTTTACCGCCGTCTACTACAAGAATATTATCTGCATTCTCGACTGTTGAAAGTCTGTGAGCTATCACAAAGCAGGTTTTTCCCTTCGTAAGCTTTTTCATCGCTTTTAGGATTTTTCGCTCAGTATCTGTATCTACGTTTGAGGTCGCTTCGTCAAGAATCAGCATTTTCGCACCGGAAAGCATTGCCCTTGCAATTGTCAACAGCTGTTTTTGACCCTTTGAAATATTAGCTCCGTTGTCGCTGATAAGTGTAGCATACCCGTCGGGAAGGGACAAGATAAAATCATGTATTTCAGCGGTCTTTGCCGCCTTTTCTACATCCTCTCTTGTGGCGCTTTCCGCCCCATAGGCTATATTTTGAAATATAGTTCCGTGAAAAAGCCATGTATCCTGAAGTACCATTGAATACCGGGAGCGATAGCTTGTTCTCTTTATATCACATATATTTGTACCATCAAGCTGTATTTCACCGCTTTGCGCGTCATAAAACCGCATTAACAGGTTAATTATTGTGGTTTTGCCTGCTCCTGTGGGGCCGACTATTGCGGTAAGCGAGCCTGTCGGTGCTTCAAAGCTCACATGATTTAATATTTCCATAGAGCTTTCGTAGTAAAACGAAACATCCTTAAATGAAATATTCCCGTCTGTGTGCTCAAGCGGGAGAGCGGTCAGGGCATCAGGCTTTTCCGGTGTCTCATCAATAAGCCAAAAGACCCTGTTGGCCGCTGCAAAGGCGGATTGCAGGTCGCTGATTATATTGGCAAATTCGTTTATAGGCCCTGCAAATTTTCTTGAAAACAAGACAAAGGACGAAACGCTCCCGAGTGTAATAGCTCCCGAAAGATAAAGCAAAGAGCCGAATATACAAACAAGCGCAACGGAGCTGTTGTTGAATAAATTTGCAATTGGCCCGTTGATGCTGCCGTAATACTCGGCATTATATGCGGTTTCAACCGCCTCAATGTTTCTGCTGTCGAACCCCGAAAGCATATAATCCTCACGGTTGTATGCTTTAACGGTCTTTTGTCCGGTTACCGCCTCTTCCGCAAAGCCGTTAAGCTTCCCAAGCTTTTCCGAACGAGCCTTGTAAAGAGGGCGAACCCTCTTAATGCGTTTTCGTGTATAATATGCAAATATCGGAACAGTCACCGCAAATATCAATACAAGCTCCGCACGAATTGTAAGCATCATAATAAGTGCGCCTAATACCGTTACAAAGCTCGTTGCAATTTGAATAATATCTGTTGAAATTGAGGAGTTTATAGTGTCAATATCATATGATATTATACTGATTACCTCACCCGCCTGACAGCGGTCAAAAAAGCCTACGGGCATACGAGAGAGCTTGTCAAATACATCGTTTCTCATAGAATACATAATATTTCTGCCTATTCTTATCATAAGAATTGACAAAATGTAGTTTAAGAGACTCGAAACGGCAAAAAAGGCTATCATCATTAGAACATATTTAAGGACAAGAGTAAAATCAACTTGTCCGGGACCGGGTTCAATGGCGTCAATAGCGCGTCCGGAAAGTAACGGGCCTAATAATGCCAGGACATTGCTTGCAAGAGTTAAAACACACGAAGCAAAAACAATTCCTTTATAAGGTTTGATATATTGCCAAAGTCTTACGAGCAGGTGTTTTTTATGTACAAGAGGTGAGTTTTCGTTTTTCATACAGCGGCACCTCCCATTTGGACATCATATATCTCGCGGTATTCGGGACAATTTTTTAAGAGTTCGTCGTGGGAACCCTTACCTATCACCGTACCTTTATCAAGAACAAGAATTAAATCCGATTTCATAACAGAGCTTGCTCTTTGAGAAACAATTATTTTTGTAGTCGCAACTAAATCCTTTTCAATAGACTTTCTGAGAGCGGCGTCGGTCCTATAGTCAAGAGCGCTTGAAACATCGTCTAAAAGCAGAATTTCGGGTTTCTTTGCCATCGCCCTCGCAATAAGAAGTCTCTGCTTTTGACCTCCGCTGAGATTGCCTCCCCTTATTTCTAGTTGATAATCAAACTGCCCTTCCTTTTCATAAATAAAATCCGCCCTGGCGGTTTTCGCAGCACAGTTCATCTCTTCAAGCTGTACACCTCTGCCGAAATCGATGCTTTCGCCGATTGAACCCTTAAACAAAATATCATTTTGAAAAACAGTTCCGAATTTCTTGTAAAGCTCCTCTCTCGGAATACTCTTGATATTCCTCCCGTCTACAAAAATCTCTCCCTTATCACTATCATAAAATCGTAAAAGCAGCAAAAGGATGGTGCTTTTTCCGCTTCCCGTAGCCCCGATTAAACCTAAGCTTTGCCCCTTTGCCAGCTTAAAGCTGATGTTCCGGATATTGTCCGAAACACCCAAATAGGAAAAAGAAACGTTTCGAAATTCTATATGTGCATTTGAAGCTTCTGCTTCTCCTTCTCCTTCTCCTTCTTCTCTTTCTGCTTCTTCTTCCTGTTCATTTATATATTCGTGCTCATCTTCAATTTCCAACACCTTTGCTATCCTATCGGCAGAGGCAGTACCCTTTGACACCATAACAAAAATTTTTGTTATACTGAGCGTTGCATTTAGTATAATAGTAAAATAAGTCATAAAAGCTATAATTTTACCGGGCTGTGTTTCTCCTTTGTTTACAAGAAAAGCGCCCACTAAAATGACCAGGGCAAGACCCAAATTCAAAGCAAAGCTCATGATAGGCTTTGTTGCCGACATGACATACCCGGCCTTCTGCTCTGCCTCGACGACTCTTTTGTTTGCCTTGGAAAAGCGCATTTTTTCGTAATCTCTTTTCGAGAGGGCGAGTATAACCCGAATTCCGCTCATAAATTCACGCACTCTTCGCACAAGTTTGTCCGCAGCCCTTTGCACCTTAGAGTACAGCGGTATCCCCTTTTTTGATATATAAAACACAATTAGAAAAAGAATCGGAAGAAGAGCGATAAGTACCGCCGCAAGCTTTACTTCAAGCATAAGTGTAACTATGCAGCCCCCTACAAGCAATATGGGAGCGCGAATTCCGAGCCTTTGAATTCGCAATATCATTTGATAAAAATAGTAGGTATCGCTTGTAAGTCTCGAAATCAAGGACGGCTCTGTTATTTCATCGATTTTAAGGCACGAAAGTCTCATAGTCCTTGAAAATAGGTCGTGTCTAATTTCCTTTGTTATGTCGCCCGAAATCCTCGCCGCCATACGATTAGCTGAAATATTGAGTATTACGGCACCAACGGCGCAAAGAATCATGACAAATCCCCAAAGATAAATGCCCGCTTTATTCTTTTCCGGTACCACATCATCAATAATATATGATAGAATCCACGGAATAAACAAATCAAAAATTGTCCCCGCAAATTTTACAATCATTTGCAGAGTAATCTTAAATCTAAACGGAAATATGTATGGTAAAAGCTTTTTCATTCTGAATGGCCGCCCCTGAGTTTATGAGTATTCCTGTTAAACTGTTCCTTAAAAATCGCACAGGCAATTAAATCCTATGCGATTGCTATATTATTGATTATACATTTCTATTGCAGATATTTCAAGAAAACAGGACAAATTAGTCGTTATTTTATCAAATGCAAGGTGCAATTTAACTTCAAAAGATTAAAATTGTCAATCTAAGTAATACGGTCCAAGCGGTATTCAAACAAAGCGCCTTGTTATCGCAAGGCGCTTTGTTGTGGATATTGCGAATTCATTCAGGGACTTAAGTACGTTTAGAGCATTTCAATTGCGCCTGCCGCGCCCATGCCTGCCCCGATGCACATTGAAATCATACCGTATTTCCCGCCTGTATCCTCAAGGTAGGAAAGAGCCTTACACATCAGTATAGCTCCGGTCGCGCCCAGCGGGTGACCAAGAGCGATGGCGCCGCCGCGGGGATTTACTTTATCGAGATTTAACCCTAGCTGCTCAATGCAAATCAGGGACTGCACCGCAAAAGCTTCATTTAACTCTATAATATCAAACTGCTCCAATTCCATGCCGATTCTGTTAAGAAGCTTGGGCACGGCATACACCGGACCTATTCCCATCATAACCGGGTCAACGCCCGCTACCTGATAACCGAGGAATTTCGCAATGGGTTTGATATTTAGCTGCGCTGCCTTTTGGGCCGACATCATTATAACAAACGCCATACCGTCATTCATAGGTGACGAATTTCCGGCTGTTACCGAACCGTTTTCTTTAAAAGCGGCAGGCAGCTTGCTCAAAGCCTCATAAGAAGCGTCATGCTTTATGCACTCATCCTCGGCAAAAACTTCAATTGCACCGTTTTTGTCCGTATAAGTAACAGGGATTATTTCCTTCTTAAATGCGCCTTCCTTTTGTGCCTTAGATGCTTTTTGATGGCTAAGCAGCGAGAATTTGTCCATGTCCTCTCTGGCAATGTCAAACATATCCGTAAGGACCTCTGCCGTTGTTCCCATGGGGAGATAGCAGCTTGCTCTTTCTTTGAAGATTTTCGGATCCAACGCCGTTAAATCCAAAGCGGTCATCGGCAGCATTGACATCGACTCTACGCCTCCGGCGATTACGATATCAGCCTGGTCCGCCATAATCTCGTTTGCGGCATATGCAATGCTTTGCAGACCGGAAGAACAAAAACGGCTGACGGTTACTCCGCATACCTCGTCCGGCAAGCCCGCCCGAATTACAATAATTCTTGCCATGTTAAAACCTTGGACATCCTCCGGTGTCGAGCATCCGACAATAATATCGTCAATTTCTTCCAGAGGTAAATTCGGAACCTTTTCCAAAACGCCCTGTAAAACTTCAGTTGCCAGCTTAACCGGATACTCTCCTACTAATGTTCCTTTTGTCGCTCTGCCTATAGGCGACCTTCCATATGCAACGATTACAGCATCTTTAAGGTTACTCATAATATAATTCCTCCTTAATCAATATATGCTCATGACTTTTAAGTCATTGGGAATAATCAAATCAGCTTCTGTTGCCGCTTTAAGTTGCTCTTCGGTTGTATCCGGAGCGATTTCCTTTACTACCAGACCTTCTTTGGTAACCTCTATCAGAGCTAAGTTGGTTACTATAATGTCCACGCAGTGCACGCCGGTAAGCGGGAAACTGCATTTATTGAATATTTTTGGATCGCCTTTGTTGGTATGCTCCATTGCAACGATAACTTTTCCCGCGCAGGTGATAAGATCCATCGCCCCG
>MWBL01000016.1 GCA_002069015.1 Firmicutes bacterium ADurb.Bin300 | reverse complement strand
ACCGCCATTCAAAAAAAGAAAAAAGAAGTCCGGAAGAAATCGGTATTCACTCTATAAGAGGCGGAACAATAGTAGGAGAGCATCAGGTTATTTTTGCCGGTCATGATGAGATAATCACTCTTTCGCATACTGCGCTTTCCAAGGATATTTTCGCGGAGGGTGCCGTTAATGCCGGCTTATTTTTACTTAACAAAAGTAGCGGACTGTATTCAATGTCTGACCTTGTAACTCGCTGAAAACAAAGAATTAAAGACGATTCGGAGCAAACCGTTTCGTTTTTATTTTTTCTCTTTTAACCTGCTGATATCTACCAATAAATATATTTTTAAGATTTATTTAAGAAAGGCGATTTAATGAATAAAACCGTATTTAACATTCTCGATTTCGGGGCTGTCGGGAACGGATTTACCGATTGCACAAAACAAATACAGCGTGCTTTGGACTGCGCAAGCGAATGCCGCGGTAAGGTCATTGTTCCGCCCGGCAGGTACAAAGTAGGCAAACTGAAGCCGGGTGAGGGCGTATTACTTGAAGGAAGTGCGGCTTGGAGCTTTCGTGATTACGGTGCAAGTGTGTTTGAGCTTTGTGACGAAACAGTTGACTGTATGTTAGACATAACAAACGCCTTCGGTTGCTGTATTCGAGCGATGAGTCTTAACGGAAATAACCTTGGCAAAGGAATACACGGTGTTCTTCTCTCCCGTACGGAATATAACGGCGGCGGCAAAGAGGATACGCCTTGCATTGAAGATTGTCGTATAGGCAATTTCAGCGGAGACGGTGTGCGTCTTGATAAAATATGGTGCTTTTCTGTTCGCCACAGCATGCTTTGCTTCAATGAGGGAAGCGGTCTTTATATTGACGGCTGGGACGGCTTTATTCTTGATAATTGGTTTTCAGCAAACAAGGACGGGGGCATTAAAAGTGAAAACGTAGCCGCATCTTTGACGATTACCGGCAACAGAGTTGAATGGAACGAGAACTTCGGCTTCAGTTTTTGTAAAGGTGACTCTTACAATATTACCGGTAATTTCTTTGACCGTTCATTCGGTCCGGCCTTGGTATTAGGTAAAAACAAAGATAAAAAGGTACATACAGTAACCGTGACAGGAAATGTTTTCAGACGGAGCGGCGCACAGGAGAATAATAAGAGAAAGCATTTGTCTTCCCATATTTATTTAAGAAATTGTGAGAATACCGTTGTTTTGGGGAACTCCTTCAGAGGGGGTAAAAATGACGATGGAAAAGGAAAATATTCGCCCGATTACGGCATTGTTGCTGAAAATATGACCGCCTGTATAATAAAGGACAATGTACTAAAGGATGGCTTTGCCGTTAAGGATATTGAAATGATACAGGACAGCAGCGGAAGCATTGTTGAGGAAAATATCGGTTGATATAAAGGATGATTATATGACAGAGGTTAAATGTACATGCAGTAAAGGATGTCACAGCTCTCCACTTGAGGGATATATAATTTCCAGTAAAGCCATTATTGAGCTCCCGCGATATCTTGAAAAATATAACAATATATTTATTGTTTCGGATGAAAGAACATATGAGGCGGCGGGAAAAGCCGTTGAGGATATAATAAAAGCGAATGGAAAGCATGCGCGTTCTCTCATCCTTAAAGGCGAGGTGTTGCCTGATTCAAAAACATTGGGCGAAATATTGATTCACTCTCATAATCCTTATAACAATTCGAATGTTTTTGAATTTTCTCCCCTCCCCGACATTATTTTGGCAGTAGGTTCCGGAACCATTAATGATTGTTGCCGTCTAATTTCCTTTAGACTGCATATCCCCTATGGAGTCGTTGCAACAGCCCCTTCAATGGACGGGTACTTTTCCGCCGGATCTCCTATCATTTTTGATGGGACAAAACAGACCGTGCAATGCACAACCGCAAGGTTTGTAATTGCCGACCTTGATATATTAAGCGCCGCACCGTATACTATGCTGTTAGCGGGAATCGGTGATATGCTCGGCAAATATACCGGAATTCTTGATTGGGAGCTTGCAAGAGATTTAAAAGGGGAATATTTCTGTGAAACAATAGCCGCGAATGTGCTTGCGGCAACGGATAATTGCCTGAAAATCGCCCGGTCGATTGAGGAAAGAAATGTTGAAAGTATTAGTGAAATAATGAAGGGGTTTTTAGTCACGGGACTGGGTATGGTTTATACGGAAAATTCTCGTCCCGCCTCCGGTTCGGAGCATATAATCGCACATGCCTGGGAGCTTGAGGACATTGAAAAGGGTGTAATGCCTCCTCTTCACGGTCTGCTTGTCTGTGAGGCGACAAGACTCGTTTCAATTATGCTGCAGATGCTCCTTGAAATTACAAAAGATCAATTAATTAAAGATTTAATTATTAAATATATTCCGTCTCTTAAAGAAACAAGCAGTGTATGCAGAAAAATTAATATCCCGAGCCCAATAAAGGATCGGGATAGAATAATCCGCGGCGTCAGACGAGCCCTGACATTGCGTGACAGGTACACGATTCTCTTTTATTTGAGAGATTGCCTAATGCTTGATTGTTTTGCTGAGAAAGCGGCAGATGCCCTGATAAGAGAAATAGGATAATATTCAGATTAAGGCTCTTAATTTGTTTTTATCTGTTATCTTAATTACTCCCCGCGAGACATTTACAATTTTTTCATCCGCGAAGTATTTGAGCATTCTTGTCACAACCTCGCGCGCACTGCCCATAAGCTTCGCTATTTGCTCATGTGTCAGCTTTATTTCATCAAGACCTGTTTTATTTGCTTCATCAAGAAGAAATATTGCAAGTCTCTTGTCAAAACTCATAAAAAGAATTTGCTGCATAGTCCACATAACGTCGGAAAATCTTGTTGTTGCAAGCTTATATGAAAAAGCTTCAACATAAATGTTTTGTCGGGATAACTTATCGAATATCTTTGAACTGATAATCAGAATTTCACAATCCTCCACAGCTTCAACAAAAACATCAAATGTTATTGCGTCGTAAACGCATGATGCAGACATGATGCATACATCGTCCTTATAAAGGCGGTAGAGCGTTATTTCCTTTCCCTCATCAGAAAGCATATAGGCACGCAACTGCCCTTTTTTGACTATGATGACTCCTACGCAATCCTCATTGCCTCCGTGCAATATATCACCTTTTTTATAATTTGCGGTTTTCGTATTAGAACTCAAAAGCTCCTTCTCGCTTTGTGAAAGATGCTCCCAAAACGGAAAGTGTTCAATAAAAAGGTCGGTGTAATCACCAGTTATCACTAATTTTTCTCCTCCTTACTTTTGCAAATTGCGAATTCCTTAATATTATATGCACTATATGTAAATCATTTCCACAATCAAAATACAAACTCTGTTTACTTCCAAGATGACAATAACATATAGTTTAATATACTGTCAAAGCATTTCAACTGAAAAATGTTTTTTCATAACATCATCGGATTATGATGGTGATGGTCTTTGTGCCTGTCTACAAGTATAATCTCATCCCCTATCACCTGTATGTCACACCAGGGCACCTTTATTTCATCACCTTTACCGCAAAAGCCCCAAAATCCCTTGCCTGCGTATACGAGCAGAGCTACGACGCACCCCGTGCAAGTATCGACTAAAATATCAAAAACCGTCCCTATACGGTTTCCCGTATGAACATCTACTACGTCCTTGGCTCTTAAATCGGTTACCGAGCAATTCATAAAATCACCTCGGTACTATAAATATTCACAAACCTAAATCATTATCAATAAGAGAACACATTGTAAGCGCTTTTATTCCGTATTTACGGCGTATTTCATCCTTAACGCGCTCTATTCTCTTCCTTTTTTCTCTAAGGGCGGGTTCGTCAGGGTAAAAGAGGGATAATTGCTCATAGTATGTGTTTTGAGGCATAAGGTTTTGCCCTGTGACGGTTATTGATCTTATGGGGCTTTGGTTTATAACCCAGTTATCCCGAGCAAGCTCCAATACTGCAAGTATAAGCTCGTATGATATCTGAGTTGGTCTTTGAAGTGTCTTTTGGCGCTGAATACTGTGAAGCTGCGTATCCTTAATGCTAAGCTGCACACTCGTACACTCAACCTTGTGCTTACGAAGACGGTGGGCAACCTTATCGCATAAGGTGAAAATCCCTGTCCTTAAATCCGAATAACAGACGAGGTCACGCTTGAAAGTATATCCGTTGCCTATCGATTTATAGTTGTGAGTATCTGTCGAAGGCTTTACGGGGGAAGTGTCCATACCATTGGCACAAAGATAAAGCACCTGTCCGTATTTACCAAAAATCAGGCTTAAAAGCCTAATATCGGCATTTGCGAGCTCTCCTATTGTGAAAATTCCGTTGTCGGCGAGTCTTTTCAGAGTAGCTTTTCCGACAAAAAGCATATCTCCCACAAACATGGGAAACAGGATATCCTTGTAATTTTCTTTTGATATGAGTGTTGTCGCATCGGGTTTTTGATAATCACTTCCCATTTTTGCAAAAAACTTATTAAAGGATACTCCTACAGAAATGGTAATGCCGATTTCTTCCTTTATTGTTTTTCTCAGCTCGTCGGCTATTTTTTTCCCGTCACCGAACAGATGCGTTGTCCCGGTAACGTCAAGCCAGCACTCGTCTATACCGAACGGCTCAACTAAATCCGTATAACGGCAATATATATTGAATATCCTTTGGGATATATCCTCATATATGCGATAAGAGGGCTTTACAAGAATAAGCCCCGGGCATTTTTGCTTAGCCTGCCATATTGCCTCGCCTGTTTTTATTCCAAGGCTTTTTGCTTTTTCATTTTTAGCAAGAATTATACCATGGCGCAATTGGGGATTTCCGCATACGGCAAAAGCATATTTTTTCAGTTCCGGGCATAAAGAAGCCTCAACCGAAGCGAAAAAAGAGTTGCAGTCGGAGTGCAGTATAATCCTTTCCACAATATCATTCCTTATAATAAAATGTTCTGTTATAATGCCCCTTAGGCTCATTATAACAGAACATATGTTCGATGTAAATATAATATTTATGGAAATTTCAAATTATATTATAATTTTGTATCTGATAAGTATTTGCCCTCCATTTGAGCCCTGCCTATTCTTTTCATTTCTTCTGCTGTTGCATTCTTTGTTTCCTCTGCTAACCTTTCACGGCGTTCGAACAGCTCTTCATACATCTTATCACGTTTTTCACCCGTAAGGTTGTAAAATAACTTAGGTACTACGCCCAGTGCACCCGTTATAACAGGAACTCCCGTGCAAAGCATAAACATCCAGAGCTTTGTTTTTTCCTTTTGAGTGCCGATTTCAAGCCCTTGAACATAGCCGATTTTTCCAAGGACGATATTTTTAATCATACTCATAAAGACGCCTTGTAGCTTTAGTATAAGAGATCTTGCAACTCCCGTCATTGCCTCTGTTCGGTATCCGTTCTTCCATTCACAGTAATCCATTGCCTCGTTATTCATTTCGGTAGGAACGACCTTCCTTAATCCGTATACCATCATTTCAAGAGTTTCTTCAATAGTAATAACAGGGACCATGACCCAGAATTTTTGATAATTCTTATTTATCAGCCCGACTACAAAAACGAACAGCCAGCACATATCGGTCCAAATATCCTCAAAAACCCATATAGCCTTTGTTGAAAACCTTTTTCTCGCCCACGGGACGAACGCATAGCTCGAGGGAGATACCAATGCACCGGGTATACCGACAATTGTTGTCACCGAAGCTGTGCCCAGAACGTCAATATAATAATCCGAGCGTGAGTTTGAAACTGCAAATGACGATAAAAAGCTCGAAAGTGTAATTAAGAGTAAAGGCTTGTTATTAAGAATAGACTTTAACCCCATTTTGATACTCGGTTTTTCGATGGATTGCATAACTCTTTCCTTTGACATTATAAAAAAGAAGATAGCTAAGGAAGAGCTTACAACTGCCGTAAAGATGCCCATTGTCATATAAAGGTTACGAAAACTCCAATTGACTATTTTGTGGTTGATAAGGTCAATAAACAGACCCATAAGCAGCTCGGGGACTTTTTCACCGAATAAACCGGATAAAAGCTGCGCGCTTGTAATTAGTCTTGTTCTGTCAATCGGATGGGGTGTTATGGTAGCAAGTAGTCCGCCCGAAGCCATACCCGTAAACGTACCCGCTGTTTCCTGGACTACCGACAAAATAAAATAAAAGATAAATTTAGGAAGATACAGCGCAGAAGTATCAGGAAAAAAAACAGGTATAAACCAATAAAGCATTCCGACAATTGTGAGCGGCGGAACTAAAAACAACAGATAAGGCCTGAATTTGCCGTATCTTGTTCGAGTTCTGTCAACAATTACGCCGATGAACGTATCATTAATTATGTCCCAAATCCCGCCGAAAAGATTTAATATAACAAGATATTTGAAGTCGATTAAAATAACGTCATAAATATATCTTGTTGAATATTTTCCGATGTTAAAGCTTGCCGAAACATCATAAAGTATGTATGCTAAGGTTTCCTTTGTGCCGACATATCTCCTGTTTCTGTAAACAATGCTTTTAGGATTTGACAAGACCGTTGTGTTTTTGTCTTCTGCCGTTACGGCAGACTTATCAACTTCACTCATAAAATCCTCCAAAACCATATTTCATCATGCAATAGACTAAAGAAATATGATACATTTTTTTATTATTTTTTTTACTATATTTATTGTAACACAAGTTCCTTTTTAATGCAAATCGTAATAATTAACAAAAAAGCAATCACTTTCTTGTAAGTCTTATGAATTCATCCTCGTCTATTATTTTAATGCCGAGTTCTCTTGCCTTATCAAGCTTGCTTCCGGCAGCTTCTCCCGCAACAACTACGGATGTTTTTTTAGAGACCGATTGAGCCGTTTTACCCCCAAGGCTTTCAATGATTTCTGAAGCCTCCTGTCTTGTAATTGTCGATAAAGTCCCGGTAAGCACAAAGGTCATAGAATCGAAACGCTTGTCAAGCACATAAAAAAGAGATTTAGTGTTTAGTCCGTATTTCTTAAACCTTTCAATTAGCTCCAAATTCTGTTTTTCAGAAAAAAAGTCAGAAACAGACTGTGCCATAATATTACCATATCCCTCTATTGCTGCAATTTCTTCACGTGAGGCATTTATAATACCATCTATGTCATTAAAGCGACGGCAAAGCAGTTCGGCGGCCCTCTTACCTATGTGACGTATACCAAGTCCGTATACAAGTCGGGATACGTCATTGCTTTTTGATTTTTCTATTGCTGAAACAATGTTATGAGCACTTTTTTCGCCTAATCTTTCAAGCTTCTTAAGCTCTGAAACAGTCATTGTATAAATGTCGGCAGGATTTTTAATCAGCTTATTCTCTACTGTCAATTCCAATATAGCCTCTCCTAAACCCTCAATATCCATAGCATCCCTTGAGCAAAAATGAATTAGGCTTCTCAAAAGCTGAGCAGGACAGCTCGTATTTATACAGCGTTTAGCCGCCTCTCCTTCTTCCCGTATTGCCTGCGCACCGCAGACGGGGCAAACGGATGGCAATGTAAATACGGGGTTTTTTCCGTTTTTCTTTACAACCGAAACAACCTCGGGAATTATATCTCCCGCTTTTCTTATTTTTACTATATCACCTATAGCTATTCCCTTTTCGTTTATATAATCTTCATTATGAAGAGAGGCTCTGCTGACGCTTGTTCCGGCAAGAATAACAGGCGAAAAAATCCCTGTTGGGGTTAAAACTCCTGTCCTGCCCACATTAATCTCAATGTCAAGCAGCTCGGTGTCTTTTTCCTGCGGCGGATACTTAAAGGCTATTGCCCATCTTGGAGCTTTTGAGGTGTTGCCCAAAGCGGCTCGTTGCGAAAAAGAGTTGACATTAATAACAGCACCGTCAATTTCAAAGGGTAAGGATATTTTTATTTCGCCTATCCTGTTTAGCTCGGTTATTACATCTTCAATTTTTGAGAATTTATTATAAAACGGGATAACCTTAAAACCAAGTGAGAGAAGATAATCAAGCGAACCGCTGTCTGTTCCGAAATCCTCACCACTGTGGCGCAGGATGCTGAAAATAAAAATATCAAGCTCTCGAGATGCCGTAACCTTTGGTTTTTTTTGTCTGAGTGAACCCGCGGCGGCATTTCTCGGGTTTTTAAAAGCTCTTTCCCCGTTCAATTCCTGCTTTTCAACAAGCGAAGCGAATACGCTTTTTTGCATATACACCTCGCCTCTTACTTCAAGCACGGCTTGCGAATTATTAATCTTAAGAGGTACCGAGCGAATTGTTTTGATATTGGCAGTCACATCCTCGCCGACATTTCCGTCGCCCCTTGTAGATGCACGAACAAGAAAGCCCCGCTCATATTCGAGTGCCACGGAAAGACCGTCGATTTTCGGCTCAACTATATATTCAGCGTCCGGAAACTGCTGCTTTATTCTATTATCAAACGCTAAAACCTCTTCAAAACTGAAAGCATCCTGAAGGCTTAAAAGCGGAACGGTATGGGTAACCGGGGTAAATGTATTATCGCTGTGACCTCCAACGCGGTGAGTGGGAGAATCGAGTGTTATAAGTTCGGGGAATTCATTCTCAATTTCTCTTAGCTCCCGCATCAAGGTGTCATATTCGTAATCTGATACTTCGCTTTCATTATCCAGATAATATCTGTCGTTATAATAATTCAGTTTGTTTCTTAAATCCTCTGCCCTTTTCTCGGCGGCGGTAAACTCCATTTTTTATTCTCCCTGCCACTCCGACTCTTGTAAATTGAAATAAGAGTCAGGCACATTTCCTATTATTATTGTTTCTGCTATCAAAAGTGACGTTTTCACCTGTGTGGATATGTGTGTGATTGCTATGTAGCCGTGAACTTTTACTGTCACATCAAGGTAAATACAGTGATGTGTTTGATTGATACCGGCTGATGTAAATTCGCTTCTGATATCCACAAGGGCGTAACCGAATTGTGTTATCTTCAGCTTTATTGTCTTTCCCCTGCCGCTTAGAAGTCCGATATCCGTAAGCGTCCCCCAGGGAATACGCATAATCCGCACATCACTATTAGAGGCAGCGTCATTTATATTGCTTGAAACAACGCTTTTGAGTAAATTCGTTTTCACATTATCAAGAGTAAGTGATTTAATATTTCCGTTTGAATCATACGAAATCCTGACAAAGTCCGAATATTCCGAGCCTGCATTTGAGAGGGTGTCAATAACCGTTGAATTAATTATTCTCGTTATTTGTGCGTTTATTACAGCCGAAGCGGAATTATTGACTATGGGTCTGATTTTTGCATCAAGAAGAATTATCGGTATAAAACTTGCTAAAATTGCTGCCGTAAAACGAAACAAAAAGGATATTATTCTGCTTTTTTGATAATAGCGTTTTGCTTTTAAAGGATAATGTCTCTTACCGAAATGTCTCAATACGCCACCCCCCGAACAATATATATTATATGCTTGTTCGGGAGTAAATGTTCTGCTTAATACCTGTTATGAACAATTTCGTGAAATACGAGCATATTTTCGATGTTGAGAGTTGTTCCGTCGTCTAATACTGCTGTTGCGTTAATTCTGCCGAAAAGCTTATCGGCGCGTTGTGAGACAAAGCCGAGACTTAAATCGGTTCTGTCATTGAATTCGGGGAAAAACTCGCCCTTGAAACGGTTATCGTTTGAGGTAATATGCCACTTTTTCATTACGTCAAAGCCAACGCCAAAATCAATTAAATCGAGTTTATGGCTTTTCCCGTCATAAAACAGCATATTTTCAGATGCGGCAGAAGTATCCCCAAATCCGTATCCAATGTTATACCCAAAATCCTTTCCGTTGACCTTACCGCTGCCTATTCCCCAATACCAAGTATTATCGTATGTCCAAACGCCTCTGCCCCAGTCAAGAATACCAAAATCCTTTGTGTTGTCAAATACATATTCTTTTCTTTTTATTTTTGCATAGCCTTTTGCCCTCATGCAGGTGATTTTTTGATTATAATAAAATGCCTTTTTATCGGTTGCCCACGGCGTTGCTATTACCATTGTATCTGAAGGCGGCTTCTCAAGAAAAATGTCTGCCTCAAAATCGCTGTGCATATAACAACGAGTAAATTTACAGTATATATGAGTGATATTTTTAGTTTTATCAATATGAAAATAACAATGCTTTGACCTAAAAGCAATGTTGCCCGTTTCACTTGTTCGCGGGAGCTTTAAACTGCCCATCGGAAAAATAAGAGGCTCTAAAAAATCAAATTTTTCTTTTGTATTCAAATCCATAACAGCGGCGTTAACAAGACCCATATAACGGTTGTCCGCTATGCAAAAAGATAAAGCATAATTTCCCTCGGAGCTTGTTATGAGGTAATAATCCCATTCTTTTATCCGAAGCTTATTTGCCCTTATGTTTTCAGGGTTATATTCAAGTATAAGGTGATTTGCCCAGCCTGCGCAGCTCAGCTCGCCGTTTTCATCAAGCAGCTTTTTCGAGGTTTCGATTTTTATATTTCGGGACATACCACACCCCCAAAAACACTTTATCATATCGTAATAATTATTACAAGTATTTGTAATATATTGATAATTTCTACTTATTGTGGTATATTGTGTTAAAAATAGACTGACTGGAGTATATATTATGGGAACACTGAAAAAGGCGTTTTCGTCTGCGGCTTTAGCCGGTGTGGGGATAGCGGCTCTAAAAGCGGTAAAAAATAAAAAGTTTTGCCCCGTATGTACAGTAAAGAGAGCTTTTTCGGCTGTAAAGCTACATATCCCGGAAATTGAGAAATATGACAACAATGTGGCTTTGACGCCCCCTATGGGCTGGTCGAGCTGGAATGCATTTCGTAATACAATTGATGAAGATTTGATTTATGATATAGCTAAGGCCATAAAGATATCCGGATTAAGTGACGCGGGCTACAATTATGTTAATCTTGATGATTGCTGGCAGTCCTCCCTTCGTACAGCCGATGGAAAGCTGCAAGGTGATTTGACGAGATTTCCCTCAGGCATAAAGCCTCTTGTAGAAAAAATAAATGCCCTGGGTCTGAAAGTCGGCATTTATACTTCAAACGGAACCTTAACATGCGAGGATTTGCCTGCAAGCTTGGGTAAGGAAGCAATAGACGCTGATACCTTTGCCGAATGGGGAATTGAATACTTTAAATATGATTTCTGTCATAACAAGGTTATCCCCGCCTCCGCTCCGAATATAGAGTATATTTCCATTTCAGACTTAAACGGTAACTCAATTTTGGAGAAAGCGGCAGAGTTTTGCGAATTGAGCGCAGGCATCAGAGTTGTAAAAACGAATAAACTGAAAAGCGGTTCATATGTTACCGGACTTTCTTCGAACAACGGTTACATTCAATTATCAGGAATTCAAATTCCCTGTGACGGAGAATATACCCTGACAATAGGAATAAGAAAGGGCGGCACTTGGGAGAAGTTTCTCGTAGTAAAAGTTAACGGCTCTGAAGAATACGAGCTAACCTTCCCTTCAACCATGGCGATGACGCCGGACGGAAGAATGCAGGTAAAAATACATCTTAATGAGGGCGAAAATTCACTAAAAATAAGCAATCCAGTCGGCTCAAGGATGGACAGCGCTTTCAGGCAATACCGTAATATGGGTAGAGAATTAAAAAGAGCTACGGCACAGTATGCCGAGAAAAACAAAATGGAAAATAAGCCTATTTGCTACTCCATATGTGAATGGGGGCTAAACCGTCCGTGGCAATGGGGCGAAAAAGCCGGAAACCTTTGGCGCACCACTATGGATATAAAAGCTTTTTGGCTTTCTGTAGTTTCAATATATGAGTTTAATACAAGGCTGTATAAGTATGCAAAGCCGGGCGCCTGGAATGATCCGGATATGCTCGAGGTCGGAAACGGCAGCTTAACTGTTGACGAAAATATTGCTCATTTCTCCCTTTGGTGTATGATGGCCGCCCCTCTGATTCTCGGAAATGACATCAGAAGCTTCATTAAAGAGGATGGGACAGCCGATACAGATAATAAAACTCTGAAAATTCTCACAAACAAAGAGCTTATAGCTATTGACCAAGATGTCAGAGGAATTCAGGCTAAGAGAATTAAGACAAACGGTATTTGCGATATTCTCATAAAGCCTCTGGCAAATAAGGAGCTTGCCGTATGCTTTTTCAACAAAGGCGGCAGTGAAAAAGATATGAGTATATCCTTTGACGAAATCCACAACGACTCTTATAACGATCTTCCAAAGTCTTCTATTTATATTGTAAGAGACTTGTGGGATAAAAACGTTGTTACGGTAGGAGACAAAATCAGCGCAAAGGTTCCTTCTCACGCAGTCAAGGTTTACAGAGTTAAAGCATCAGGCTAAAAATTATATTAACAGAAGGAGTGGGTTTATGTTTTCTCGTGCGAAAATGAAAGAAGCCGCTAAGCTTAACTTTAAGAAGAATTACAGCGGCTCAATAGGAGCAACGGTAATTGCATTTTTACCTTCGTTTATCCTCGGCATTCTTGGCAGTATTTTTGAAGGGTCGAATTATGCACAATTTTACTCATGGGATTTTTCTTATATTGAGGAAAGCCTTCTGCCATTATCATTAGCGTATTCAGCGTTGTCTTTAGTTATTGGGTTATTATTTGTACCCGTATTACAAGTAGGATACAACAAGTATTTTATGAAGCTCAGAGGAGATTTGGGTACGACTGCAACCGAAGTCTTTTCTCCATACAAGGAGGGAAACTGGGGCAACGTAATATTTGTTACAATAGCGGTCGGGTTTTCAATATTCCTGTGGTCATTGCTTTTTGTAATTCCGGGAATAATTAAAGCGTTTCAATATGCATTAGTGCCGCAAATCCTCGCTTCAGATTCCTCTATATCATCAACCAGAGCAAAACAGCTAAGCAAAATGCTAATGAAAAACCACTGGGGAGAGTTATTTGTAATGTATCTGTCCTTCCTCGGCTGGATAATTATTAGTTCATTCACATTTGGATTGCTCTATGTTTTTTATGTACAGCCTTACTTACAAGCTTCGATTGTGGAGTTTTATTCGTGCCGCCGCGCAGATCTTATCAATGAAGGCAAAATTTCTCCACAGGAGCTTCCGTCATTCGGAACGGATTGGTATTCTCCCGACAATCCTAACGGTCCGTTTCAAACTACAACTTACAATAGCACAAATCATTTTTCGGGAAACTTCGCCTCTCCCCCTCCCCCTGCGCCTCCCTTTCAAAGTCCGCCTCTAAATCAAAGCTTCGGAACACCGACTGTTAATCATGAAAGTAAATCAATAAGCGAAAATCCAGCTTATGAGCTAAAAGAAGAAATAACAGAGCAAAAACATACCGATAATATCGAAGTAAAGGAAGAAGCAACAGAAACAGAAGCTGAAACCTTAAATGAAGAAGCAGACATACCTGAAAACGAGGATAACTTATAATTCATACTAAACAAGTGAGGGAAGCGGCTTAGCCGCTTCCCTTAAACTATATATCCTTACGAATAATTATATATATTTTAATATGAATGATTGAATTGTAAACCAATAGCCGCTCGGGTCAACAGAAGCTGCCATTGCGTGTGTTGCGTCCTTTACAATAAACCTCTGCTTTTCACAGCCGGCTGCATTATAAACCTCGTTAAGCATTTCAAACGGAACAACCTGATCCTTATCCCCGTGGATAAAAAGAATAGGTGTTTTGCTTTTTTTAACCTGCTCTACAGCGCTTGCCTGTTTTAATGTGTAACCTGCTTTCATTTTGCATACAAGGGAAGTAGTATAAAGAAGCGGAAATTTCGGAATTTTTAATGTATTATCCATATGAAACGAAAACTCTTCCCATACACTGCTGTAGCCGCAATCCTCAATAATGCACTTTACATTCGGGGGTAAATCCTCGCCCGATGCCATCATAACCGTTGCCCCGCCCATTGATAAACCGAACAAAATTATTTCGGCATTCGGATTAACCGCTGTTAAATACTCTGCCCAATCGACTATGTCCAATCTTTCGGGCCAGCCCATACCGATATAATCGCCCTCGCTCTTTCCGTGACCTCTTGCGTCCGGTAAAAGAATGTTAAAGCCCATATCGTAAAATTTAAAAGCGTAGCTCATCATCGAGGATGACGTTCCCGTGTATCCGTGACAAATAACGGCATACTTATTGCCGGGCCTTTTGTTTTTCAAAAGGTAAGCGTGTAAGGATAAGCCGTCAAAGCCGGTAATTGAACACGCTTGCGCCTCTTTAACAAGCCTTTCATTTACCCCTGTATTCTTCTCCCCCGCCTCATTAACACCGTTAAGGACATCTTTAAGAGAGACCGATTTATCCGCAGGCAGCAGCCTTACAACTCCGCCGCGTAAAAGAGCGCTGTTATATAATATATTTGAAAGCACCCCGGTAGCTATTATACCTATTACAAGAAAAACACCGAGAAAAATGTAGAGTTTTTTGTAACCCTTTCTTTCGGAATTTTGCTGCTGCATTTTATCCCTTCCAATTTGATTTAGTTGAGTTGTGCAATAGTTACGCCGTTTTCTCCCTCTCCGTATCTGCCCAAGCGAAAGGTTTTTATCCCGGAATGCTCCTTTAAATGCCTTTGTACGGCCGCTCTGAGCGCTCCTGTTCCCTTGCCGTGAATTATAGTAATCTCCTTGATACCGCTCATAAATGCGTGGTCTATAAAGCTGTCAAGAGCAATTATAGCCTCCTCTGCCATCAATCCTCGAAGGTCACATCGAGTCGAAACATCTATAAAGGCGCGGCCTTCGCTGTTAATCGGTTTAGAAACTGATTGTTTAGCCTGATTTTCGATGGGTTTTTCTGTCAATCTGAGTGAGTTTTCATTTACGCGCATCTTTAAGACTCCGGCTGTTATTTCAAAAGTATTCTTTTTATCCTTTTTTCCGCTGATAACGGCATTACTGCCTATCGTTGTGCAGTATACTCTGTCGCCGACAAGCAGCTCTCGCGGTAAAACATAATCTTCTTGCCCAATTGACTGTACTATCGGATTTACAGCAGAATCAATAGCGGCTAAATGCTTGTTTATTTCCCTCTTCGCACGCCTTGCAAGCTCTCCCGCATCCCTTGTGTTATGTTCTTCTTTTTTCAGCTTTTCAATTTCAAAAAGAAGCATACCCGCTTCTCTTTTAGCGTTTTCAACAATTTTGAGTGCGTCTCCCCGCGCCTTTTCAAGCTCTTTATCGCGCATGGCTTGTGCTTCTTTGACAATCTCTTTTGCCTTGTCCCTGTCAAGCTCGGCTTGCAGCTTTTGAAGCTGAGCACTTTTTATTTTTTCCTCTACCTCGAGCCTGTTTTTTTCAAGGTTATCAACCATATTTTCAAAATTCACATTTTCTGATGAAACAAGCTCCTTAGCCCTTTCTATCACTCGGGGGTTAAGACCGAGCTTTTCGGATATTGCAAACGCGTTTGAACGACCGGGAAGACCTATAAGAAGTCTGAATGTCGGGCGCAATGTTTTGACGTTAAACTCACAGCATCCGTTTTCAACGCGCTCGGTCTCAAGAGCATATGCTTTTAGCTCGGCATAATGGGTAGTTGCGGCAACCTTTGCTCCCGAAGCGTGCAGAGCTTCCAATAATGATATGGCAAGGGCGGCTCCCTCGACGGGATCCGTTCCTGCCCCAAGCTCATCTATAAGCACAAGAGATTTGGAATCGGAAATGTTTAATATATTAACTATGTTGACCATATGTGATGAAAATGTTGAAAGCGACTGCTCTATACTTTGTTCGTCGCCTATATCTGCAAGAACATGGTCAAATACAGATACTGTACTTCCGTCCGATGCGGGAATCATAAGACCGCACATTGACATAAGGGTTAGCAATCCCAATGTTTTGATTGAGACCGTTTTGCCGCCCGTATTAGGACCGGTAATAATGAGTGTGTCAAAATCCTCGCCGAGTCTTATGTCTGTCGGGACTACAAGATTAGGGTCAATGAGGGGATGTCTTGCTTTTTTCAGATTAACAATTCCCTTGTCATTAAGAACAGGAATGGAGGCTTTCATTTGATAGCCTAACTGCGCCTTTGCGAAAATGATATTTAGTTCTATAGCGCACTCATAGCTGTTTTTTAAATCCTCATTACATGCGCCGGCCTGTACCGATAATTCGGCAAGAATTCTCTCTATTTCGTCGTGTTCTTTACCCTTTAAGACCTTGATTTCATTGTTAGCCTCAACAACCCCGATAGGTTCTACAAAAACAGTCTGCCCGCTTGAGGAGGTATCATGAATTAGTCCTTGCACATTTCCTTTATGTTCGCTTTTAACGGGAACTACATATCTGCCGTTTCGCTGAGTTATGATAGCATCCTGTAAATATGCCTTGTAATACTGTGACTTAATCATCTTTTCAAGCTGGCTTCTGACACTGTTTTCCTGTACCCTGATCTTACGCCTTATCGAAGCGAGCTCAGCGGATGCATTATCACTCATTTCATCTTCACTGAGAATTGCCGATAAAATGCCTTCCTCCAAAAACTTGTTTGGAGTGAGCGCATAAAAATAAGCGTCAATTCCGACTTTATCCCCACCGTTGTGCTCACGCCATTCCCTAAGAGAACGAATAGCGCGTAAAACACCTGCAATATCAAGAAGCTCTTTCATTGAAAGAACTCCTCCCGCGTAAGCTCTTGCAAGAGAATTGTTTACATTTTTTAATCCTCCGAAAGAGGGACCTCCAAAATGCGCCAGGAGTTTATAGGCTTCCTCGGTCTGATTTAACAGCGATTGCGAAAGCTCAAGAGTAGTTTCGGGTTTAATGCTCAAAGCAAGCTCTCTTGCATCGTCATTACAGGCGCGCAAAGAAAGCATAGATAAAATTTTGTCAAGCTCTAAGGCTGAATGGTGTCTGTCGGCTCCTGAATTCAATTGATGCTCCACCCTTAAATAAAAGTTATTATTTATAAAATGTGTTATAGAAATCTAAAGACTTGAAGCTTCTTCCCGTAATGCCAAGCAAATATTTCTCTATTGTTTCAGACAAGAGCTTGAGCTCCTTTTCTGAAATCGAAAAAGAAAAAAGCTTGTCAGAATGTGCATATACTATGTGTCTTAATGCGCGAACACAAGAGAGCGGTAAAACAACCGAGCCTTCACTTATCGGACATTTGCAGCAAGACAAGGACCCGTTTAATAAATCGAAAGACATTGTTTTGCTTTCATACTCACCGCAATTACGGCAGTTAACAAGATTTGGCATAAATCCCGTTAAAGAAAGCAGTTTAAGTTCTGCTGTTGATTTTAAAAGTAATTCGGACTTTTTGCCCTTCGACAATAAATAAAGTGAATTCAGTATTAAGCTTAACATTTCTTGCGATTCTGATGCGTCAGACGCAAATTCATAAAAAAGCTCACAAAAATATTGAGCGAGGGCAAGCTTTTCAACATCGCTTCTTAAACCGAAAAAAACCTCTGTCGGCTCTCCTTCAATAAGAGCATATCCGTTCTTGTTTTCTGAAAGAGTAACCCGGGAATATGTAAGGAGCGACGACGCTGCGAGCCGCTTGCTCTTTACTCGCCTGACGCCCCTGCATAATGCGATGACAAGACCTTTATCTGCGGTTAACAAGGTAATTAATCTGTCATACTCACCTATATCCAAAACCTTTATCACTAAGCCCGTTGTGTTGAACTTCATCGTTTCTCCCTAAATCCATATTCGCGTTCATTTCAAGATGGCGGCGGTACTCTAAATAGTCCTCAAGCTTACCGTCTTTTGTAAACTTAATCCACAGTTCATGTTCATCCATAAAACTCACCCTTTTTAAGTTTTCCAAAGAGTGTTTTTTAATTCAAGTTAATCGAGACCAAAGCTGTGAATTATTCCCTGATGGTTGCGCCAATCTTTCTTTACTTTTACCCAACATTTAAGAAAGACTGAACAATCGAACATATATTCAAGTTCTTTTCTTGCCTTTGTTGAAATTTCTTTGAGGGTTTCTCCGTTTTTGCCGATAATAATACCCTTATGGCTGCTCTTTTCACAAAAAATAACGGCTTCGATATCAATAATATTTTCGTTTTCCCGTTCGCTGAGTTTTTCGATTGAAACGGCTATGCCGTGAGGCACTTCATCGTTTAGTCTGTTCAAAAGCTTTTCTCGTATTATCTCGGATATAATAACCGCTTCGGGCTGGTTTGTAATTGCATCCTCCGGAAAAAAGAAATCGGATTCCTTTGCAAGACTCATTAATTCTCCCAAAAGCTCATCTATACCATCGCCTTTGAGAGCACTCACCGGAACTACTGCGTAAAAATCGAAAAATGCGGAATAATCGGAAATCTTCGATAAAAGCTCTTCTTTTTTAGGAACAAGATCTATTTTGTTAATCGCAAGAATTACAGGGATATTCTCGTTTTTGAGTCTATTCAGGAGATCAAGATCGCTGCTTTTTATTTCACCTGTGCTTTCTGTTAAAAAAAGAGCGGCATCTACTCCTGAAATGCTGTCCCCTATCGCCTTAACCATATTCTCGCCAAGCTTTGTACGGGGCTTGTGAAAACCCGGAGTATCCGTAAATACGAGTTGAACTTCACCCTCTGTTAAAATTCCCGTAATTCGAAAACGAGTCGTCTGCGGTCTTGAGGACACAATAGAGACCTTTTGACCTAACATTTTATTTAGGATTGAAGATTTTCCTACATTCGGTCTTCCTACTATTGCTATAAAAGCAGTTTTTTTATCTTTCATTTTTCTTTTTTCCGTCCAAAATATCATAACTGAATATAAAGAGAGTAAATATAATAACGCTTGCCGCAAAAACAATAAGCATATAGGGCTTTTCCGAGTAATGTCTAAAGAGCGCAGAAAAAGCCTTTGGCTGCCAAAAAATCGCAATACCAACGCCAACCGCAAAAATAGCTGAAATTAGTACTGCTCCGGCGGCACAGTCTTTAGAAATTTTTGCCGACTCCTTAATTGAATCTGTTGCAGTATCCACAGCCCTTTCAATCGCAGTATTAATAAGCTCGGACGATAAAACAAGAGCGTTTGCGAGTAAAATGATTGCAAGCTCGGTACGCGAAACAGAAAAATAATCATAAACGAACAGGAAATAATACATATACGCCATGCAAACGAGGTGTATTCTCATATTGCGCTCGTAGCGAAAAGCGTAATATATGCCCCTTAAAGCGTAAATAAAGCTGTTAAGCAGCTTATTTAAGTGTTCCATTATATATTATTCGTCCTCTTCTATATAATAACTGTCGTTCTTTTTCAGACCTAAATTAGTAAGCACAAGCTCCTCTTTTTCACGCATATGAACAGTTTGCAGTCCACCGTCGGTATGGTCGTAACCAAGAAGATGAAGCATGGAATGAACCGTAAGAAAGCCGATTTCCCTTTGAAGGGAATGACCGTAGACCTGAGCCTGACTGACTGCTTGCTCTATGGAAATTACAATATCTCCGAGCATATAAGCTCCTGTATCATTGTTTTTATCAAAGTTGCCGTTTTCTCCAAGAGGAAAGGAAAGTACATCGGTAACCTTGTCAATATTTCGATAACTCCTGTTAAGCTCCCGTATGCGTTCGTCATCGACGAACGTTACACTGATTTCAGCGGACTTACCAAAGTTTTCGTATATTAATATAGCATTACAGCATCGCCTGACAAGCATGCGAATTCCGGTAGGTATTTTAACTTTTTTTTGTTCGTTGCTGATTATGACTTTAACCTTTTCGTTCATTCCTCTTTTTTACCTCCTCATATTTTTCATATGCTTTTACAATATCCTGTACCAGTTTATGTCTTACGATATCCTTTTGAGTAAATGTAATTGTTTGGATATCCTCGACTTTTTTAAGAATTTTTATAACCTCTACAAGACCCGAGCGTTTTCCGTCCGGAAGGTCAATCTGCGTAATATCACCGGTTACTACTATTTTTGAATTAAAGCCCATACGTGTAAGAAACATTTTCATTTGCTCGGGTGTGGTATTTTGAGCTTCATCGAGTATAATGAAGCTGTCATCAAGTGTTCTGCCCCGCATATAGGCAAGCGGCGCAACCTCAATGCTTCCGCGTTCCTGATGTTTTTGAAAGCTTTCTGCGCCAAGCATATCAAACAAAGCATCGTAAAGAGGGCGAAGATAGGGGTCGACCTTACTTTGCAAATCTCCCGGAAGAAATCCAAGCTTTTCACCTGCCTCAACCGCAGGTCTTGTAAGAATAATCCTGTTTACATTCTTGTTGCGAAAAGCCGTGACTGCCAGGGCTACTGCAAGATAGGTTTTGCCGGTGCCTGCGGGACCCACGCCGAAAACAACAGTGTTTGACTTGATTGCCTCAACATATTTCTTTTGACCTAAGGTTTTTGGTTTAATGGGCTTTCCCTTGCTGGTTATACAAACGCAATCTCCGCCAATATCCGAAACCTTATCTTCGTTTCCCTCGTTGACAAGAGAGATTACATATCGCACATTTTGCTCGGTAAGCGCCTCGCCCTTGTTAATTAAAATCAAGAGTCCTTCAAAAGCTCGTCCCGCTTTTGAAACATCCTCGACATCGCCGATGATTTTCATTTCCGAGCCTCTTGTAACAACATCAACATTAAAAGCTCTTTCTACTATCTTTACATTTTCATCAAAACTGCCGAAAAGTGAAACGGCTTGTTCGAGCCTGTCCAAACTGACTACTTTTTCAAACATATAAAACCGCCATACATTATTTTTCAATTCAAAATATTATTTTTTTTATATTATATTCTATCATATATTTTGTTTAAAGTCACTAAAATAACACAAATAATTTTATATTTAAATATTATTATTTTTCCTCCACATATATTTCTCTTTGCTCGGCAATATTTTCGATTCCCTTGTATTCACCCTTTATTGTTACCGATGCTTCAGACTGCATAACCGAGCGTGAAACGCCGCTTCTTTCAAGCTCCTCAAGTTCTTTTCTTTCGGATTCAACAAGGGAAAGCAAGCAAAGCAGTTGTGCCCGAATTCGAGTATGTCCGCTACCCGGCTCTGAATATTCATAGCGAACGGCTCTTGTTATTCCTATTGGTAAAATTGACTTTTTCCCCTTAACCATAATATCTGTGGAAAAAAAATTATCTCCTCTAAGACATAATGGAATTTTAAGAGAAAAGAAGTTTACGTAATAAACGCTTTTCGAAGTAGAGATGATTTGCTCATTATAAAGCATCTCGGCTTTACCATACAAAACGGTTTTTGTTTCGGCAAATACTTTTCCGTCTGCATGACGAAGGACCTCCGTATTGTCTTTATTTACGGTAACGCCGCTGATAAGCAAATCCCCTTTTAGTACTGCCTCGTTTATTTCTACCGTTTTATTGCCGATATATACCTCTATTTTTTTAATAACCCCATCTTTTTTTGCTATTACATTGACAGGTGTTTTCAAGTCAATAATATCAGGACCCTTTTGTGTTTCCCTGACCTCTACTTGCACTTTTGAGCCGAGGATATTAACCGAAAGCCAGGAAATCCCGGGAAGTCTTGAAAGAGAATTTTTTTCTACCGAAGTTGCATCTATACTACCCTTAAATGTGCCTATCTTTATGCCTTCGTCATTTATAATTTCAAGTATTTTTTCGGAGCTTATTCCAACATTCCCGACAACCTCGATTTCCCAGATTATTAAGGACATAAAGCAGACAAATATCAACAATACAATAAAACCCACCGCTAACCCTACGCGGGCTTTATGTCTGAAAGTAACGAAAGGGAGTCCTCTTTTACGCTTAATTCTGACATGCATGCCCGAATTTTTTGCAGGCCTTCTTATGCGCTTATAATCTTTAGCTTTTATGCATGCCGTAAGCGAGCTTTCTTTATAGGCAATATTCCAAAGCAATATATTTTCGCGAGAGCACAAATTTATAAATCTTTCACTGAAGCCGTCGGTAGCCGTAAATTCAACATATCCTAAAAAAAGTCTTAATAATTTTATTAAAAACATATTACACCTCATACGCTGAAAAATTCAATACCGCAAATCTCCCCTGTTATAACCGCTTGACCGTAAATCAGCGACGACATTACAAGGTCGCGTCCCGTAAATCTTACACAAATTTGATTTAGCTTTAGCTCAATACCGTTTTCGTCGTAATTTATAATAAATTTACAGCCGTCTATAACAGCGGAGCGGTTTTCGTTTAATTCGATTGTCGAGCTTCGAAACGTCACAAGTCCGTCTTCCATATCTTTTTTTCTCACGCATATCATCTCCGTTATAATATTTACTGTTTGACTTAGCATAGATATTACGGAAAGACACATTTTTTTGGAGATATTATGAAAAATACGACGGAATCGATACTAAAAGATGTACCAAAAATAATAATTATTATAATAGCCGCACTCGGACTCTTATTTTATTCACAAGAGGCTGCAAGCGGAATCAGAGACGGAATTGCTTTAACATTACAAACTCTTTTACCGTCATTGTTCCCTTTTTTGGTTTTGTCCGCTTACATAGTTAACAGCGGCGCATTAAAGCCTCTTGCAAAAGGATGCTCTTTTATTTTGCGCTTCCTGTTTAACCTGAATGAAAACGCATTACCGGCAATATTAATGGGGCTTATCGGAGGCTATCCTGTCGGTGCTATGACAACAGCCTCTCTTTTCCGTAAAAATGAAATTAATCAAAACGAAGCGGAAAGACTGATGCTTTTTGCGGTAAACGGCGGTCCCGCATTCATTATAACTGCGGTTGGAACGGGGATGCTCAAAAACAAAACACTCGGAATAGTACTTTTCTTTTCAGTTGCCTTAAGCTCTTTGATAATCGGAATTGTCTTGCGATTTTTGTCTGAAGGAGAGAAGTCAAAAAATACTGTTGACTTTAATCTCTTTAAGAAAAACGCATTTACCTCGGCAGTTTCGGAGGCTTCCAAATCAATTATCGGCGTGGCCGGTTGGGTGCTTACATTTTCCTGTATTGCGGGTCTTATGGATGCGCTTGGGATAACCGCTTACTATTCGGCTGTTCTTAAAGGAATTCTCGAAATCTCTACGGGAAGCCGCGCCTGCGCCGGTGTATTACCCCTTCCCGTGCTGGCGGCGTTATTATCATTCGGAGGAATAGCGGTTATCTGTCAAATAAAACCATACGCGGATGAATGCGGGGTAAAAATAAAAAAACTGCTGACTTTCAGACTTCTTTGTGCCGCTATATCGGCATTTATCTGTTCACAGATACTGAATATATTTAACATAAGCTCCGACACTTCAACCATTATTCCTGATAAAATTGCTTTTTCTGCTTTTTCGACACCTGCATCCGTTTTACTTATTCTTATGTGCGCGGTTTTTATTTTGGATGTTGAAAATAAAAGAGAGAAGTGGTAAAATATACCCTAATGAAAGGGAATGATGAAGTTGAACAGCCCATCCGAATTACGAATACCCCCGCAGTGCCGATATTGCACATACGGCAGAACAACTGCTGACGGCACAAATGTACTTTGTATTAAAAAAGGAGTAATGCTATTAAATTCAAGGTGCAGAAAGTATAAATATGACCCGTTAAAAAGAGAACCTCGTCAAAAACCGGAAAAACCCGAGTTTTCGAAGGAGGATTTTTCTCTTTAACAGGTTTTTTAAAAAAACAAATAACTAAATATGGATTTCTCCTTGAAAAAAACGCAAAATGTAGTAGAATGATAATACAATTCTTATTGTGGGAATGAAAATAGCCAAGGAGGTAGAAAAGTGGCCGAGATTTCAGATGAGCTAAACACTATCCCATTCGGTCCGTTGGGAATAATCGCTCTCCCCGGTTGCGAGGATATATGTAAAAAAGTTGACAGGTATATTGTCAACTGGAGAGAAGCTCGCGACAGTGAGCACAAATCAAATTTGGCGTTTTCAGGTTATCAGAAAAGCTCATACATAATTGACGTTACCTTTAACCGTTTCGGTACGGGCGAAGGTAAAGCTGTTATACATGAAAGTGTTCGCGGTTATGATATTTTTATAGTTTGTGATATGTTCAATTACGGTATTTCATTTTTGATGTACGGTAAAGAATACTTTATGAGTCCCGACGACCATTTTGCTAACCTGAAAAGAGCTATATCCGCAATTGGTGGAAAGGCAAGAAGAATTACTGTTATTATGCCTATGCTTTATGAGGGCAGGCAGCATAAACGCTCCGGGAGAGAGTCGCTTGACTGTGCAATATCTCTTCAGGAGCTTTGTCGTATGGGCGTTGAAAATATAATTACATTCGATGCGCACGATCCGCGCGTCCAGAATGCTATTCCTCTAAAGGGCTTTGAAAATGTTCAGCCTACTTATCAAATGGTAAAAGCTCTTACGAAAAATGTCCCTAATATCAGATTTGACCCCGAACACCTTACGATAATATCTCCTGACGAAGGCGGAATGAGCCGATGCATTTATTATTCAACCGTGCTGGGTCTACAGTTAGGTATGTTTTATAAACGACGCGATTATTCACGCGTTGTTCAGGGAAGAAACCCTATATTGGCACATGAATACTTAGGGGCAAATCTTGACGGAAAGGACTGCCTCGTTATTGATGATATGATTTCTTCCGGTGATTCAATGCTCGAGGTCGCAGGCAAACTAAAAGAGCATAATGCAAACCGAATATTTATCTGTACAAGCTTCGGACTTTTTTGCAACGGTCTTAAAACCTTTGATGAGGCATATGAAGCGGGCATATTTACGAAGGTGTTCACCACAAACCTCGTTTACCGCAATCCGGACCTTCTTTCTCGGGAATGGTACTGTGAGGTTGATATGAGCAAGTATTTATCGTATATAGTTGACACCCTTAACCATGATGTTTCGGTAAGCCATTTACTCAATCCCGCCGATAAAATTTCCGTCCGTCTTGCGGAACATAAAGCCAAGCAAAAAGCGGACGGATTATTTGACGAACAAATTACAATGATGAACTGATTAAAAGCGGCGGCTTTAAGTAATATTGTTTTTAAGCCAATCTATACTCATTTTTGCACACTCCAGCGAAGTTTTGCCGGAGGAGGGTTCGTCCTGCTCGACTACTACCCATTCACTTCCCGCATTTTCCGAAGCTTTTATAATCTCGCTGAAATTCTGACAACCATATCCTATCGGTCTGAATTCAAAGTCTGATGCCTTTTCATTATCGTCATCATCTATCCCTATTAGCTTATACATTTTCCCGCCTTTACCTGAACTGACATAATCCTTAAGATGCACCAAAGGGGTTCTCCCTGTATACTTTTTTATATACTCTGCGGGATTTTCGCCGCCTACTTTTACCCAACAGGTATCGATTTCAGTCATAAGCAAATCCGCGGGGACAGTATTATAGAGTATATCAAGGGCATATTCGCCGTTTATTCTCATAAACTCAAAATCGTGATTGTGATATAGCAATGTAAGCCCCGCACTTTTTGCGGCTCGTGCAATTTTTGCAATTCCCTTGAGCGTTTCACTAAACCCCTCGCTTCCGGGTCTGCATTCCGGGGTAAGATAAGGTACTGCGACATAACAGCACCCGGCAGCTGCACAATCGGACATAACCTTTTCAGGCTCCCTTAGCATATCGTAATAAGGCACATGTGCACTGACCGGAGCGAGTCCCGCGTCTTCGGTCATTTTTTTTACTTCGTTCGGGGAAATACCGAAAAATCCGGCATATTCGACTGCGTCATACCCGAGTTTTTTCGTTTCCAAAAGGGCTTCGGCAAAGTTATTTTCCGCAATATTTCTTATAGAGTAAAGCTGAAGAGCAATAGGCAGCTTCATATCAGTTCCCCTTTTGAATTATTTTCACATATATATTAAATTAAATAGTTTTGCTTGTCAATGATTTTATCTCTTTGGAATTGACAATGCTCCTGCGGCATTGTATTATTATTTAAATTTGTAAAAAAGAGGAATAAACAGTTGAAATATGTAGTCTTATTATACGACGGAATGGCCGATTATCCCGTACCTGCATTAAACGGAAAAACCCCTATGGAGCTTGCAAAAAAGCCTCTTCTTGACAAACTCGCCTCTAAAGGCGAGGTGGGACTTGTAAAGACTGTCGCAGACGGATTAAAACCGGGCAGCGACATTGCCAATATGAGTGTTTTAGGTTATGACCCTGCTGAAAATTATACAGGTCGCGCCCCTCTTGAAGCGGTAAGCATCGGGGCAGAGATGCTCGATTCTGATATAGTTTTTCGCTGCAATACCGTTACCCTCTCCGATGATTCTGATTATGACAAAAAGACTATGGTTGATTACAGCGCAGGCGATATATCGTCGGATGACGCCGCACAGATTATTCAGTCGGTTCAAAATCATTTCGGGAACGAAAAATTTAAATTTTACAGCGGTGTCAGCTATCGCCATTGCCTTATTTGGCACAATGGTACTCTTGAAGTGGGAAATTTAACTCCTCCCCATGATATTACCGGAAAAGCAATTACAAATTTCCTCTCAAAGAGTGAGAACGCCGGGGAGCTTATAAAAATGATGAGGGAAAGCTTTGAGCTTCTTAAAGACCATCCGGTCAACTTACGGCGAAAAAGAGAGGGCAAGCGCCCTGCAAATTCAATTTGGCTTTGGGGAGAGGGCACCAAACCTTCACTTCCTTCATTTTACGATAAATTTGCTCTTAAGGCGAGCGTAATTTCTGCCGTTGACCTTCTAAAGGGCATAGCCAAAAGTGCCGGAATGAATGCCCCCGACGTTGAAGGCGCCACAGGGTATTTGGATACGAACTTTGAAGGCAAGGCATATCAAGCGCTTTCAGAGCTGAAAAACGGCTGCGATCTTGCTTATATTCATATTGAGGCTCCCGATGAGTGCGGACACAGAAACGAACCTGAGAACAAGGTTCGCTCAATAGAGCTGATTGATGAAAAAGTCCTTAAAATACTGATTGAAGGATTGGAAGAATATGATGATTACAAAATATTGGCTCTTCCCGACCATCCTACCCCTATAGTCACATTAACCCATGCAAGCGACCCTGTTCCCTACATGATTTATCATAAAAAGGATGAAAAGTGCAGCAATGTCAGGACATTTAATGAAAAAACGGCAAAAGAAGCCGGAAGGCTTATAAAGGTTGGTCACACCTTAATGGCGCATTTTATCGAGAATTAGCTTGAAATAACGCTTATGCACTTGAAAGGAATGAGGATAAATGGAAAAAGGATATCATTTTAATACGAATTGCCTGCATTCGGGATATGAGCCTAAAAACGGGGAACCGCGCGTACTTCCAATAATTCAAAGCACTACCTTCAAATATGACAGCAGTAAGGAAATGGCGCAGCTTTTTGATCTTGAAAAAGACGGATACTTTTATACGCGCTTGCAAAATCCCACTAATGACGCCGTGGCTGCAAAAATAGCCGCGCTTGAGGGTGGTGTTGCAGCAGTTTTAACCTCCTCGGGTCAGGCGGCATCATTCTTTAGTATCTTTAATATTGCTTCTTCAGGCGACCACATTATATCCGGCTCAAAGATATATGGGGGCACGTTTAATCTTTTTAACGTAACAATGAAAAAGCTTGGAATTGATTTCACCTTTATTGATCCGGATGACCTTGAGGAAAATATAAGCCGTGCTTTCAAGCCGAATACAAAAGCAGTTTTTGCGGAAACACTTGCTAACCCCACACTCGAGGTGCTCGATATTGAAAAGCTTGCCAAAATTGCGCACTCCCACGGTGTTCCCCTTATTGTAGACAACACCTTCCCCACTCCCGTCAATTGTCGTCCTATCGAGTTCGGAGCCGATATTGTAACACACTCAACTACAAAGTATATGGACGGACACGCGGCAACCGTCGGCGGAGTAATAGTCGACAGCGGTAATTTCGATTGGACCCGAAACGACAAATTCCCGGGGCTTACAACTCCTGACAAGTCATATCACGGAGTCACTTATACCGAGCGTTTCGGAGAAACGGCTTATATAACAAAGGTTGTATCACAGCTAATGCGTGATATAGGCTGTGTACCTTCCCCTCAAAATTCGTTCCTGTTAAACCTCGGACTTGAAACTCTTTTCCTGAGAGTCGAAAGACATTGTCAAAATGCATTGCAAATAGCAAAATATCTTTCTGACAGCAACAAGATTTCGTGGGTGAACTATCCGTCACTCCCCGGAAATAAATATTATGATTTAGCAAAAAAATATATGCCCGGCGGCACAAGCGGTGTTATTTCCTTTGGAATAACAGGAGGACAAATGGCCGCGGAGAAATTCACGGACAGCTTGAAGCTCGCTTCCATTGTCACTCACGTGGCAGATTGCCGTACCTGCCTGCTTCACCCCGCAAGCACTACTCACCGTCAGCTTTCAAAACAGGAGCTTGCAAAAAGCGGTGTGACGCCCGACCTTATTCGCTTATCTGTCGGAATAGAATATGTTGAGGATATAATTAATGACATTTCTCAAGCTCTTTCAAAGGTGTGAATTTATGATTAAGTCAGTTAGATACATCTCGGTTATCCTTATTTTAAGTATTGCCTTTTTAACCTTATCAGGTTGCGGCGAAAACACAGATATGGCACCCCAAGCTAATGTTAACCTGATTCAAAATGCCATGAACATTTCGGTTAATAATAAAACTCTTGACACAAAGACTCTCGAGGCTCAAATGGGCGCCTTTTCAGGCGAAGTTAACACTGTATATGAGGTGCTTTTTGAGCAGCCGACAGATGTTAATACAATAGTTCTGAGCGAAGGCACCGAAAGCTCGGTACGAAGCTTTGCAATCGAAGCCGAAAAGAATGGTGAATATGTCCGCGTTTATGAACAGGATATAATAGGTTCTTACAGATATTGCGCTTTTGATACGATAACAACTAACGGGTTCAGAATAATTATTACCGAAGTTGAGAAGGATACTCAATTCAATATCACCTCTACCGAAGCGTTTTTTATACAAAGAGGAAGAGAAGAATTTAAGGTTACATCATACGCTTTGGGTTCCGATGTGTATAAGAAAGAATTCTTCAATTCGGGAGCGCTAAATATAATCACCGACATTATAGTATTCGGTCTTACTTCGTTTGACAGCGAGGGCAGTATTATCTATAACGATATCCTTGTTGACAATAAGACCGTAAGCGGCAAAGATGCGCTGAAAAAGGTTATTGAAAATGTTCGCGGCTTTGCGGGGCAGCTTAAAAAGCAAGTAAGAATTCACATAAACCTGCTCGGTCCCGACGCCGTGGGAACATTTAATAGTTGGGAGGATGAAATGATAGCCAAAGGTGATTTACATGCCTTGGCTTTTGAAGATAATCGAGAAAAGCTTGTAGCTTCTGTAATCTCTTTAGTTAACGAATTTGGAGTTGACGGAATTTATTTCGATTATGAGTACCCTATTAAGTCTAACCATAAAAAAGCCTTCGGCAATTTCTTAAGGGAATTAAAGAAAAATATGCCCGATAAGATACTCGGAGCCGCCCTGGCAAGCTGGTGTATGGACCTGAGCCGCTCAGCGATAGATTCTTTGGATGCGGTTGAGATTATGGCATATGACCAATTTGATTTTCTCGGTAACCACTCCTCGTTTGAAAGCGGCGTGTCGGCAATTGAAGCATTTATAGAACAAGGATATGAAAGAAAAAAGCTTTCACTCGGTATCCCCTTTTATGCCAGACCTTCCGACCAAGGCGCTTTTTGGTATAGCTATTCGCTTGAAGCCGATAAGCTCGGTAAATACAAAAATTTCGTAACCGGACCCGCTTTGTCTGCCGAGGATAAGTGCGAAACAAGATATTATAATTCCTATCAAATGACTTATGATAAGACCGCCTATGCTTATGATTCGGGGATAGGGGGAGTTATGGTGTGGCATTTGAACTGTGATTTGCCGTTTAATAATGAAATCTCTCTTTTTAAGGCAATTTCAGATTCACTTCATTCAAATTAGAATTTAGGTATAAATACCGAAATATTACAATATTTGATGAAATACAGTAACAAAAAATAATATCCTCCGTAAAATGTATTGAAGTTTTGCTTCAATATAATTTAAGGAGGATTATTCATGTCAGACAGACACTGCTGCCCTGATGCGTCGCACATCAAGGAAGCCTTATGTATCGATACCGAAAGAGTATATGATTCATGTGCGGATAAAGACTGTCTTAGAGATTTAAGACTTTACATTCCGGAGCCATGTCAACGTTTTGTTGACAATGCCTGTGCTGTGAGATGCAGAGGCTGCGAAATACTTAATTGTCTTGTCGAAGTTGAGAAAGTACCGTTTAATAAAGGGTTCTATACAGTTGACCTCACTTTTTATCTTAAAGTGACTTGCGACCTTATTGGAGCACCCGGATGTCCTGTGACAATCGTTTGCGGTTTAGTCTGCTTCAACAAAAAATGCATTCTTTACGGAAGCGAAGGAAGCGTTAAAATCTTTACTTCAAAATACAGAGAGGATAGTATCGATGAAGCGCTGCCTATGGTTGATACAAACCCACGCGCTAAGGTTCAGTGTGCAGACCCGATATGCCTGAGTGCCGAGATTTGCCGTATATGCGACTGCTGTAATACTCTTGGTGAAGGCGAAATAAACGTACCGAATTCAATCAGCCGCTGCTTTGACGGCTGCATAACCTGCCCACCCATCGGAGAAAAGGTAATCAGGGTAACCATCGGTGTATTCTCAATCATTCAACTGCAACGCGATGTTCAGATGCTTATCCCCGCATATGACTTCTGCGTACCTACAAAGGAATGCTGCTGCGATACCGAAGACCCGTGCGATGCATTTAAGAAGATTCGCTTCCCGATTGATGAATTTTTCCCGCCCAATCTTGAGGATGTTTCAAACCAGAGCACACCAAGATGCTGTTAATAACAAAAGCTTAAAGCTCTGTATTACCGAACGAAACTTCAAAACAAACGGGCATATCCTACTTAAGGGATATGCCCATGTTTTCTTATTAAAGCGGGATAGCACTTAATTCCTAACTATATGCCTTACCGGGGTTGTAGCCTCGGTAATGGGCAAAAAGACATAACCATTCTTTTTGCCGTAATCAATAATTTTTTGAACAGCCTTAGCCTTAATATCCCCGCCTGTTATATCGTGCATCAAAACAACATTTCTATTGTTTTTTCTCAGCCCGGTTTTTACATTAATAAACAGGTCATTTGAATTGTATTTTTTCCCGTTTGAATCGCCGCTGTCAACGTTCCAGTCATAGTAAATATACCCTTCGTCCTGTACCGATTCTACAAGCGTTGTCATAATCCCGGGGTTAAAAGCCGAATATGTGTTTGAACTTCCTCCCGGAAAACGCATTATTGATGGTGTGTATCCTGTTAGTGCCTCAACTTTTTCCCTAAGGGAATTGACATTATGCATAAACGCCTTTTCAGAGCGATATATATCCTCAAAAACATGAGAATAGCCGTGGATTGCCACTGTATGACCATCGTTAAGCATTCGCTTAATCAAGTCCGCTTTTGCTTTCGTATCAAAGTTAATTATAAAAAATGTTGCCTTTACGTTATTCTTTTTTAAGACATTAAGAATTTCTTTTGTTGTATATTCGGAAGGTCCGTCATCAAAGGTCAGATATATAACGCTGCCTTTAGCTTTCTCCGGCTCAACTACTCTTATCCTGCGAGTTAGCGAAGAAGCGTTCCCTTCTGAATCAACAACTGTGTATTCTAAAACATAGGTCCCGATTGTTGACGTATCTACGGTTCCGAATATCTCAATATTTGCGGAAATATCTCCGTCTAAGTTGTCGTAAGCACTACAGCCCTTCTCATTGTATTTTGAGCCCCGTATAACTACTTCACACTTATAACCCTTTAAGCTTAATTTTGGCGGGGTTATATCCCTGATTTCAATCTTACGCAATAGATTTGCCTTGTTACCCGACGAATCCGTTACGGTATAGCTGGCTAATATCTCACGCTGACGGTCACCCGAATAAGACACAGTAACCTCTTGAGAAATATCACCGTTATAATTATCGATTGCAATACATCCGGGTTCTTGATAATCTTCATATGCTTCAACAGCAATTATATCATCGCCGACAAACAAAATTTTCGGAGGAGTCGTATCAACCACATGGACTAAACGAGATGCACCAAAAGTGCGGCCTTTATACCTAAAAGAGTATGTAACATGGTAATTACCGAGAATATCAGTATCAACATCAAATGTATCAGCTGTTACCTCGGTGTCAACGACTCTTCCGGCATGGTCGCAAATTATAATACCCCTGTCCTGATATTCTTCGAATACTTCCACTGAAAGCTCTTTGCCACCTACAAGCTCTATTATCGGAGGAGAATATTCACAAAATAAACTCATAGAAACAAGAATAATGGCAAAAACCGAAAAAATAACGCCGAATAATTTTTTGTTTTTTGTTTTATTAAATATTAAAAACAAAAATATTATCGTTATAAAAAGAATTATCTCAGTAATTTCCCATAAATATTTCAATATAAACACACTCATACAGAAAACCATCCTATTTACTTTGAGTATATCAGTAACAGAGAAAAAAATCAATATGAGTAAAATTTTGTTTCAACCAAAATGATATTGCAATTTTATGTCATTTTTTCTTGTTTCACTTTTTTATCTATTATATGCCTTGATGCTAATTCGTCTTTAATCTCCTCCCACTCTATCTCATAAAATGTCATCAAAACCAATATATGATATGCTAAATCAGCTATTTCGTATATAGTATCTGCCTTATCCCCCGCTTTTGCGGCAATTATGACCTCTGTTGACTCTTCCCCTATCTTCTTCAGAATTTTATCGAGACCTTTTTCAAAAAGATAATTGGTATAGGAACCCTCCTTGGGATTTTGCTTTCTGTCTTTTATAAGTTTTGCGAGCAAATCAATCGAAAACATATTTTTATCCGAGTCTTCACCGAAAACATTATAAAAAAAACAAGAGTCATTACCTGTATGGCAAGCCGGACCTTTTTTATCTACTGATATGTGCAAAGCGTCATAATCGCAATCGGCAGTTATTTTAACAACGTTCTGGTAATTGCCGGAGGATTCGCCTTTTCTCCAAAGAGTTTTTCTCGAACGGGAGTAAAAGCAGGTTCTGCCTTCATTTATAGTAATCTGAAGGCTTTCCTTATTCATATAGGCAAGAGTCAGAAGCTCTTTGCTTCTTGAATCTGTAACAATAGCGGGAATTAGCCCGTCTTTGTCGAATTTCAGCTTATCTATATTCATTAATCTATCTCCTTACATATATTCCGTGCTCAGCCAAAAAGTCCTTTAGTTCGTTGATTTTTATCTCTCCGTAATGGAATACGGAGGCGGCAAGTCCCGCGTCAATTTCCGGCAAAGACTTAAACAGCTCAAGAAAATGCTCTTTGCTTCCCGCGCCCCCTGAAGCTATAACGGGAACGTTAACTTTTTCGAGTACAAGCTCTAACAGCTCAATATCAAAGCCGCACTTAACACCGTCTGTATCGATACTGTTTACTACGACTTCACCCGCGCCGTTTTCAACACATCTTTCTATCCAACCTAAGGCATCAATGCCCGTATCTATTCTGCCGCCGTTTTTGAATAAATGAAACTCTCCTCCTACTCTTTTTATATCGCAAGAGAGAACTACGCATTGTCTTCCGTACTTTCGGGCGGCTTGAGTAATCAGGGAGGTGTTGTTAATAGCTCCCGAATTAACGCTTACTTTATCCGCTCCGAATTTAAGTACCCTGTCAAAATCATCTATACTGTTAATTCCGCCACCTACCGTAAGAGGAATAAAAACAGCTTCAGCTGTCTTATAAAGAACATCCGTAAACAGTGACCTGTTTTCATATGATGCGGTTATATCGTAAAAAACCAGCTCATCCGCTCCGTTTTCACTGTAATATCGGGCAAGCGTTATGGGTGAGGATACGTCGCTTAGTCCATTAAAATTGACGCCCTTGACTACTCTGCCATCCTTTACATCAAGACACGGAATAATTCTTTTAGTTATCAATACTTTCACCTCTTGCTGCCTTAAGAGCTTTTTCTAAACTAATTGCGTTTTCATACAAGGCTTTACCGAGAATTGCCCCGAAAACGCCCATTTCAAACAAAGCTGTAATATTCTCATAGCTTGAAACCCCTCCCGAGGCTATTATATCGAATGAATATTTATCGGAAAGACGCCTATACAGCTCAATATTAGTGCCTGTCATCATTCCGTCTTTTGAAATATCCGTACAAATTACAGTCTTAACAGCGAGCGCTTCCATATCTTCGAAAAAGGTGTCAACGGGAATATCGGATACCTTAGACCAACCCTTAACAGCAATACGACCGTCCCTGATATCAGCTCCTACCGCGATTTTACTGCCGAAACTTTTGATACAGTCACAAAGGAAGCTTCTGTCCATAACTGCTGCTGTTCCGATAATAATACGAGATACACCCGATTTGATAAGAGCCTCAACCGCTTTCATATCCCTTATACCGCCGCCCGTCTGAACAAACATCCCCGTTTCGAGAACAATTCTCTCTATTATATCGGTACACGAGGGCACGCCTGTTTTTGCCCCAAAAAGGTCAACTATATGAAGACACGTCGCTCCGCTATTCTTAAAACCGAGAGCAGCGTCGACGGGATTACGGTTATAAACGGTCATTTTCTTAAAATCACCCATAATAAGCCTGACTGCCGCCCCGTCGTAAAGGTCAATCGCAGGAAATAAAAGCATAAGCTCCCTCCTATATCTCACAAAACGCTTGTAATATTTTCAGACCCGTTTTACCGCTTTTTTCCGGGTGGTACTGCACTGCGTATATGCTCCCTTTTTCGGCTGAGGCAGTAATGTTTATTCCGTACTGCGTATAGGCAGAAACGAAATCATCGCAAGAGCTTGCGTAGTAAGAGTGAACAAAATATACATATGCGCCCTCATCGGTATACTTGTACAAACGGCTTTTTTCCCTGTTTTTAGAAAAAATAAGAGAGTTCCAGCCTATCTGCGGTATTTTTAGCTTTGAATCAATAGCTCCCTTAAAAGAGACAACTTCGCCGGGAATAAGACCCAAACCTTCATATTCGCCGTTTTCAAAGCTTTTGCGTACCCGCCACTTTTGGTTTTCACTGGCGGAGAGGCTCTCCTCCTGAGCATAGGAGGCCAGGATGGTAATCATCAACTCGCCATCGGTGCTGATGCTGTGAAGATTTTGCTCTTCGAAGAAAACATCCACCCCCAGCGCTTTGAGCTCTCGCACGGTCTCAAGCAGCGTGACCGTGTTGCGTGCAAAGCGGGAGATGGATTTCGTGATCACCAGATCGATCTGGCCGTTGCGACAATCTGTCAGCAACCGCTGAAAACCGTCGCGTGCTTCCTTGGTTCCTGTCAGCGCCTCATCGGCATACACACCGCAATACTGCCACCCCGGATGCCGCTGGATGAACGCGCTGTAGTAGCTGACCTGTGCCGACAGGGAATGCAGCATCGCGTCCTTGCCGCTGGAGACGCGGGCATAAGCCGC
>MWBL01000015.1 GCA_002069015.1 Firmicutes bacterium ADurb.Bin300 | reverse complement strand
TTCACCGCCCCTATATTGATGAGGTAACGATAAAATGCGCTAATTGCGGCGGCGAGATGAAGCGCGTTGCCGAGGTTATAGACTGTTGGTATGATTCGGGTGCAATGCCCTTCGCACAGCACCATTATCCCTTTGAAAACAAGGAGGTATTCAAAAAACAGTTTCCGGCTGAATTCATTTCCGAAGCGGTTGACCAGACAAGAGGCTGGTTTTATTCTCTGCTTGCAATTTCCACGCTTATATTTGATAAGGCTCCATATAAAAATGTACTCGTTTTAGGGCATGTTCAGGATGAAAACGGTCAGAAAATGTCAAAATCCAAGGGCAACGCCGTTGACCCGTTTGATGCTTTAGCAACCTTTGGGGCAGATGCCGTTCGCTGGTATTTTTATACAAATTCAGCACCATGGCTTCCTAACCGTTTTCATGCCAAAGCCGTTACCGAGGGTCAGCGTAAATTTATGGGTACTCTTCTCAATACTTATGCGTTCTTTGTCTTGTACGCAAATATCGATAACTTTGACGCCTCAAAGCACAAGCTATGCAAGGACAGCCTCACTGTTATGGATAAATGGCTGCTTTCCAGGCTCAATACTTTAATCGATTGCGTTGACGGATATCTTTCCCAATACTTTATTCCCGAGGCGGCAAAGGCTCTTTCGAGCTTTACAGACGATTTGAGTAATTGGTATGTCCGCAGAGGACGCGAGCGTTTTTGGGTACAGGGCTTACCCGAGGACAAAATCAACGCTTATATGACCCTTTATACGACTCTTGTTACTGTGGCGAAATTAGCCGCTCCCATGATACCCTTTTTGTCGGAGGATATTTACAGAAACCTTGTCTGTTCGGTTGACAAAACAGCTCCTATCAGTGTTCATCTTTGCGATTATCCTGTATCTGACCCCTCTTTAATTGATGAGGAATTGGAGAATAACATGCAAGAGGTGCTTAAAACGGTTGTTCTCGGGCGCTGCGCAAGAAACGGGGCAAACATTAAGAACAGGCAACCTCTTTCAAGGATACTCGTTTCAGCGAAATACAGATTACCCGAGGGCTTTCTTGATATTGTAAAGGATGAACTAAATGTAAAAGCGGTAGAATATATTGATGATGCGTCAAAATATATATCTTACAGCTTTAAGCCCCAGCTTAAGACGCTCGGTCCTAAATTCGGTAAGCAATTAGGCGATATTCGCACAGCCCTTTCAAGCCTTAATCCGGACTCGGCAAAAAAAGAGCTTGACGAAAGTAATTCCATTAGCCTGAATATCGGTCTTGAAACAATTGTGCTTGACCGTGAGGATTTGCTTATTGAAACTAATCAGCTTGAAGGCTTTTTTGCCGTTTCAGACGCGGATATGTTCGTTGTGCTCGACACAGAGCTTTCCGCAAAGCTTATTGATGAGGGTTTTGTAAGAGAGCTTATTTCAAAAATTCAAACAATGCGTAAGGAAGCAGGCTTTAATGTTATGGACAGGATTAAAGTAAGCTTTTCCGATAATAAGATTCTTAAAGCCGTTTTTGAAAATAATTTCTATGAAATCAGCCTTGACGTTTTAGCAGATGAGCTCGCATGTAAGATTCCTTGCGGATATGTCAAGGATTGGGATGTGAACGGCGAAAAGATAACAATTGGTGTAGAAAGAACGTAATTCAATACAATACCCCCTGCATTGCCGTTATGTATTTTGTACATAACGGCAAATTATTGTTATTTATGTAACAATGTATTGACAAAATGAATAGATTTATAGTATAACTTTGTTAATTTGTTTTACATATTCTGAAAGGGGTTATAATAATGAGAGATGTTTTTAACTTTTCGGCAGGTCCTTCAATGCTTCCCGAGGAGGTATTGAAAACGGCAGCAGCAGAAATGCTTGACTATCACGGCTCACAGCAGTCGGTTATGGAAATGTCTCACCGTTCAAAGCTTTTCGATGGCATAATAAAAGAAGCAGAAGCACTGCTTCGCGAGCTGATGAATATTCCGGACAATTACAAGGTGCTTTTTTTGCAAGGCGGCGCCTCTGCCCAGTTTTCCGCTATACCGCTTAATTTTATGAACGGCTCGGGCAAAGCTGATTATATTATTACAGGTCAGTGGGCAAAGAAAGCTTATGAAGAAGCAAAAAAATATGGAAATGTCAGAGCTGTTGCCTCATCTAAGGATAAAACCTTTTCTTATATTCCCAAGACAACTAGTAAAGACTTTGATAAGGATGCGGACTACGTCTATATTTGCCTTAACAACACAATTTACGGAACTGTTTATAAAACACTTCCCGATACCGGTGACATTCCGCTCATAGCCGATATTTCATCGTGCTTTCTTTCAGAGCCTTTGGATATATCTAAATTTGCCATGGTTTACGGCGGTGCTCAGAAAAATGTCGCCCCCGCAGGACTTGTTATCGCAATAATCCGCGAGGATATGCTCGGCAAAGCTCGGGATATTACTCCTACGATGCTCAATTATAAAATAATGGCAGAAAACGATTCTCTTTATAATACTCCTCCCTGCTACACGATTTATATTTGCAAGCTCGTACTTGATTGGATAAAAGGCTTAGGCGGTCTTGAAGCAATGAAGGAGAGAAACCTGAAAAAAGCAAACCTTCTTTACGATTTCCTTGACAACAGCAAATTGTTTAAGGGAACCGTTGTTCCCGAGGACCGTTCTCTGATGAATGTTCCGTTTGTAACCGGAAACGAAGAGCTTGACGAAAAATTCGTTAAAGCCGCAACGGCAGCGGGCTTTGTAAATATTAAGGGACACCGCACTGTAGGCGGAATGAGAGCTTCTATATATAACGCAATGCCCTACGAAGGAGTTCAAAAACTCGTTGAGTTTTTGAAAAATTTCGAAAAAGAGAATTTATAAGGAGTTAAGTTATGTTTAATATATTAACACTAAATAAAATATCTAAGAACGGTCTTTCAAAATTTAAGAACGGAAATTTCGTCATCGGCGACGATATTGAAAATCCCGAAGGCATTATAGTGCGCTCGGCTGCCATGCATGATATGGAGCTTCCGAAAAATCTTCTTGCGGTCGCAAGGGCAGGCGCCGGTGTAAATAATATTCCGATTGACAAATGCACCGAAAACGGAATAGTTGTGTTCAACACTCCGGGTGCAAATGCCAATGCCGTTAAAGAGCTTGTTATCTGCGCTCTGCTTTTAAGCTCGAGAAAAATTGTCCCTGCCATAGCTTGGTGCAAGACCCTTAAGGGCGAGGGCGATAAGGTGGCGGGACTTGTTGAAAAAGGAAAGAGCGCATTTGTCGGACCCGAGATATACGGAAAAACTCTCGGTGTAATAGGACTTGGCGCAATAGGTGTTCTCGTTGCGAATGCGGCACACTCGTTGGGAATGGAGGTTCTCGGCTACGACCCCTTCCTTTCGGTAGATGCGGCTTGGAATCTTTCCCATTCGATTAAACACATAAACAATTTAGATGAACTAATCGAAAAATCCGATTATATTTCTCTTCACCTCCCGCTGAATAAGGATACAAAAAATATGATAAATACGGATAGCATTGCAAAAATGAAAAACGGTGTTCGTATTATGAACTTTGCAAGAGGCGAGCTTGTCAACAGCGCAGATCTTCTCCTTGCAATGAAGGACGGCAAGGTAGCCGCATACACCACCGATTTTCCCGACGACTCCTTAATAGAACAAAGCGGCATAATTGCTATCCCCCATCTTGGCGCGTCTACTCCCGAATCCGAGGAAAACTGCGCTGCTATGGCTTCCTTACAGTTGGCTGACTTTTTGGAAAGCGGCAACATTACAAATTCCGTTAATTTCCCAAATGTAGAGCTTCCTAAAGCTACCGGTGCAAGAATTGCCATTATTCACGATAATATTCCGAATATGATAAATAAAGTGACGGCAGCATTCTCTGCGGAAAATGTAAATATTGAGAATTTAGTAAATAAATCAAAGGGAAATATTGCTTATACGCTTATAGATGTCGAAAACATCATATCGGAAAGCATAATAAACGTTATTAATGAAATTGACTGTGTGAAAAAGGTTAGAGTAATAAAGTAACAACGAAATTGCCCCTAAAGCATTATTCTGTTGCTTTAGGGGCAATTTTATGTTATTATGATAATAGTTTATATATAAAATATAGTTTAAAATGAAAGGATTGAGAAGATGCAATTCAGTTCACCGCTTTCAAAGATAGTGTCAATTGTTACTGCGTTTTTAGTGCTTATTTCGACTCTTATGGCTATCACTCCTCCTTCAAGAGTAACCGCTCAGGTTAAAAATGTAATATATATGATTGGCGACGGAATGGGCGAAAACCATCTTGAAAAAACTAAGGCAGAGACGGGTGTAAACCTTGTTATGGAAACATTTCCTCTAAGAGGCAAGGCGAAGACTTACGCTTTTGGAGGCATTACTACAGACAGTGCGGCAGGCGGCACAGCTTTGGCTACAGGTGAAAAAACCATAAACGGCTGTATTGGTGTTTATCCCACGGACCCGCTTGCGCTTAATGGCTACCCAATCTCTCTTACCGAGTATGCGATTTCAATAGGCAAAAAAACCGGAATTGTAACCACTGACAGTACGGGCGGAGCAACTCCCGCGGCTTTTTCCGCACATACCTCGAGCAGAAGCAGCAACGATGAAATAGCACGCCAACAGGTAGAATCCGCCATTGACCTTATTTGGGGTAAATCAGCGGGTGTTTATGATGAACCCACAACCCAAGGCTATGGAAGGAAGTATATTTCAACCTTATCACAAATGAACGAGCTGACTGCCAATGATAAAAGCTACGGTCAATTTACATCCGATATGTGGGCTGAAAGTATAATAGCTTCGGATACTCCGACTCTCACTCAAATGACTGTTAAGGCAATAGAGCTTCTTGATAATGATGAAGAGGGGTTTTTCCTTATGGTTGAGGGCGCTCATATCGATAAGCATTCTCACAGTAACAACGCCTCGGACATGATGCTCTCCCTTATAGAGTTTGATAATGCCATCGCCGCCGCTCTTGATTTTGCCGAAAGAGACGGGGAAACTCTCGTAATAGTCACTGCGGACCATGAGACAGGCAAAATAACCTTTAACGGAAGCACTTATGAATATGAGAGTACCTCTCACTCAAGTGCCGACGTTCCGTTATTTGTCTTCGGATGCAACAGCTTTATTAATCAAGATGAGGTCATTAACAATACACAAGTAGCAGTGTTTACCGCCCGGGCGATGGGAGCTGCGCCGGAGGATTTCCCGAAAAAGGCAGCATAATATTCTGTTTTTTATAAATTGAATTAAGACCGAATCTCTTGCTTTAGCTTTGAGATTCGGTCTGTTTTTAAAGCGATAATTGCATATGAAGGCACAAAACATCCGCAAATTACTTAAGTGTTTTCTAAAAGAAGCTTATTCAGCTCGTCCCTGAATGTGTTAATATCCTTAAACTGCCTGTAGACAGAGGCAAAGCGGACATAAGCGACTTCGTCGATTTCTTTGAGCTTTTGCATTACAAGTTCGCCTATTCTGGTGGAATTAACCTCTCGGTCAAGTGAGTTTTGAAGCTCCATTTCAATTTGATCGATAGCCTTTTCAATTGTATCTATAGACACTTGTCGCTTTTCACACGCCCTTAGCATTCCCCCGAGGATTTTGTCCCTGTCAAAAACCTGTCGTGATTTGTCCCTCTTGACGACTACAATCGGTACTGTTTCGATTATCTCATATGTCGTAAATCTTTTGGCACAGCTAATACACTCTCGGCGGCGACGTATGCGCTCCCCCTCGTCTGTTGGACGCGAGTCTATTACTTTGCTTTCTTCAAAACCGCAAAACGGACATTTCATTTCAACACCCCTTAGTAATTTTCCGGATATTTCCTGTATTGTAACATCAGTCTAACCGATTTTCAAGTCTTTTCTCGTAAAGATGCCGCAGTTTATCGCACGAATCAAAAATCTCGTCTTCGCTTTCATAGCTTGAGCTGTAAAGCTCTAAGGTATAATCTCCCTTATATCCGATATCCCCCAATTTATCAAACAAAGAAGCAAAGTCATATTCTCCCAAAAGCGGCGCGATGCAGTCGTGCTGCGTGTTGTGGTCGCTAAGGTGAACATGTGCTATATCCTCGCCTACACGGGAAATAAACTCAACGGGAGAAACCCCGGCGCGAAGGCTCTGCTTTATGTCAAGAACCATATTGAACAAATCCCCGAGTGCGTCGCTCATTTCGAACATAAAATCCGGGCTTTCAGACAGATAGTGAACAACATTTTCCTGTGCCGTAATTAAACCTGAGGCTTTCCCGATAAGAGCAATCTCCCCGAATCGCTCAAAATACTCTTCCTTTGGTATAGAAAGCGAATACTTTCCCCCGTGTATCACAAGCACCTTTGCCCCAAATGTATTCATAACCTCAAAATAGCGCTTTAAAAGCTCTAATGAGTCATAAAACCTTCGTTTATATGAACTGAAAAGAGCGTATGACTCTGCAAAGGAGGCGAACGGGTGCAAAGATGTTACATATACTTCGTTATCAGTCAGCAGCCGTGAGATGCCTTTTATGAAGCTATCTTCTAATTCTGATACTGTATTTAAAAATATTTCACAGCTTTTTACTCCTCTTTCACAAATCCTCCGTAATGATTTCTCCGTTTCAAGCGGATAAAAACAGGCGGTGGATATACCGATTCTGCCTGCCATCTGTTCCCCTTTCCTGATTGTAATCGCATTCCGTTATTTACCATTGATTAAAGTAACCCGTATATGTATAATTAAACAAGGAGAGATAATATGGCTGAATTACTTAACAAGGTTCGAGAACATTATAAATCATTAACACCGCTTTCGTCAACACTGATTAAATTCTACATACCGGTTTTAACCGTTTTGGTCATCGCATCGGCAGCGGTAGGATTAATTTATCTTTTTACAGATTCGACCACTCACTATAACCTTGTGCTTGACTGTGTCGTTGCTTTGAAAAGCACTTTCGGACTTTCTGTTTTATCGTTTATTGTTGCGAGAGCCGTTAGATATAATCAATAAAAAAACCTGCCTTTCGGCAGGCTTTGTTTTTTTAATACTTAAAATCGTAGTATTCGCAGTGGTTAAGCAGCTTTCCCGTACCGTTCATCGGAATAAAGAATATAGTAGCGCTTACAGCTATGTCAACCGTTGCAAAATGCTTCATAGACCTAAATTTGCCGTCCTTTGTAATTTCGCATGTTATGGTAAAATCATTATAAAGAATAGTCATAGATTTAATCTTAACGACCTTAAAGCTATCAACTTCCTCAACTATCTCCTCTTTATAAAGCACCGAGTTCGTAATTTGTCCTAAGATATTCTTTTCTTTAGACGGGGTATTGTCGTCCTGCATAACAATGGTTATCTTATAATAAGAGCCCTTGTCCTCGCAGGTTGCCTTTTGGATTTTTGACAAATCAGTAAGAGTACAGCCCGGGAACCGCCTCTTTGCGTCTTCTGAGCCCTTAGCGCTGATTTCCGGGTTTACTTCATCGGCAGTAGTCATATATTCGGCAGCTTTTTCCTGGACGAAATTATTTACGGTTTCATTATTTCCTATAGCAAGCTCCGGCAACTCCTGCCATTCCTTCTTTGAATAGCCGGCCGCTGCGTTAAGCTTAACTTTGTTTATTGCTGTTTTATAAATATTTAATATCTCTCCGGTTGATTTCCCCGAAGGCGCGGTGGTGTTTCCACTTCCGCCGGAAGCCTTTGTAGTCGCGGTATTTCCGCCTGTGCCCGATCCCGATGCTGTGTCGGGCGTTGTGTCAACAGGTTGAGTTACCATGCCCGAAGCATCAACGGGAGATGCGGTAGTATCATCTGCTCCGTTTGCAGGAGCGGTAGTGTCGTCTATTACGACTAAACTGCCCGATTTCGCCTTTTTAAGTGTGGAAATAGCGGTAATTGATACAATGTTACTTGTTACTATGGTAAAAACAAGCGCTGCGGCAAGAGCGATAACAACAACTTTTAACCAAGTATCTTTCATTTAAATTGCTTCCCCTTTCAGTTGTAAGCATTTGCTCGAAAAGCCTTGAGCAAATTACACTATAATAGTACAACAGCAATGCTCAAAAGTCAATAGTTTTGTATTTTTTTTGCTAATGAACAAAATTATCGCCAAGTTTAAATCTTGCTTACATTCCAAATGTTTGAGGCATATTCGGTTATTGCTCTGTCAGCTGAAAAGCGTCCCGAACGAGCAATATTTATAAGTGACATTTCAGACCATTTTTCTTTGTTGAGCCAAGCTTCCTGCGCCCTGCGCCTTGCAAGCCTGTAATCCGCGAAATCGGCAAGAACCATATAAGGGTCATGGTGGATTATTGTCCCGCCTATATCAGAAAAGTATTTGCCATTTATGCCGTGATTGGTAAAGTCCGCGACCTTGTGAATTTCAGAGTTATTCTGATAATAACTCATTGGGGAATAGCCGGATTGCTCAAGCTTTGCCGCCTCCTGTGCCGTCATTCCGAACAGGAACATATTTTCGTCTCCGACGGCTTCATAAATCTCAACATTAGCACCGTCAAGTGTTCCTAAAGTAATTGCACCGTTCATCATCAGCTTCATATTGCCCGTGCCGCTCGCTTCTTTCCCGGCAAGAGATATCTGCTCGCTTATATCGGCTGTGGGCATCAAAAGCTCTGCTTGTGTTACATTATAATCCTCAACATAAACGACCTTCATCAAATCCTTGATTTCCGGGTCATTGTTAATCATATCCGCAAGAGCAAGAATAAAACTGATTATACGCTGAGCAACAAAATATCCCGGAGCAGCCTTTGCGCCGAAAATGTATGCGTGCGGTACATAATCGCCTTGCGGATTTTCTTTTATCGAAAGGTACTGCGCAAGGATTTCAAGAGCGTTCAAATGCTGGCGTTTATATTCGTGCAGTCTTTTTACCTGAACATCAAATATTGACGATGTATCAAGCTTTATTCCGGTTTTTCTTAACACGTCCGCAGCAAAATCCTCTTTATTGGCAAGCTTAATCTCCCTAAGCCTTGAAAGCACCGATTTATCGCTTTTAAATTCCTCAAGCCTGATAAGCTCGGCCGCATCCAAAATAAAGCCTTCGCCTATTAGCTCGGTCAAAAATTCGGTAAGGCGCGGGTTAGCCTGACAAAGCCACCTGCGGTGCGCTATCCCGTTTGTGACATTCTTGAATTTATCGGGAGTAAGCTTGTAAAAATCGTTAAAAAGGCTTTCCTTGATAATCTTACTGTGGAGAGCCGAAACTCCGTTGACGCTATGGCACGATGCCACGCAAAGGTTAGCCATTTTTACTGCTTCACCCGAAATAATAGCGGTTCTCTCAACATAAGAGTTATCGTGAGTTGATTCCAAGACATATTGACGCAAGCGGCTGTCAATTTCCTTAATTATCTGATAAACTCTCGGAATAAGACGCTTGACAAGCCCCTCGCCCCAGCACTCCAAAGCCTCGCTGAGAACAGTGTGATTTGTATAAGCGACAGTGTTTGTAACAAGTCTCCACGCATCGTCCCACTCATAACCGCACTCGTCAAGCAAAATACGCATAAGCTCGGGTATAACCATAGTGGGATGCGTATCATTAATATGAATTGCAGCCTTTTGGGGCAAATTATCAAGGGTTCCGTATTCTCTGAGATGGTGCCTTACAATATCCTGAACGGACGCCGAAACAAGAAAATACTGCTGACGCAGTCTTAGCGACTTTCCCTCCGGATGATTATCCGATGGGTATAAAACCTTGCTGATAACCTCAGCCATCGCCTGACGCTCCATTGAGCGAATATAATCACCCTGATTGAATAGAGTCATATCAAACCCTGGTGCCTGTGCGCTCCATAGTCTTAATACGGAAATCCCTTTCCCGTTTTTGCCCGAAATGAACATATCATAAGGAACAGCCTTTATAACGGTTGCGTCCTTTATTTCCACATGATGATAACGCTCATCCCAGGACTCGACAACCTCTCCTTCAAAGCTAACCTCTACAGAGCTTGACTGTCTTGCAGTAAGCCAAACCTCTCCTCCCGGCAACCAATAATCGGGTATTTCGGTCTGACAACCATCTACAAGCTTTTGCCTGAAAATACCGAATTCATACAAGATAGAATATCCTCTTGCAGCATATCCTCCCGTTGCAAGGGCATCCATATAACAAGCGGCAAGCCTCCCAAGCCCTCCGTTTCCCAAACCCGCGTCAGGCTCGCATTCATAGAGCTTATCAAGCCTCACGCCGTATTCGGACAGGACGCTTTGAAACGTCCCGGTTAAATTAAAATTATATAAGTTGTTTTTCAGCGAACGCCCCATTAAAAATTCCATCGAAAGATAATATACTCTTTTTTTACCCGTCTTATCGGTTTTCTCAGATAATTCGGAGCGACCGACAGCCATCATATCGCGCAAAATCATAGAGATGGCCTTATAATAATGGTCATATGTCGCTTCTTCCGGCGAAACACCGAAAAAGTGAAGCAGCTTATTTTCTAAAAGCTCCTTTGCTTGAGCCTTCGAAAGCTTATAATTCATACAATTCCTCCAAAATGTAGTGTTAATTATGATATAATAGCACGATTCTTATACATAATATACTAATTTCGCCGCAATTGCAACTATAAGTAATTGCTTTTATAGCTCAACCTCGCTTGAAAGGTACAGAGAGTAAATATACGCTTGTGCTACTTGCTTTCCCTCACATTGGGAAAGTGCGTTTTTATAAGCATTAAGCTGTTTTTGATAACGCATTTTAAGTGTTTCCAAATCATTTATTTTATCTGTTTTATAGTCGATTAAAATCAGCTTATCGCCCTCATAAAAAGCACAGTCAATAATACCCTCGACAACTATCTGCTCATCTGCTGAAGTTTCATTCAAGCCTTCATAAAGCTCGCCCGCTCTTCTGAAAACGGAAAATTTGTATTCTCTGAGAATGCTCTGTGCAGAAAGGAGTCTTATGCCAAGAGGAGAGCAGAAAAATTTATCTATTTTTGAAAAATCAATATACTCGTATTCCTCTTGTGAAAGATTTCCGTCATTTAGCAGCCGCTTTGCCTCAGATTTTGAAGCCTTCGCCGCAGACTTAAAATCGCAAAGCTCTAAAAATTTGTGAACTGCTGTCCCCCTTACGGTTGCATTTGACTGTTCGGAAACAAAGGATGGTTTGTTTTGGGCAAAAAATTGTGCGGCGGCATCGTCGTGTGCCAAGGATGACGCCGTTCTTTTAGCCGAAACTCTTTTGAGTGAAATATACGGATAAACATAGGAAATGCGTTCATCAATAAGCTGTGTCGTTTCCCTATCGGGCTTTGAAGAAAACTCTAAAGATTTTTCGGGAGCTTCTTTTTCACAAAGATTGTCTGTTGTAATTTTCAGGCTGAAAGCGCTTTCGGGTATTTCAATTCTTCCTGTTTTGTCTGTCACTCTCAGTAATTCTGCATCAGGATGATTTACTAAGCCTGCTGCAATCCAATCATAAAACGAATTTGCTTTTCTCACTGCAAAAGGATAGACACCGCCTTTCTCATCAATCATATTATCAATGAAAGAAAAGTCGGACTTTTCCGTTTTTGAGCAAAGCATAACAAGCTTTTCCTTTGCCCTTGTCATTGCAACATAAAGAAGTCTGAGCGCTTCTGCTCTTTCAGTTTGTTCAGTGCTCAGCTGCGCTGCAATAAGTGAAGCTGTTTTGTATTTTGAAAGAGTGGCAATATCGCGCCTGAGTATACCCACTCCTGTTTTTCTGTCTATAAGCAAGTTTTCCCTTGTAAATTTATCGTTAAATTTCTTAGAACAATTCGCGATAATGACTACCGGAAACTCAAGACCCTTGCTTTTATGGATAGACATAATCTTGACCTCATGCTCAAAGGAATCCTGCAAGCTTGACTGCTCAACGCCTTTACCGCCGGCGCATGCCTTATTTAAGAACAGCGTAAAGCTGCTGATTGAGCCTTCTTTTCCTCCTGTATACTCTTTTGCAAGATTTAAAAGGGCAAGAAGATTTCGACGCCTTTCCTGTGCATGGTCCATAGCAGAAACAACGCTGAAAATTCCTGTCTCATCAAACAGATAAAACAACAAATCAACAATTCCGAGCCTTGATGCCTCATTTCTGAAACCTGTAAAAGCTTCAATAAAACAGGATGCTTTTTTATCTCCTGATTCAGCTCTTGCACAAAGTCCCGTAAATAACGGTTCTTCACGCCCTGCAATACGAACATTCGCCAAATCATCAGCACTAAAGCCGAATACGGGGAACATAAGCACGGCCGCAAGAGGCACATCTAACAGCGGATTGTCGATAACACGAAGTAAAGAGTGTATAAACGATATTTCACGCGTTGAAAAAAAATGCGAATCGCTTGCAGTGGTCACAGGAATATCTCGTTTTTTAAGAGCGTTGTAATAAGCCGTTGAAACACCCTTATTTACTCTGAGTAATATGCAAAAATCTCCGAAGCGCACGGGGCGCCGGTTGTTCTTTTCTTTAATGGAAAAACCGCTTTTAACAGCTTTTTCAATATATTCGGCAACATATTCCGCTTCAAGCGTTATCATATCCTGCGTGTTTGTTCCTGTAGGCGCATTAAGTATAATAAGCTCGACCTCGCTTTCAGAAGAAGGCGGATAATCTGCCGCGGCTACAAGTCGTTCGCCTTTGTCGTAGTCAAGCTCTCCCATACGCTTTGACATAATACGGGAGAAAATATGATTTACGCATTCACAAATGGTTTTTCTGCTTCTGAAATTTCTGTCAAGCATAATCTGAGACGGGAAAGCCACGCCGTCATACATAGGCATGCTCTCTTTTTTCCTGAGGAACAATTCAGGCATTGCATTACGAAAGCCATAAATGCTTTGTTTGACGTCTCCGACGAAGAAAATGTTATTACCGTCCTTTGAAAGAGCATAAAACAATATATCCTGAGCCTCGTTTGTATCCTGGTATTCATCTATAAGTATTTCCTTGTATTTTTCTGAAAGGGCTTTGCTTAAAGGCGTTTTCTCTCCCTTGTCGCCGACAAGTAAAGAAATGCTCTTATGAAGTATGTCACTAAAGCTGTAGCTGTTTTCCTCTTTTTTGATTTCATTTAATTTATCATAAAAGCTAATCACGGTATTAATCAGCAGCTTTATGGAAGGCTTAAGCGCATAGACATCCTCCCTGTGCTCGCTTTGCGAGGGCAGTTGATAATCTGATAATTTCTTAATTATATCCTTAACCTTATCACGCTGTTTTTTGGCGTTTTCTTTTAAGTTTGGCTCGGCTTTTTTCGCGCCCGAGCCAAGCCTTTCAAAGTTAAAGCTTCTAAGCGCCGTTACTACAGAAGCCCAGTCCCCTTCTGAGACAAGATTATTCAAATTATTGAGCTGAGAAAGGTCATTATTTATTGCAAACGAATAGTTTTCATAAACTTTTTCATCTCTTGCTGCGGTTTTAAGTGCTCCTTCACTCAAAGAAACGGCATAATCAATGCCCTGCTCTATGTCTTTCAGAACTGTTCTGCCCCATATTGTTTCCGAAATGGGCTTATCCGGGTCATACATATCACTTAAGCTGAGTAGCCACTTTTTGGGAAAGGGATATGATTGGGAGTATTTGTATAGCTTAATAACGGCATCATAAAGCGGACCGTCACTTTTTTCATTTGTAAATAAATCCAACAAAAGTGAAATATCCTCTTCCTCACCTTGATAAAGCTGCTCAAGGACTTCATTTGCGGCAGCTTGCTCAAATCCAAACTCCTCCTGCTCGCTGAGCATACGAAAATCCGGCATAACATCCGCTAAATGAAAATTCTCCCTGACGAGCTTTGCACAAAAAGAATCAATAGTACAAATATCTGCACAAGGAAGGAGTAAAAGCTGTTTTTTCAGCCTTTTGTTACCTGTTTGCGACACTTCAAGCCGTAACGCATCCGCGATTTTCTCGCGCATTTCCGCAGCCGCAGCTCTTGTATATGTAACCACAAGAAGCTCGTCGGGACTTATACTCTCATTCTCATCGGAAAGAAGTCTTTTTACACGCTCGGTTAAGACAGCAGTCTTGCCTGAGCCCGCCGCCGCACTGACAAACAGCGTTCCGCCTTTAGCATTTACAGCGTTATTCTGGTCTTCGGTAAAGGCTATTTTTTTACTCATTCGTATACTCCTTTTCAAGCATTTCGAGTACCTTATCATGGTGCAGTTTTTCAATATTCTTTACACGATCACCGGTTTCAAAACCGCAAACGGATTTATAATCACAGTAAGTGCATGCACTATAATCATTACTGTCCACGAAAGGATATGGCGGGATTTCTCCGCTGTGAAGAGCCTCCCCCATATCGGTTATAATTTTTTCAATTTTTCGGCTTAGCTTACCAAGATGCTGTGCGTTGTAAAGATTGCCGACTAATTTACCATACTTGTCATATTTTACGGGGAAATAGCCTTCAAGCTCAGTTGCGCCCATTCCTTTTATAACGCAAGCGTCATCAAGAATCATACCGGAAAGCTTGCCGCTTTCAAGCTTTCTGCGTTCTATCTCGGCATCCTTGGGATTTCTGCCGTATTTCATATTCTTTATACCAATCTTTGACGGCAAATATAAAACTCCCGCAGGTATTGTGTTACCGAAATATTCTTTTCCGTTCTTATCTATAGTCAGCAGATATAGACACATTTGAATATCCCGCCCTTGAATGACATCCGAAAGGTTGAACTCCTTTTTCCCCGTTTTATAATCAATAATTCTTAAATACTTTTTATCGTCGCTTGTCATTATATCAACACGGTCAACAATTCCCGTTACCTTTACATCAGAGCCGTCGCTCAGAGGTATTGTCAAAGGGGGTATTTCGTCGCCCCCTATGTAAAGCTCGTATTCAACGGGAACAAACTGCCCTAACTTAAGCTCATTTTTTAGCCTTGAAATAACGGCAAAGACTGCGCGTGACAATCTGTAAAATAAATTTAAAAAGCGATTTGACTTGCCCTCTTTTCCGCCCATCATTTCCTCAAGATAAGCGTTTAACAGCTCGTCAATTTTGTTTTTCAGAGTTGTTTCATCGGCAGACAGTAATTCTTCTTTCGTCATTTCTTTCAAAATACCCTCTAAAACAAAATGAATTACCGAGCCGCTTTTTGCGAAATCAAGACTTGCGGCACGAAGCTCTTTTACAGAAAGACCGTATTTACAAAAATATGAAAAAGGGCACTCAAAATAGCTTTGAAGCTTAGAAGCGGATAGCGTAATATTTTTACCGAAAAGGTCGAGCGCGGTTTTTTTGTCCTCTATTTTTATCTCGCCTTTTGACGCGGCTTTATCAAGAGCCTTAAGTCTTGGAGAATATTCATCAAAATGCGAAATGCTTGATCTGAGCGAAGCCGTGAAAACACTGTCATTAGAAATATTCTGAGCATACACCGACAAGGCTGATTCACCGCTTTCAATATTTTCCAAGAGTGAACTGCCCGAGGCAGAGACTTTTTTGCAGTTTTTGAAGTACAATTCTAAATGAGTGACTATTTCGGAGGGTTTTAAATTTTCTCCCGAAAAAGAGTATTTTGAATAACTCACATAAAGCCTTTCTCGTGCTGCGGTTAAAGCGCAATATGTTATGAAGCGCTCTTGTGCTGCCATATATTCATATGGAAACGACATTTCTATTCCGAGACTAAGCAGTTCCTTCCTGTCAGCCTCCGAGAACACTCCGTTTGCTCTAATGTCGAGCGGAAAAATCCCGTCATTTGCGCCGACGATAAATACAACTCTTGCGTCTTCTGTTCTTATTCTGTCTGCCGCCCCTATGGTAATCTCGTCTATCCCTTGAGGAATTACTCCGAGAGTTGTTTTCAAGGCTAATAGTTTAAAAATCTCACAAAATCTTTTAAGTGATAGCTTTTTCTCCCCGAAGAGAAATACCGCTTGTTCAAGAATTGAAACAAGAGCGTTCCATAGCTCATTTTTTTGAGCTACCTCCCCCGCTCGTCCTTCGCTTTCGGATATAAGCGCAAGCTCTAAAAGCCTTTCCCGCATTCCCGTATTAATTACAAAATCAAAAACGGCCTTTGATATGGCTGTGCCGTCCGCGTCGGCGGTTTCTTCCTTTAACCAAAGAAGCGGCTTTAATATGCGGCTTCTGATATCATTTATCTTTTTTAGATTTTCGGCCGCTTTCTGGTTCAAGCTGTAACCGAGTCCGGAGGGATGATTTTTCCATTCCTTCTTCCAAGCTGCCCCGTCTATGTCCCAAACAACCGTATAATTGTCAACAAGGCAAATCTCAAATAGTTCAATGTCGGAAAGACCTGTTTTTAAATATCTCATTATACTTTGTGTGGAAAAACCCTTTACAACGCTTTCAATTGCGTAATATATGCTGAAAAAAAGCGGCTCATTAAAGACGCATCGTCTTGCGTCATCAAAGACAGGCAATCCGTTACGGCGTATCGCATTCAATAAAAAGGGTTTATAGCTCCCTTCGGTACGCTCGATAATATATATATCACGGCAGCGGATTTTTTCTTCTCTTGTCAAACGCCTTATTTCGCGGGCTACAAATTCGCTCTCGTCAGCCTTATCCCGGGCAGAAACAAGAACGATGTCTCCCGTTTCTTTTGAATAACCCTCAAACTGCGGTGAATAAAGCGAATGCTCAAGAGCCGAAATCGTCTCGCGTACAGGTTTTGTCTGCCCCGGCGGGAAATTGTTAAATTTGGCTGCCGAGGAAAGATACGCGCACTTAGCTATCCTTACATCATTTTCTTTTGCGAGAGCTCTGAGTTTTTTTGCGAATTCCGTGGTGTGGGTAAACGCGCCGAAGCCTTCGGCTGCATCCGAAAAATCATTCGCGCAAATGGAAATATATACGGCTTTTGCCCTCTTAAGCAATTCAACAAAAACTTTCATTTCCTGGCGTGTAAATCCTCTAAAGGAGTCAAGCATTATTACTCTGTCTTCGAAAAGGTTGTTTTCTGCAATAAGATGGGCAAGCTCGTCAAGTTCACCGCTTTCATCCTCATACTTTGCGCTGATTTGCGCACGATATGATTCGCTGATTAAGGCGATTTCACGCATTTTTTGTTTTAAAATAAAATTTTTAGTATTTTCACTTGCAGTAGATAGCTCCTGAGGTAAAACACAGCTTTGACGCATTTGAATATCGGCATTGATTAACTGCTCAAGAACCTCCGTTGAGTTAGTATGCTTGCCGTAAATTTCCAAGGTATCGGAAAGCTCATTAAGACACATACTCATTATGACGGATCTTTCTGCATCCGTAATAAACGGCTTTTTAATTTTTTTGTATTTCGATACGACCTTATGGGCAAGTCTTGAAAAGCTGAGGTTTTCAACTCGGTTGATTTTATCGGGTCCGAGAATACGGAGCAATTCTCTTTCACTTTCAAAAGAATACTGCTCCGGAACTATTAATATCGGTATTTCATCACTACTGCCCACAAAATCCTTTATCAGGTTTCGAAGGAATGTGGTTTTTCCGCTTCCGGCTCTTCCAAAAACAAAATACAGCAAATTATCACCTCAAAAAGGAAAATAATACCTTTAAAAAAAAGTATATCAAAAAAGAAAGAACAAATAATAAAGTAAAGCACAAAAGGAGTTGAAATATAAATGTTAGATAAAATTGCGCTTGTAATTACAATTATCGGTGCTCTGAATTGGGGCGCTATAGGGATTTTCCAGTTTGATGTCGTAGCATGGCTGTTCGGCGGACAGGCAGCGATAATCAGCAGAATAATCTACACGTTGGTTGCGTTAGCAGGAATTTGGTGCATATCTCTTCTTTTCAGAGAAAACGCTCTTGTAAAACAAGGCGATTCTGTAGAGTAAAGACAACAAAGACTGTCTCCTTTTTGCGGAGACAGTCTTTTTTTTATTCAAAGGTTAGCTGTTCTCCCTTGTCAGCCGCACTTAAAACCGCTCCTGCCGCGGGTAGACTTTTAGTACGATATCTGTGCGGATTTACAAACTCACCCTCTTTGTATTGACGTACCGAAACAAGCCTTTGATTTTTCTTAAGCGTCATTACGTTTACCCCGGCTACACCTTTTGACATTTTGGATGAAATTGCAGCGCTGTTCATAATAAGAATGCGGCCCGCGCTTGAAAGCAATACAAACTGCTCATCCCCGCTGATTTGCGCCGCGGCTGTTAAGGGTGATTTGTCAGAGTATGCGTTAATAAGCTTTCTTCTGTTTGTCTTTGTTTTGTAGGCGTCCATATCGACCTTTGCCGACTTACCGTTTTCAAAAAAGAAAAGCATATATCCCTTGTAGTCGGTTGTAACCGCCATATATATCGCTTTTTCGTCGTCGTCAAACTCGAGCTTGGAGCCTACAAAATCACCAAGTACGCTCGCCTTCGTGTCCTCAAAATCACACGCTCTCGACTTGTAAACCTGCTGCTTGTCGGTAAAGAAAAGTAAATCGCAGGAATTAGACGCCTCAAGAGTCTGAATTATTCTGTCACCTTCCTTGAGCTTATGCTCTCCGCCCATCCGAAGCGAAAGGGGCGTTATTTTCTTAAAATAACCCTCTTGTGTGAAAAAAAGATTAACGGGATAATCGGAAATCTGCTCTTTTGGTCTCTCGTCGTCCTCGTCCGCAGGATAAATTATTTCGCTCTTCCTGTCTATTCCGTATTTTTCTTTAACGGAATTGAGTTCGGAGATTATAATTTTCCTTATACGTGTTTTAGATTTTAAGATATCCTCCATATCCCCGACAGCCTTTTGCAAGGCTTCAATATCCGCGGTTCTTTTTAAGATATATTCGCGGTTCAAGTGCCTGAGCCTGATTTCAGCGACGAACTCAGCTTGGGTTTTGTCAATTCCGAAGCCGATCATCAAATTCGGAACTACCTCCGCCTCCTCGTCCGTGTTGCGGATTATCTTTATAGCCTTGTCGATGTCGAGCAGTATTTTCTTAAGTCCCAAAAGCAGGTGCAGCCGCTCTTTCGCCTTTCCTAAATCAAAATAGACGCGCCTGCGCACGCATTCCTCTCGGAAGGCTATCCATTCACTGAGTATGTCCGTGACTCCGAGCACCATCGGTGCGCCTGCTATTAGGATGTTGAAGTTGCACGAAAACGTATCCTCAAGAGCAGTCAGCTTGTAAAGCCTTTTCATCAGCCTATCAGGGTCTGTACCTCTTTTAAGGTCTATCGTGATTTTAAGCCCGCCCTTGTCCGTTTCGTCGCGAACGTCGCTGATTTCCTTAATAACCCCCGCCTTTACACGCTCTACAATTCTGTCGATTATTTGTTCCGAGGTTACTCTCGGAGGGATTTCGGTAATGTCTATACAATTATTTGATTTGTCATATACATATTTTGCTCTGACCCTTATTGAGCCTCTGCCGGATTCAATAATTTCGTCAAGCGTTTCTCTGTTATACACTATATATCCGCCCGAAACAAAATCGGGAGCTTTAACAATTTGAGAAACATCAAAATCGGGATTTTTTATAAGCTCTATCGTGGCGTCGCATATTTCCCTTAAGTTAAATGAGGCTATCTGACTAGCCATACCTACTGCAATGCCATAATTTGCATTTGTCAAAATAATCGGAAAAGTTACCGGAAGAAGAGTCGGCTCCTTCATCGTCCCGTCATAATTATCTGCAAAATCCACTGTGTCCTTGTCAATATCAGCGAAAAGCTCATTGCATATAGGCAGCAGCTTCGCCTCTGTATAACGGGCTGCCGCATACTGCATATTGCTTGAATAAGCTTTGCCGAAATTACCCTTGCTGTCAACAAAGGGATGAAGCAGTGATTCGTTCCCGCGTGAAAGCCTGACCATGGTATCATAAATGGCGGCATCACCGTGCGGGTTAAGCTGCATCGTCCTGCCGACAATATTTGCCGATTTTGTTCTCGGTCCCGAAAGCAAGCCCATTTTATACATGGTATAAAGGAGTTTGCGGTGAGAGGGCTTCAGACCGTCAATCTCCGGGATTGCACGCGACATAATTACGCTCATTGCGTATGGCATAAAATTTACTTCAAGCGTGTCGGTTATCAGCTGATTTACTATTTCACCGGCCCCCGCGATATTCGCTTTTATCTGAGGCTCTTCGTTCTTTTTATTTATATCCTTAGGTTTTTTCGCCATAAATTTTTATTCCTCCGTATTTAGGACAGGTCGGCAAGGTCAATGTACATATATCCGTTTTCAGCTATATGCTCTTTTCTGCCTTGAAGATTATCGCCTAAAAGAAGCTCAAATTTTTCGTCAACTTCCTCTTTAATATTATTTGGTTCAACCTTTATTAATCTTCTGGTAGCGGGGTTCATTGTTGTAAGCCACATCATATCGGCATCGTTTTCACCAAGACCCTTAGAGCGTTGTATCGTATATTTCATATTCCCGATTTTTTCAAGCGTCTGCGCCTTTTCCTTTTCGGTGTAGCAAAAATACACCTCGTCCTTTGTGCTTATTTCATACAGCGGAGACTCTGCAATATACACCTTCCCCGCGTTTATCAAAGTCGGTACGAGACGGTATATTAAAGTCAGAATAAGTGTTCTTATGTGGAAGCCGTCAAAGTCGGCGTCTGTGCATATTATAATTTTGCTCCAACGCAGGTTTTCAAGGTTAAATGATGAAATATCCTTATTGGACTTTGAGCTTACCTCGACTCCGCACCCGATAACCTTTAATAAATCCGTTATTATTTCATTCTTAAATATTCTGTCATACTCCGATTTCAGACAATTAAATATTTTACCGCGCACCGGAATTACCGCCTGAAAGCTTGAATCCCTCGCCTGCTTGCAAGCTCCGAGCGCCGAGTCGCCCTCTACTATAAATAATTCGCGCTCATTTGAATCCTTTGAGCGGCAATCGACGAATTTTTCAACCCGACCGGACATATCATTTGATAGTGCCAATACTTTTTTTAGGTTTTGTCTTGTGCTTTCAGCCTTAACTCGGCTTCTCATATTAATAAGAACCTGTTCGCAAACCTTGTCCGCTTCAAGCCTGTTCTCAATAAAATAAACCTCAAGCTGATGGCGCAAAAATTCGGTCATTGCCTCTTGTATGAATTTGTTGTTAATAGCCTTTTTTGTCTGGTTTTCATATGAGGTCTGAGTTGAAAAGGAAGAGATAACAAGAATTAAACAGTCCTCTATATCCTGAAAGGATATTTTCCCGTCGCTTTTTAAGTATTTATTATTCTGCTTAAGATACGAATCTGTTTGGGAGACGAAAGCGCTTCTTACGGCCTTTTCGGGAGCGCCGCCGTATTCTAAAAAACTTGAATTATGATAATACTCCTTTAGTTGTTTTTTGTTTGAAAAACATAAGGCCCCGCCTGTCCCTGCCGCGTTTTTCGGTATGCCATACCTGAATGGAGGTAAAAGCATCCTCGCCGCAATACTCCTGTACATAGTCCTGAATTCCGTTTTCATATAAGAACTCCGTCGTTTCAAACTTTGTTTCTGTAAGCTGGTTCTTAAATATGAAGCGTATCCCGCTGTTTACAACAGACTGTCTTTTAAGAGTTTCGGTAAAATACGAAACGGGGACATCAATTTCGGTAAACACCTTTAGATCCGGGCGCCATTTAATACGAGTCCCTGTGTCCTTTTTAAAGTACTCCTCCTTAATCATCTCGCCAACGGGTTCACCGTGCTTAAAGGTAAGGTAATAACGGTAGCCCCCGCTGTGTATCTCAGCCTCCATATACTCGGAGGCATATTGAGTCGCACACAAGCCCAAGCCGTTTAATCCGAGGGAATACTCATAACTGCCGCCTTCGTTTGTATCGTACTTACCTCCCGCATAAAGCTCGTTGAAAACAAGCTCCCAATTAAATCTTTGTTCCTTCGAGTTATAATCCACGGGAAGACCTCTCCCGAAATCCTGTACCTCTATTGAGCAATCAAGATATTTCGTGATAATTATCTTATCACCAAAGCCCTCACGCGCTTCGTCAATTGAGTTAGAGATTATTTCAAATATTGAATGCTGACAGCCCTCGAGACTGTCTGAACCGAAAATAACGGCAGGGCGTTTTCTTACCCTGTCAGCTCCTTTGAGCTGGGATATGCTGTCATTTCCGTATTGCCTTTTTTTAGCCATATATGCCTCCGGGATAAGTGTGAATTTCTAAAGATATTATACAATATATTGCGGTTTAGTCAAGCTATTTCTATATTCATTGTGGTTTTACGCAAAGGTAGTGTTAATATGATGAATTATGTCTGGGCTATAATGCTGACGCTCTCGATCTTCTGTGCACTCGCGTTCGGAAAAATGAGTGAGCTGTCCGCAACTATTGTCTCGGGTGGTCAGCCGGCTGTTCTTTTATGTCTTAAGCTAATGGGTATAATAACCTTTTGGAGCGGGATTATGAACATTGCCGAAAAATCGGGTCTTACTAAGCTGATAAGCCTTGCCCTCTCACCGCTTCTCCGGCTTCTTTTCCCAAAGCTGAAAAAAGGCTCGCCCGCTATGAAGGCTATGTCAATGAATATAACGGCAAATCTTTTGGGACTGGGCAGTGCCGCAACACCGTTCGGACTTGAAGCTGTCTCAAGGCTTAAGGAGGAAACGAAAGCTCCCGAGGGCACAGCTTCAAATGAAATGGTGCGATTCGTGGTCATCAACACCTCCGCTTTGACGCTCATTCCTTCAACCGTTGCAATGCTCAGGAGCAACTACGGCAGCAAAACTCCTTTGGACATAATGCTCCCGGCAATTTTAACCTCCCTAACCGCATTTTTCTGCGCTATGGTGCTTACTTTTCTTTTAGAAAAAGGAGTAAAAATCAATGCTGAAGGCAACAGATTTCATTCTTCCCGCGGTAATATTCGCAATTACCGCTTTTGGCGCCGTAAAGGGCGTTAAAATCTTTGACGCGTTTATAGAAGGTGCTAAAAAGGGTCTTAAAACGGCGGTTGGAATTTTGCCGGCTCTAATTGCGCTCGTAGTTGCAGTTGATATGCTCAGAAGCTCGGGCGCGCTTGTTTTTCTTTGTGATGTTCTCACCCCGATTGCCAACCTAACCGGTATACCGAAGGAGGTTTTGCCCCTTACTATTCTTACCCCGATTTCGGGTAGCGGTGCGTTAACAATGTATGAAAGCATTCTAAGGGATTACGGCGCTGACGGAGTTATCGGAAGAACGGCTTCGATTCTTATGTGCTCTACGGAAACAACATTTTACGCAATTACGATTTATTTCGGGTCGGTTGCCGTAAAAAACACAAGGCACACTCTGCCTTGTGCAGTGTGCGCCAATATTGTCAGTTATATGCTTTCCGCTCAATTTGTGAGTATGGGAATATAAATATAATGGTTATCTTATTTTTATTTTATCAAACCCGTTTATAAATTCGTTAAAAAATTCCATAATTTTATTTATTCCGCCTTTTTCATCGCTTTCACAATTCATAACAAGCAAGGGCTCGTGAAGGCTCATACGAAGAAGCAGCCACCCGTTCCCGCTTGATTTGTCAAAAGAAACCCTTATTCCCTCATAATTGTCCGGGCAGATTGTAACACAGTTGTTTTTGCTTGCATACTGTTCAAACCTTGAGATTACATCGACGCCGTACGACTTGAAGTCTTCATATTGGATAAGGTATCTCGTTTCCTTTTCCTCAATGGGCTCGCGAAGACCGCTGATAAGGCTCGCCGGCTCCTTGCCTTTTTTTTTCATATTTGCAAGCTCTATAACGATACGCGTTATAAGGTAAGCCCCGTCGTCAAGATAATAGTTTACGCCGAACGCGGCATGTCCCGAGGTTTCTATGGCAAGCGGTGCAAGCGTACCCTCGCTTTGCAAGCGTTTAGCTTCATCAATTACATTTTTATATCCTCTCTTAAAACGCCTGTGAACGCCGCCGAGATTCTCTGTAATAAAGACGGAAAGCCCGTCCGACGTTACGGAGTCGGTTACAACGGTGCCGCCCGGAAATTCACGAAGAGCTATTGTTGAAGCGAGTGCGATGAGCCTGTTTCTGTTTATTTCCTTACCGCTTGAATCGACACAGGCGGCCCTGTCTACATCTGTATCAAATATTATTCCGAAATCCGAATTTGACTCAAGAACAGCCTGTCTTATCGAGTGCATTGCAGTTTTATCCTCGGGATTCGGTATGTGATTGGGGAAATGACCGTCAGGCTCTAAATACCTGCTTGCCGAGCAATCCGCCCCGAGGGGTGCCAAAACTTTATCGGCATAAAATCCGCCGACTCCGTTACCGGCATCAACCGCAATTTTAAGTCCTGAAAGAGGAGTTTCATAATTTTTTGCTTTAACTCCTTCTTTAATCATTTCCCGTAAGCTTTCGCAATAAAGCTCCATATGGTCCGATTTTTGCTCTTTTTTATCTGTTTTAACCGGAGTAAAGGGGTTGTCCCGAGCTTGTATAAGAATTATTTCTATATCTCCCGCAGAAAAGCCTCCCTGTCGCGAAAAAAATTTAAGCCCGTTCATTTTATAGGGCATATGGCTTGCGGTTATCATGACAGCGGCATCACAGCCGAGGTTAACGGTAGTCATAAACATTGCGGGGGTTGAGGAAAGGCCGCAGTCAAAGGTCTTAATGCCAAAGGATAAAAGAGTTTCAATAACGACCCTTGAAATTCTTTTTGAGCTTAGTCTTGAATCCATACCTACCGAGACAACGGGATTTTTTATCCTGAGCTCCTTATGTAAGAAGCAAACAAAAGCAGCGGTTACGGAGCTTACAAGCGAATCGGTAAGTTCAATTTCATCCCGTTTCTCGCTAAACCCTATTCCTCTGATGTCACTTCCGCTTTTAAGCTTCATAATATCCATATTATTTTCTCCTTCGGGTAACATATAAAACTCTTTGGGTTTCTTTGCCGGGCGCTTTATCCGAATAACCATCGTATCTCCCTATAATGGTAAATCCGCTTTTTTCGAGAGCGTTGCTTAAAAACTCCGCACTGTAAGCCCGTTCCGAAAACGACTCTGAAAAGCGTTTGAATAGACCGCCTTTTTGCTCTATAAAAACATCAAGAGAAATCTCTGTTAAGAGATTGTCCGTATCGGCAGAATTCTGCCAAACACAAAAAATATCGTCAAGCTCGTAAACAAAGGTTGACCCCGCAAGAATTTCCCTATGCTTATACTCTGTATTAACATCAAAAAGAAACAAACCGCCGGGCTCAATAAACAGTTTTAAACTCTCAAAGGTTTTTATAAGCTCCCGGGGCAAAACCAAATGATTTAGCGAATCAAGCGTGCAAAAGGCAGCCGATACCGTTCCGTACAGGTCAAGCTCCTGCATTTTTTGACACAACAAAAGCACTTTATGACCGCCCTTAAAAAGCTTATCATGGGCTTTTGAAAGCATTTCGCTTGAGCAGTCGGCACCTATTAGCTCAAATCCCTTCCAACCTGAAAGGATTTTACTTATCAAAGTACCGGTACCGCAAGCTAAATCAAGGAGCAAACCACTGTCAATACCGTTTTCGATTAGTATAGATACAATACGCCGCGCCATATTGTCATAATCGACATTTTCAGTCAGTCTGTCATATACCTCGGCAAAATCTCCATAAGAGGTCATATGGACATCATTCACAGTTTTTTTCTTTTTCTTTCAGTCGGTCAAAAACCACCGAATAGCCGTCGCATCCGTATTGCAAAGAACGGTTTACTCTGCTTATTGTCGCGGTGCTCGCTCCGGTTTCGCTTACAATTTCACTGTAAATGCGATTATCGCTTAACATCTTTGCTACGACTATCCTTTGGGATATTGCCTTTAGCTCCGTCACGGTGCATAAATCCTCAAAAAAATCATAGCACTCGTCTATCGTTTTCAGCTCGAGGACGGCCTTAAATAAATAATCCGTACTCTCGCAACGAGATTTATTCATAACAATTTCCTTTCTTTACAATAATAGTTTTATATATTTTAACACCCTAAAACATAAAAGTAAATGATATAGTCGATTTTATTGATATATTTTCCTGATTATGCTAAAATTAATTAAGCAGCAAATGGTAATGTCGGATGTGCAAAGCCTTGTGCACAATATTATTGGTTTTATCGGTATAATATAATCCCGCCCCGGGTTAACTTTCGTAATTTTCCGTTTGCAATTCGCAATTTTTATTAAATAGCTAAAAGGGAGATACTGTTATGAAAAAGCTGATTTCTTATGCTGTCGCAATCATTATGCTCATCGCCACCCTTTCCCCCGCCGCTTTTTCTGCCGAAAATAGCTGCGATTGCGGACAAAGCCCAATAGTATATATCTCAGGTCTCGGAAGTGCTTCGCTCATACGCGACGCAGGATCTGAAAATGAACAGCAGCTTTGGAAAATTGATACCGAGTACGCCATAAAAGAATTTGCGACGCTTGCTCCATCCGTTGCGGCTCTGATGGCAACCGGCAATTATGATGCGTTCGGTGACGACCTTATCGCCGTTATTAAAACGGTTTTCGGAGACCTTGCGCTTGACGGCGACGGTGTTTCAAGCGATCGCGTGACTTATGAATTAAGAGAATATACGTCCTCTGAGCACGGCTTAGACAGGGACTATTATTTCGCATATGATTTTAGAATAAGTCCCTTTGAAACGGCGGCTCTCCTTAAAACTGCCGTGGAAACCGTAAAAGAGCTTACGGGTCATAAAAAGGTATCGTTTAAGGCATCGTCTATGGGCGGAGTAATAGCAATGGCGTACCTTAGCGCGTACGGCACCGAGGATATTGACAAGATTATATTCATAAACTGCCCCATTCTCGGCACCGAGGTTGCGGGTGAGCTGTTTACAAAACAGCTTGAAATAAATAAAGACGCACTTATTCGCTATGGCGAACAGGCGCTTCCCGCGCTCGACAATGACCCGCTTGCCGCCATTTTATACGCGGTTATAGAGGCGCTTGACATAAGCGGTATTTGGGATACTCTGCTTTTGACTGCTGACTTTTTTATAGATAAGCTTGGCGAAAAGGTATTAAATGAAGCCGTTATTCCGATTTTTACGAGTATGCCGGGGCTTTGGTCATTCGTATCCGACCTGTATTTTGAACAGGCGAAAGATGCCGTCATAAATCCCGAAACACAGGCGGGGATGCTCTCTAAAATAAACGATTACCATTACAATGTGCAGAACAAGGCTGCTGAAATACTGAACAGCGCAAGGGCGGACGGGGTTTGCATCTATATTATCGCGGGCTACGATATGCAGCGCACACCTCTTGTGCCGTCCTACCTAAATGACAGTGACGGCACGGTTGATACAAAGTATGCGAGCGTAGGTGCTGTGGTTGCCCCCATTCGCGAAACATTCTCTGATGACTATACGCAAGCTGTGGACTTTGACGGTATAAACTATATTTCACCCGATAATCATATAGACGCTTCTACTTGTGCGCTTCCGGACAGCACTTGGTTTATAAAAAATATGCTCCATTGCAATAATCACGACGGTCACCGTGAGCTTTACCGCATGATGTTTGAGAGCGATACGCAGCTAACCGTTTTCTCTGACCCTTGCTATTTGCAGTTTTTGCAGAACGATAAAGATAATCAAACCTTTTATGAAGTGGTTCCGAACGAGGACTATACGGAACTTGACCGCCTGCTCCTCGCCCCGAGCCTACTCCATTTCGTCGCTTTTATATCCTGTCTTCTAAAAGTTTTTAGATTTTAGATGCTTAGATTTAAAGGAAAAACGCGAGGCGTTTTTGAATTATAATCAGGAGAGGACGCAGTCCTCCCGAAACTTTGAAAAAATATTTGAACACATTCTTCGTGAGGCGGTGGAAGCGGGATTCGCGGACGCAAGCGCCATCTTTATTGACGCGGCGCATATTAAAGCCAATGCCAACAATCACAAATATACAAACGAAATCATAAAGAGTGAAGCAAGGCATTACCCAAAAGAGCTTTTCGCATATCTTAATGTTTTTTGAGCCGGAACTCATAAATATCTCAAATTTATTGAAAATATTTACGAGGTATTGGAATTTAACGTTTCCAATACCTCGTTTGTCTGCAGGCTGAAGCGGCCCTTCGCCTGCCTTATCTTTTTAATCAAGGAAGTTCCGCAGCTTTTTGCTTCTGCTGGGGTGCCTTAGTTTTCTGAGCGCCTTTGCCTCAATTTGGCGTATACGCTCACGGGTTACATTAAACTCTTTTCCGACTTCCTCAAGTGTCCTCGGGTGCCCGTCCTCAAGCCCGAACCTTAAAGAAAGCACCTTCCCCTCTCTCGGTGTAAGCGTTTTTAACACATCCGTAAGCTGTTCCTTAAGCAGTATCATAGAGGCTGCATCAACGGGAGCTTGCGTATCGTCGTCGGGGATAAAATCGCCCAAATGGCTATCTTCCTCCTCCCCGATGGGAGTTTCAAGTGAAACGGGCTCCTGTGCTACTCTTAAAATTTCCCGCACCTTCTCAACAGGCAATTCAAGCTTATCCGCAATTTCTTCAGCAGTCGGGTCCCTGCCGTTTTCATGTAAAAGCTGGCTGTTTGTCTTTTTTACTTTATTTATGGTTTCAACCATGTGAACAGGTATGCGAATAGTCCTTGCCTGATCGGCAATAGCCCTTGTAATAGCTTGTCTTATCCACCATGTGGCATATGTTGAAAACTTGAAGCCCTTTGTATAATCAAATTTATCGACCGCTTTTATAAGCCCGAGATTGCCCTCTTGAATCAGGTCTAAAAATTGCATCCCCCTGCCGACATATCTTTTAGCAATACTTACCACAAGGCGCAAATTCGCTTCCGCGAGTCTGTTCTTTGCAAACTCATCGTCGTCGATAATACGAATCGCAAGGTCAATCTCCTCCTCGGGAGTTAAAAGAGGAACCTTTCCGATTTCTTTGAGATAGACCTTTACAGGATCATCAATTGCCGCATTTTTGGATTCTGCTGTCACAGTTTCGGGGGATTTCGGAATATCGATGTCAAAGCTTAAATTTTCAAGCATTTCATCGCCTAAATCATCGATAATTTCAATGTTCTGCCCCTCAATGGTTTCATACAGCTTGTCAAGCTCATCAATATCGAAATCCATTTCAAGTATTGCCGTATCGATTTCGTGTGTAGTAAGCTTTCCTATAGACTTGCCTTTTTCGATAAGCAGTCTTATCGTATTAACCTTCTTTTCGTTTTCTTCCATATCTCGCACCTCTTACACAGTTATTATTGCTGATTTTTGTCCATATTAAACAAATTTAGAAACTCTTCGTCGCTCAACTTCGAAACATCCTTAAAATCCGACTTTTTTGTTTCTTCAAGCAGCACCGAAATGCAGTCCTCACATTCCTTTAATGTATTGCTTAAAGGGAGTTTTGAAGCATAAAGCCTTGATACCGCACCCATCTCATCCGGAGTAAAATCACCCGTTAGATATATAATATCAATCCCGGAATTATTTGAAATCCTTTCGGAAATTATCGCAAACGCCTTTTTATAAACGGGAGTAATAAAAATTTCTTTTGACACTTTTCCCTCAAGCTTTGTCAAAAAAGACGGATTTGCTATTATATTTGCAAGCAAAATTTCCTGGGCCTTGATGATACGCAAATCCTCATGACCTTGCGGCAACAGGTCTTTATAAAGCTTTTTCATCTCCTTTTCAGCCTGACGCACCGAGCCTTTTTGACGGGCACGCTCGTTTCTTACGTCTACAAGCTTTATTTGCTGAAGCACTGCACCCTTTTCGACTCCGAGCTCGTCCGAAAGCTTTGCGGCATAAATGTCCCTCTCGATAGAACCTCCGTTAACCGCAAGAATTACAGCAGCGGCTTTAAGAAAGCTGATTTTACCGTCGGCTGTTTGGAGGTCATGATTTTTCCGCTCTAAGCTCAGTCTGTATTCAATATCATTGGCGGAGCCTTCCAAAAGCGCTCTAAAGCGCTCCTTGCCATGCTGCTTGATAATATCGTCCGGATCCTTACCGTCGGGCAGGTCTATAACCTTAACCTTAACGCCCGTCCGGGAAAAAAGAGAAATTGCTTTTGCCGTTGCCTGCTTTCCCGCCGTATCGGAATCATAGCAAACCATTACCTCTTTGGCGTATCTTGAAATTAAACTGACCTGTGCGGGAGTCAGAGCCGTCCCCAAGCCCGCCACGGCGTTTGTAAAGCCCGCGCCGTGAAGCGCAATAACATCCATATAGCCCTCGCAAAGAATAAGAGTTCCCTCGTTGCCGTTCTTTGCTATATTCAGAGCGTACAGCTCGTTGCTTTTTTTATAAACGGGAGTATCAGCCGTGTTAACATATTTGGGATTTGAGTTATCAAGAACTCTTGAGCCGAAGGCTATTACATTTCCCCTGACATCAACTATGGGGAAAATTATCTTGTTTTTGAAATTATCGTAATAAATTGTTTTGTTGTTCTTTTCTCTTTTCCTTAGTAGGTTTGCCGAAACGAGTATTTCTTCGGAAAATCCCTTTGAACTTAAATGGTCATAAAGCATCCGCCATTTATCGGGAGCGGCGCCGAGCCCGAACACGGTTATCATCTTATCGCTTATTCCCCGCCCCCTCAGATAATCCAGCTGAGCTTTTCCCTCGGGCTTGTACAGTAATTCGTTATAAAGCTTTGCGGCCTCGCGGTTTGCGTCAAAAACCGAACGGCGCAGCTTCGAATATCCGTCCTGTGAGGAAAGAACCGGCAGACTCATTCCCGCCCTTTCTGCAAGGAGTTTTACTGCCTCAATAAAATCAAGGTTGAAAAACTTTCTGGCAAAGGTTATCGCCTCGCCACCCGCTGCACAGCCAAAGCAATAAAACGATTGAGTGTCGGGATAAACGGTAAACGACGGAGTCTTCTCGTTATGAAAAGGACAAAGACCGGTAAGAATCCGCCCCTGTCTTTTAAGGGAAACGTATTCTCCGATTACCGATTCAATGTCGTTCCTCAGCCTTAGCTCGTCAAGGAAAGCATCGTCAAAAGCATAGCGCAAATTCTCACCTCCTGATGAATATTTTGATTAGTAACTCCACGTTTTCGGAACGAAATGCTTTTCAAATGTATAAAGAGCAAACCTGTCTGTCATGCCCGCTACATAATCACAAGCAGCCCTGTCGACTCCTTCCTTTTGAGCCGTCTGAATATACTCGTGGGGCATAAGCTCGACATTCTCGCAAAAAAAACGGTAAAGCTGTGCAACAAGCTCAATAGCTTTTGACTCCTCCCCCTTACACTTGGGATTGGTGTAGACGTTGCCGAACATGAATTCATGCAACCTGTCAAATGCATCTTGAACATCGTCAGCCATTTTCGGAAAATCAAGCGTGTTTTCGATAACCGATATAACGAGAGTATTTATCCTTTCTGATTTTTTTCTGCCCAAAACGCTTAAAATATCTCCCGGAATATCATCCTCGCAGATAATCAAGCCTCTTATTGCATCGTCAATATCATGATTTATGTAGGCAATTTTATCGGAAAGTCTGACAATTTTTCCTTCTAAAGAGTCAGCCTGCCTGCCGCATGTGTGACATACTATACCGTTTCGCGTCTCGTATGTCAGATTGAGCCCTTTTCCGTCATTTTCTATTATGTCCGCAACTCTCAAGCTCTGTTCATAGTGCGTAAAGCCGCCCTTTCCCTCTCTTTCCTTGTTTAATGCCCTTTCACCCGCATGACCGAATGGAGTGTGCCCTAAGTCGTGTCCTAAGGATATAGCCGCTGTCAAAGCCTCATTCAGTCCGAGTGAACGGGCAATTGTTTCCGATATCTGAAAAACCTCAAGAGTATGTGTAAGACGAGTACGGTAATGGTCGCCCTCCGGGGCTAAAAACACCTGAGTTTTATCCTTCAACCGCCTGAACGCTGAGCTGTGCAGTATTCTGTCCCTGTCACGCTGATATGCCGTTCTGACAGTGCATTCGTCCTCAGGGCGCAGTCTGCCCTTTGTGTTAATACAAAGCATCGCGTATGGCGAGAGCATATCCTTTTCCCTGTTTAAGGTAATTTCACGAATAGAAGAATTCACATCACTCACCTCTTACATATATATACTCATAAAAACACGTTTTCCCTCTTTTTTTGTTATTTAAAACCGTACTCATGCCCCGTACAATTAAAGAAAAGACCTCCGCCGCTCGCCTCTTTCAAGGCTTCTTCTATTTTTTGTTCATATTCGGACGGGATTTTCAGCTGCACAAAAACCTCTGTTTCAAAAACGGAATTGATGATTACTCCGCAGTTTTCAAAAATTAACGCCGAGAGCTTTGAGAAAAAGTCATATGGACACTTAACTTCAAGTAAAGACCAATTTATTACTTCACCTATTCCGGCATTATCTAGGGCAAGCTTCGCAGTAAGGGAGTAAGCTCTTACAAGTCCTCCCGTTCCGAGGAGAGTTCCTCCGAAATAGCGTGTAATAACTACGGCACAGTTCGAAATATTCTCCTTGAGGATGACATTCAGCACGGGAACCCCGCCTGTTCCCCGGGGCTCACCATCGTCCGAATAACGTTTCAGCTGCCCCTTACGAATAAAATAAGCGTATACATTATGAGATGCCGCTCGATGCTTTTGCCTTATTTCGTTTATAAAGCTAACGGCTTCTTCATCGCTCTTAACGGGTGCGGCAGAGCCGATAAACTTTGATTTTTTAACGACATACTCGGCAATTCCGAGCTTTTTGAGTGTCTTATATGTATCTATAAGCTTTGCCTCCCTTACACTTAAATACGAATAAAGGCGGTGCAATTACACCGCCTTAAGGTCCTTAAATATCAGTTTTCGCCACTAAGGTTATACTTCTTATTAAACCTGTCAACGCGCCCACCGGTATCGACAAATTTCTGCTTGCCCGTAAAAAACGGATGGCACTTTGAGCAAATATCAACCTTAAGCTGTTCTTTAGTCGAAGCGGTCTCAAATGTTTCGCCGCAAGCGCATCTTACAACAGTTTTATGGTATTTGGGATGAATTCCTTCCTTCATTTACGCTCACCTCTCTATCTCAGCAAAAGCATATTATCACAAGAAAAGCTAAAAAGCAAGTATTATTTTGAATTGCCGTTAAATATATTGACCACTCTTGCGTACAATGTTAGAATAGGAGAAAATGCGACCGAAAGGAAGACTATGAAGAAAAAAAGGAAGAATGAGTTTCTGCTGGCAATTGTTTCATACTTTGCAGTATGTATTCTTGATTTAACCCTGACATATATTGCCACGCCGAATCTATATCTTGAGGGGAATCCTCTAATCAGCTATTTTAATATCGGCTGGGGCGGTTTGATTTCAATTAATCTGTTAACCTTTGCATTCTATGTTGCGATAGCGTATTATGCTTTTGTAGGATACACGCCTCCCGTTTCAAAGGAAACAAACATCAGACGTTATCTTGCCGATATCAACTACGGCGACCCCGATAAAACAGTTCCGATGATGTGGAAGCTGCCAAAGTTCTGGGCACCGCAAATAGCCTGCCTTTGCTGGTCTATAGCCCTGGCTTTGCCTGTTTCAAGGCTAATTATCGTCTTCGAGTGGCTGCTGCTGATTTTAAGAATTAGGGCACAACCGTTTTTTGCGTTTGTAGCACTTTTCCCGGGCGGAAGAATAGATTTGTTCGTTGCAATTATCCTTGCCTGGATTTTATCCTTTGTTTGGATTCAGCGGGAATTTAAGAAAAATCTCATAAATATACAGAACGCGCAAGAATAAATTGTAAGTTTTGGGTGGACTGCGGCCTCACCTGATAATAATTTCAAAATGAAATTTTAAAATGCGAACTCCCGCGCAACGGTAAAGCGCGGGACTATTTCATATTGCGTAAATCCGTCCTCAACGGACGCAAACTCCCGCGCAACGGTAAAGCGCGGGAGTTTGCGTTTTAAACCATAAGCTCACAAATATCGTTTGAAAACTTAATGGGGTCTTCGATTGATAGTCCTTCAATCAAAAGCGCCTGATTGTAAAGCAACTGCGAATACATGGCAAGCCTGTCCTTATCGCCCGCTTCCCATAGACCCGCAAGTTTTTCAAAAATATTGTGAGAGCCGTTTATTTCAAGTACCCGTTCGGCTTTTAAATCGTTTTTTGCCCCGGGCATAGAGGCAAGAGTCTTTTCCATTTCGATTGAAAGCATACCCTCGCTCGACAGGCAAACGGGATGGCTCTTAAGCCGCGAGGACAGCGTTACTTTGGAAACCTTACCCTCAAGAGATTTTTCAATAAATTCAAGCATCTCCTTGAAGCTTTTTTCCTTTTCCTCTTTTTCATTCTTTTCCTTGTCCGTTTCAAGACCGAGGTCTCCCGACGATATCGAACGAAACTCCTTTTCCGAATACCGCTGAAGAATATTCATTAAGAATTCATCAACCTCGTCAAGAAGGAAAAGAATATCGTAACCCTTATCGCGGACAAGCTCCGTCTTGGGCAGGAGCTTCAGTCTCTCGGCGCTGTCGCCTGCAGCATAGTAGATTAATTTCTGCTCCTCGGGGCACGCGTCAACATATTCCTTTAGAGTGCAAAGCTTCCCGTCGGAGGCTCTGACGAACATTAAAAGCTCTTCAAGCAGTTCTCTGTTCGCTCCGAATACACTGTAGATTGAATACTTAATCTGGAGACCAAAGCTTTTCCAGAACTTTTCGTAATTCTCGCGATCCTTTTCGAGCATTTCGGCTAGCTCTTTTTTAATTCTTTTTTCAATCGCATTGGCGATTATTTTAAGCTGCCTGTCCTGCTGTAAAAGCTCACGGGATATATTGAGCGATAAATCCTCCGAATCAACTACGCCCTTAACAAAGTTAAAGCAGTCCGGCAGGAGGTCTGCACACTTGTCCATTATTTTTACGCCGCGCGAATAAAGCTCAAGACCTTTTTCGTAATTCTTGGAGTAATAATTATATTCAGCCTTTGAAGGAATAAACATAAGCGCATGGTAGCTTGTTGTCCCCTCTGCCTTCTGATGAATTACTTTAAGCGGCTTTTCATAGTCAAAGAATTTCTCGCTGTAAAAGCTCTCGTATTCCTCGCTCTTTATCTCGCTCTTCTCGCGTTTCCAAAGAGGAATCATGCTGTTGAGCGTTTCGTTCTCGGTGTATTGCTCATACTCGTCCTCGGAGCCTTCCTTTAAGCGCGATTTAACCCTGTCCATTGTTATGGGATAACGAATATAGTCTGAATATTTTTTGACTAAAGACGATATTTTGTATTCCTCTGAATATTCATCATAATTATTCTTTTCATCATTATCCTTGATTGTTAAGGTAATGTCAGTGCCGAAGCGGTCGCGCTTTGAAGGTGTTATCGTATAGCCGTCAACTCCTTCGGATACCCAACGATACGCTTCATCACAGCCGGCGGCACGGCTTATGACTTCAACCTTTTTTGCCACCATAAACGCAGAATAAAAGCCGACTCCGAATTGCCCGATGATGCTTATATCTCCTTTGCCGGTTTCGTTAAGCTTTGCAAATTCCCCGGACCCGCTTTTAGCAATAATACCCAGATTATCATCAAGCTCCTCTTTTGTCATACCTATTCCGTTATCCGAAACAATAAGCGTCCTTTTTTCTTTATCGATGGTAAGCTTAATCTTAAAGTCATTTCTGTCGATGCTTATGCTATCATCTGTCAGCGACTTAAAATGAAGCTTATCGATAGCGTCACTCGCATTTGATATAAGCTCACGTAAAAAGATATCCCTATTTGTGTAAACGGAATTTATCATCAAATCGAGCATCCTTTTTGATTCTGTCTTAAACTGTTTTTTTGCCATTTCTGCGCCTCCTGTGTTTTAGCACTCTGCTTTCTCGAGTGCTAAAACAATTTTACCATTTCATTTTTATTTTACAAGACTATTTTGGCATTTTTTTATGAAATATTTGTAAATATTTTGCTTTTCTGTATGATATTTAGATTTTAATCTGATTGACTTTTTCCATTTGCTGTCTTATAATATTTATGATTTAACATTATATTGTTAAAAGACACTAATTTTTTAGAAAAGAGGTTCTCTAATGAAAAAGACCATTAAATCCTTTTTGGCAATAGCCCTGACCTTTTGTCTTCTTTTTTCGATAGGGCTGTCCCCTGCTTATGCCGCAGGCGTAAAGGAGCGGGAAAATGTTTATGACGGAATATCGCTGCAGGAATATCTGTCCCTTTCCCGTCAACGCTCTGCATCATCATTCATGCTAAATACAAAGCAGACGCTGTCAAAAGTCATTAACTTCATCAGTAATCTGTTGCTCAACGGGGTATTGTTTAGGGCAATAGCAGACTTTTTCCCTCAAGCGTCTAACACTGCGGTAGTTTCTTCACTTGATTCTTTCGATATTACCACATATGAGAATTTTTATTCGGGAACCCAAGATTTTATTGACGAAAAGGCAGCCGGCGCTTCATGGAGTTTAGGCTACGCCGAAGAGTCAATTCTCCCCGATGATTTCGGAACGGGTCTTTATGCAAGGGGAAGCTATGTTCCCTGGTGGTATTCCAAAGAGATGTACACGGACGAAGACGGGAATTTAGAAGAGCTCAGAGTCCGTACGGTTATTCTTGACGACGGTTCAGGCAGAGGAAAGGTTGCGTTTTGCGTGCTTGATTGTATCGGAATCGCAAACGCCGATGTCAGAAAAATACGCGCTGCAATTGCTGATTTTGCGGCTGAAAACAATATAGTAAGCATAAACGTTTCGGCCACTCACACCCATTCGGGCATCGATTCCCAGGGTGCGTGGTCCAACCCTCTGACTACTGTAGCCAACAATTACCTTTCCGCCTCAAATGACGCGATTGAGCTTCGCTACGGTATTGACCCCGATTTCTTAACCTCTGTTATTGACGGATGCGTAAATTCTATTATCAATGCCTTCGACGATATGAAGGAAGGCACAATGAGCTTTGCAAAGGCCGATATTTCCGATTATCTGCATGACAGAACGCCTCCTTACGCTTATGACGGGAATCTTTATCGTCTGAAGTTCATCCCCTATGCGGAAGTTGCCCGTCCTACAATTATCGCTACCTTCGGCTGCCATCCCGAGTCCTCGAGCTACGACTTCCTGAAAACGGACGACGGCATTGAAATTGACACTAAAATTTCCGCAGATTTCGTTTATTATATGGAAAAGGTGATTAACAAGGCCGGATATAACTTCATTTACATTCAGGGCAATGTGGGAACAGTCACCTCTTCAAGGTCCTTATCAAACGACGGACTTCAAAACATGAGCGCTCATGACGGCGCCATACGATACGGCTACGAATTAGGTTATATTACTCTCGCTCTTACAATGACTCTCGACCAATGCAAGCAGCTTAACAACAATACAGGAGATCTTCTCGGAATAGGGATGTATTCAGGCGGAGAAGGCTATACGCCCTGGTATGATGCTCATGAAGCAGTATCTGAGGTTGAAGTAGAGCCTATACTGAATATAGCTCACGACCAGTTCCTTATAGAGGTTGAAAACAATGTTGCCCTTGCCCTGTCAAAGGCCGCCGTTGCAAGCGTAAATCTCTTTTATAACGAGGAAAACAATAAATATTATACCGTTACGGAAGTAGGCTATCTTGAAATCGGTGATGTTATAAAGGCTTATATGAGCCCGGGTGAAACATACGGTGAGATTTTAGTCGGCGGAGCGGGCATCGAAGGATTCGATTTTGCTTCTCTACGCGAAATGTACGGTGAAAACATTATTATACTTGACCTTATGAACGACGCGGCGGGTTATGTTACTCCCGACAATCATTATGTAATAGCCGGCTACCGTTATAACGAGGAAAGCGACTCACTTGAAAGTGACACTTGGTGTATGATGGTTTCATTCGGTAAAAACACCGCTTCTACTCTGCTTTCTCGTTTTGCCGGTCTTGTTGAAAACTCAAAACAGTAGCTCTACCCGAAAACGGTTTGTGTGGTGTGAAATTTGAGCTTAAAAACCTTTTCACAAGCAGAGCTTTATTACGGCTTTAATAAAGACACGTTCTTCTCTCAAAGGAGCAACATAGGTGAAAGTAATCTGAGGGTCCTGAAAAACCTTAGTGTTACTGTTTACTTTACGGAAGCGGCGGAGGTTTTATTCCTGCGATTTTTCTCACCCGAATCATTAATTAGGATTGTCGCCTGTCTTCTTACCGCCGCTCTTTCGTTGCTTGTTTTTTTCCTTTGCAGAAAAACGCTTTTATCAAAAAAGAGCCTTAAATCTCGTTCGGTCAATGTTCTTATTTTCTTTACTTCCTTATTTTATTGTTTAAACGCCGGTTTTTTCGGGACATTTTTCTCTGCCGACAGACCGGGTGTAAAGTTTATCATACTTCTTTGTGTTTTACAGATAATTTTTATAGTTCCGCCTTTTCAAAGCCTTCTGACATTTGCTTTTATTCCCTTTTTCTTTATTTACTTCAGCATTTATTTAAATGAAGGCAATTTTTCAGCCATAAACCTTTTTTATACCTTTGTAAGCATTTCAATAGGGTTGGTTATGTCCTGGAGCATATCAAAAATAAAAATCGAGAATATGATTTCAGCTGAAAAGCTGAGAAAATCCAATTACGATTTATACAATGAAAACGTTACTGATTCGCTTACAGGTCTTGCCAACCGTAAAATGACTCTTAACACGCTTTACGAATTATTCAATAACAGAAATGCAGATGCAGCTTATCTTAACTGCATCTGCATGGAAATTGATTATTTTAGGGAATATAATAGGTTTTACGGGACTAAGTCAGGCGACAAGGTTCTTATTTTAATGTGTGATGCCCTGAGCAATTATTGCAAGAAAAACGGGATTACAGTCGGAAGAGTCGGGGGCGGTGAGTTCTTGATTTTGTTTAATGATTCTTCTCCCGACAAGGGTGAAAAGGCTGCTAAGGAGCTGCAAAGCTTAGTTCGGGAGCTTAATATCCCCAATGAGGCTTCCCCCATATCTTCGGAGGTATCGGTTTCTCTCGGATTATTTACAGATAAAACCGATGGCTACAAGTTTTTCGAAGAAATATATACCCTGTCGGGGAGGGCGCTTTATAGGGCAAAAGAGAACGGCGGAAACAAGGTGTGGAAGTATATACCCGAAATCAACGGTTTTTCCCCTGCTGAGCAATAATAATCTGATAATAATATGCTTTATCCAAACATAATATCATATATTTCCGCACATTTTACAGTAACCTCGGGAGGGACGGTATCGCTTACCGTCCTCCCATTTTTTATACAA
>MWBL01000014.1 GCA_002069015.1 Firmicutes bacterium ADurb.Bin300 | reverse complement strand
CGTCAAAGGCAAGACCGACATCACAGCCGTTTCTTACAACGAAGTCCTTTAGTCTTTCAAGATGAGTCGAGCCGCAATTGTCATTGATGTTTTCACCGTTCGGATGAGCAGAAATAAACAGACAATCAATACCAAGCGACATAAACAGCTCGGGGGCTATGACGCTTGCGCTGCCGTTAGCACAGTCAAAGGCTACCTTTAGATTGCTTATAGGCGTTTCCGCACAGCTTTTCAAATAAGCGGTGTAATCATACCTTGCCGTTTTTGAATTTCTTATCCTGCCGACTTCCCCGCCTATCTTTACGGGCGGTACCTTTGTCTGGTCAAGAATAATCGATTCGATTTCCTCCTCCAGCTCGTCCGGAAGCTTATATCCGTTTGATTGGAATATCTTAATCCCGTTATATTCGCATGGGTTATGCGATGCCGATATCATTATTCCCGCGTCATAGGAATACTTCTTAACAAGATAAGCCACAGCAGGAGTAGGCACTACGTTGAGAAGGAGCACATCCGCTCCCACAGAGCAAAGCCCCGCGCTTATTGAAGCCTCAAGCATTTGGGAAGAGGCTCTTGTATCCATTCCTATTAAGACCTTCGGTTTTTTTGATGTGTGTTCTGTAAGTACCATAGCGGCAGCTCTGCCTATTTGCATTGCAAGCTCGCAAGTAAGCTCCTTGTTGGCAATACCCCTGGCACCGTCCGTTCCGAATAATCTGCCCATATTTGACTCCTTGTTTATTCTTCAAATAATATTGAAATCTGCCCGTTATCATCTTCAGGGCATGTAAGCCCTAAGTGTCGGTATCCTGCAGGAGTTACCTTCCTACCCCGTGGCGTCCTTGCCAAAAATCCGAGTTGCATAAGATAAGGCTCGTAAACATCCTCAATTGTAACGGACTCCTCCCCGATTGCCGCGGAAATCGTCTCAAGTCCTACGGGTCCGCCGTTGTAATTCTCAACCATTGCTTTAAGCAAAAGGCGGTCAACCATATCAAGACCAAGCTCATCAATTTCCATTCTGCCAAGAGCATCCTCCGCAATTTCACGCGTTATTTCACCCGCGCCCGATACCTGCGCAAAATCCCTTGTTCTTTTAAGCAGTCTGTTTGCTATCCTCGGCGTACCTCTTGAACGAGATGCAAGCTCAAGACAGCCCTCCTGTGTTATATCAATTTTGAGTATTCCCGAGCTGCGCCGTACTATTCTTGAAAGCTCATCGGGTGAATATGTTTCAAGTCTCAGTATTACGCCGAAACGGTCTCTCAGCGGAGCTGAAAGCTGTCCGGCTCTCGTTGTGGCGCCCACAAGAGTAAATCGGGGTAAATCAATTCTTAAAGAGCGAGCAGAAGGTCCTTTTCCGATGATTATGTCAAGTGCATAATCCTCAAGAGCCGGGTAAAGCACCTCCTCGACACTGCGGGAAAGCCTGTGCACCTCGTCAATAAAGAGGACATCGCCTTCATTAAGATTTGTAAGCAGCGCCGCAAGGTCACCCGGTTTTTCGATAGCAGGTCCCGAGGTTACTCTTATTTGTACATTCATTTCGTTCGCTATTATGCCTGCAAGCGTTGTTTTACCGAGACCGGGAGGTCCGTAAAGCAAAACATGGTCAAGAGGCTCGCCTCTGCCGAGAGCGGCGTCAATATAAACCTTCAGATTGTCTTTAACCTTTTCCTGTCCGATATATTCCGGGAGCGTCTTAGGTCTCAGGCTCGTTTCAATATCAGAGTCAAGGCTCGTTTCCTCGGGGGCGACGATACGCTCAAAATCGGCAACATAAAAGTCATCCATTTATGAGAACCTTCCTTTTTATTCCATCGGCAACATAAAAATCATCCATTTATGAGAACCTTCCTTTTTATTCCATGCGTCCGTTCTTACTTAAAAGAGGCCATGCTTTTTAAGGCGGTCTTCACAAGCTCCTGTGTGTTCAAATCAGGGCTCAGTTTGCTGACGGCGAGGGACGCCTGCGCCTGTGAAAAGCCAAGCTCTGTGAGAGCCGCAACCGCACTTTGGGTATTTGACATTTCGGTGACAGCGCTTATCGACCGCAGCGATATGCCCCTGACCTTCCCGTCAAAATCTCCAAGCTTATCTTTAAGCTCAAGAATTACTCTTTGCGCAAGCTTTGCACCGACTCCCTTTGCCCTTGTAATGGATTTGGAATCACCCGACGCAACGACGAGGGCGAGTTCATCGGGAGAAAATTCCGATAAAATTGCAAGAGCCGCCTTAGGTCCTATTCCCGTAACACCGATAAGCAGCTTAAAACATTCAAGCTCCCTATCGTCATAAAAGCCGTATAAATCAAGAGCGTCCTCACGCACATTAAGATGTGTAAACAGCGTAATTGTTCCGCTTTTTTCGGATATTTTCCTTAGCGTATTGTCGGTGGTGAAGCATCTGAACGCAACTCCCCCGCAGCTTATGGCGACGGATGTTTCGTCCTTAAATACTATGCTTCCTGTCAAGCTGTAAAACATTTCGCTCTCCGTTCTTTTAATAATAAAAAGTCAAACCGTTTATTTGACGCGTCTTAAATAGCTCATAATCGAACCGCTTGTATGAGCGTGACATATGGCAAGGGCAAGCGCATCTGCGGCGTCATCCGGCTTGGGTATTTCGCTTAAGGCAAGTAAAACCTTAACCATTTCCTCTACCTGACACTTTTGGGCTCTGCCGTAGCCTACCACGCTCTGTTTTACCTGAAGAGGCGTGTACTCAAAAACGGGAACTTGGTTTTTTTGTGCGGCAAGCACGCATACGCCCCTTGCCTGGCTTACATCTATTGCTGTTTTTTGATTACTGTTAAAAAATATTTTTTCAATGCTTATTGCCTCAGGCTTAAATTTTTGTATCAGCTCGGTTATATCGTCATAAATCTTCTCTAACCGGCAGCATACTGCTGTATGAGCCTCGGTGCGAACCGCCCCGTAGGAAAAGAGAGTAAAGCGGTTCTTCGTGAAATCCACAACTCCGCAGCCTACCGTCGCAAGGCCGGGGTCTATCCCCATAATAACCAAGAGCCGTACACCTCCCCAAAAGACAAATCGCATAATCATACTATTTTAGTATTATACCATATAGCACAGTGTTCTTCAAGAATTTTCTAAAGACTTCGGTTATTTTTATGGATGCCCGTCTGACGAAAAAAATAATCCTTGCTGAATATATCGCAAATCGTCACTCGCCGTCAAGATTAAAAATCAAATAGTTTTTCCGCTCAAAAGCCGTCGAGTGTCGGGGAGGCTTGTCGCCCTTATTTTGTTGACTTATCCTTGTTATTATGATAATATTTCGATAATAAGCAATGAGGGAAAAGGCTGGTAATAATGTGCAAAAAGTGACAATCGGTAAGGGAATCAAGGAGGAAAACGCCAAGCTCGTCGGGATGATCAATAATGTTTTTGCATCAGACGATGACAGTGAATTTAATTTTTATAAATCGCTTCCAAAGCTATATAAGGAAAAATATAATCCGGCAATTCACAACATAGTAGTGCGTGAGGAAGGCGAAATAAAGGGCTGCGTCGGGCTTTATTATAACAATTTGACGGTAAACAGCATGCAGCTTCGCTGTGCCGGAATCGGCAATGTTGCGGTAACTCCCGAATGCCGAGGCAAGGGCTATATGGGCAAATGTATGAACCTTGCCCTTGATGAAATGATTAAAAACAAAACAGACCTTTGTTTTTTAAGCGGTCAAAGGCAGCGATATGCTTATTATTCATTTGAAAAGGGCGGACAAGCCTGCAATTTCTTTATCTCGATGAAAAATATGCAGCATGCTTTTGGAGGCGCCGCCAAAACCGACTTCAAAATTCGCGTTCTTCTCCCCGACGACATAAAGCTGCTTGACAGCATTTATAAGCTTTATATTTCAAGGATGTTCCGTTTTGACAGACCGCGAAACGCTCTATACGACATTTTATGCTCTTGGAGTCAAAAGGTATATGTTCTTTTGAGGAATGAAGAGTTTAAGGGATATTTTATTTCAACCGATGAAAAATCAACAGTTTCAGAGCTTGCTCTTGTAAGCGATGATGATATAAAGGATGTCCTGCTTGCGATGCTTGAGAGCAGTAAGCACAGTTCGTTTAATATTTCTCTCCCTTTGTTTCAAAAAAAGCTTGTTCTTTTCTTGTCCGATGTTGCGGAATCCTTTTATCTTTCGTCCGATGAATGCCTGAGCGTTTTTAATTTCAGACACACTATTGAGGTTCTTTTATGCTTTAAGGCAAGCTATACACATCTTTGCGATATCGACTACACCGTTTTAATTCACGGTAAAGCGGGAGATGAAAATATACATATTAGCATTAAAAACAATGATGTAAAGGTATTTTATACGCAAAGCAAACCGCATTTTGAGCTGGCGCATCTGACGGCATTAAGACTGCTGTTTGGGATTTCTCCCTTAAAAATTGATATTCCCGCAGATTTATCCTCTGTTCTCCCGTTGCCTTTTTATGTTGCGGGAGCGGATAATGTCTAATAATTCTTATCAGAAAGGATAATATTTATGAAAAAGAAAATTTTCTTCCTCGGCTCCCTTCTCGTCATACTTTGTATCATCTTCGCGGGATGTAATTCGCTGTCCGAAACAGGTGAAAGCGAGTCCTCCGACAGCACAGCCCTTACCTCTTCTCTCGTCTACACGCTTCCCGCCGCGGGCAGCTCTACGGGTGCAAATTCCGAATCAAGCGGCACCTCCGAATCCGCCGCAAACGCAGGTGTCTCAAATATGGGAACAAGCATTTCTGCAACTATCCCTTACGGCGGCGGCACAGCTTCTTCGACGAATGCCTCCTCTCCCGAGGTTTATGAATTAGGTAATTATGTTGTAAACACAAAAACAGACCCCTTAAGCCTTCGTCTTGCTCCCTCCTCAAGCAATGATACCACGACTATATGCACAATCCCCAAAGGTACAAAGGTTGAAGTGCTTGCCCTTAAGGGTGAATGGGGCTATGTTGTCTACGGCAAAACGGGCGGATGGGTCGCGATGAAGTACCTTAAACCCACCGTTTAAGCGTTTTTTGTTCGTAAACGAATACCAAAAAGGTCTCTCGCCCCAACGCAAAGGGGCGGGAGACTTGATATTAATAAATACGTTTAAGGCTGCTTTAAGTGTAGGCGGCTACATAATGGCTGATGTCGATTTTGACGGTGCTGTTACTGTCGAAGATTCAAGATTAGTTCTTCGGTATGCTGTTGATTTAGAAGCACCTACTCCTTTACAATTTGTATTAGCCGATATTGATTATTCAGATACAATAACCGTAGAGGACGCAAGAAAGATACTCCGAATAGCATCAGGTCTCGAATAGACATATACAAAAAAGTATTAGTATTAGATAATTCCCGCTTTGTAATAAGTAAAAGACACACTTTCTATATTATATTAAGGAGGTTTTATTATGAAAAAGTTATTGGCAGTATTAATGCTTATGTTGTTTTTGATTTCGGTGTCTGTTTTTCCCGTTTCGGCGGTGGACTTTGAAGAAAACTTTTTTTTAACCGAAAACTATATTTATCTTTCAGGAGAAATGACTGTAAGTGAAATGAGAGAAAGGCTCAGCTCTTTTGAATTGATGTCTATTGCAAATCGAGAGGGAAACGGGCTTAATGATGATGAATTTATTCCTACCGGCGCAGCACTTACACTTGTGGACGCTAATATACCCGATACACCCCTTATTCGCACAGCGGTGCTTTTGGGGGATGTTGACTGCAACGGCAAAGTAGAAGTTTCTGACGCAAGAAAAGCTTTACGCATAGTCATCGGACTTGAAGATGCCGAAGATTACTTTGCACTTTTGGCATGCGATATCGATTGCACGGCAAGTGAAATGATAAGTGATGCCCGCAGCATACTCAGGGTAAGTGTTGGTCTGGATATGTACTCGGCATGGTTTGAGCTAAGATGCGAGGAGTTCCCTGATGATCATATTATCGTTATTATGAACGCCAAATATCAAAATCCTGACGGGATTTATGATTCGGAATTTTTTAACGAAGATATGGTAAAATCCGTCGAAACAATTTTTAATCAAAACGATACGCAGATTTTAGTGCTTAACTTAAAGAACCCGGGTATTGACGAGTCTGAACTGCTAATCAGACTTTTAGCTGACCATCCGGCTGTAGAATATGCGTGTAAGGATAGCTATATTTACAGTGATTAAAAGCGCGCGCCAAAAAAAAGTCCGGCAGGAAGTTTTCTTCCTGCCGATAATTTTGTGTGTTTCTTATTCGTTGACAGCTATAACAACACCGGAACCTACGGTACGCCCGCCCTCACGGATAGCGAAGCGAAGACCCTCTTCAATAGCGATATGGGTGATAAGCTCAACATCCATCTCAATATTGTCGCCGGGCATACACATCTCAACGCCTTCGGGAAGCTTGATTATACCGGTAACATCGGTGGTTCTGAAATAGAACTGGGGACGGTAGTTGTTAAAGAACGGTGTGTGGCGTCCGCCCTCTTCCTTTGAAAGGACATAAACCTGACCGCGGAACTTTGTGAGCGGCTTAATTGAGCCGGGCTTACACAGTACCTGTCCGCGCTCAATCTCTGTTCTTTGAACGCCTCTGAGAAGAACGCCTATGTTGTCGCCCGCCTCGGCATAGTCGAGAATTTTGTGGAACATTTCAACACCGGTGCAAACGGACTTTTTATTTTCTTCTTTAAGTCCTACGATTTCAACTTCGTCGCCAGTCTTGAGCTTTCCGCGCTCAACTCTGCCCGTAGCAACCGTGCCGCGGCCTGTTATTGTGAAAACGTCTTCAACAGGCATAAGGAACGGAAGGTCTGCCTTACGGTCGGGAGTCGGGACATAGGAATCAACAGCTTCCATAAGCTCAATTATAGATTTGAGCTCGGGAGCGTTAAGGTCATTACCCTTATACTCAAGAGCTTCGAGAGCGGAGCCCTTAATAATCGGAATATCATCACCCGGAAATTCATAAGCCGTAAGTGTTTCGCGAACTTCCATTTCAACAATCTCAAGCAGCTCGTCATCGTCAACCTGGTCACACTTATTCAAATAAACTACGATGGAGGGAACGCCGACCTGACGGGCAAGAAGAAGGTGCTCTTTAGTCTGAGCCATAGGTCCGTCGGTAGCTGCAATAACGAGTATGGCACCATCCATTTGGGCCGCTCCCGTAATCATATTCTTGATATAGTCGGCGTGACCAGGGCAGTCAACGTGAGCATAATGACGGTTATCTGTCTCATATTCAACATGTGATGTGTTAATTGTAATACCGCGTGCTCGTTCCTCGGGCGCCTTGTCGATGTTGGAATAGTCAATAAACTGAGCGCTGCCCTTCATAGCAAGCGTCTTGGTAATGGCGGCTGTAAGAGTGGTCTTACCATGGTCAACGTGACCCATTGTACCAATGTTTACGTGGGGTTTGGTTCTTTCAAATTTTTGCTTTGCCATTTTTTTTCCTCCTTTGATACGAATATAAATAATTATTTTTCATTGTGATAAGCAGTTTACCAAAAAATACTGATAATTTCAAGTCTTTTCGTAAATTATAAGCTGTTTTTGGATTTATCGGTTATTATAGTATCGGTTATATTCTTGGGAATAGGCATATAATGACTGGGCTCCATTACAAATTGACCCCTGCCCTGCGTCTTTGAACGCAAATCCGTAGCGTAACCGAACATTGTAGAGAGCGGTACATTTGCAATTATCTCTTGCGCACCCGCGCCCGCCTGAGTTCCCTGCACAAGCCCTCTTCGTGAAGTAATGTCTCCTATAACGTCGCCGATATATTCGTCAGGCACATTAACCGTAACCTTCATTATAGGCTCCAACAGCACGGGGACCGCTTTTTGCATAGCCTCTTTGAATGCCATAGAACCCGCTAACTTAAATGCAAGCTCAGAGGAATCGACTTCATGGTAAGAGCCGTCGTAAAGCGTTACCTTAACATCAACTACGTTGTATCCCGCAAGAACACCGGAAAGCATAGCACCTTTGATGCCCTGCTCTACCGGGGTAATATACTCCTTGGGTATCGCGCCGCCGACTACCTTATTCTCAAACTCATAGCCCTTTTGCGGGTTAGGCTCAATACGGATTTTTACGTGTCCGTACTGACCGTGACCGCCCGTCTGCCTTGCATACTTAACATCGGCATTAGAAGAGGTGGTAATCGTTTCCCTGTATGCGACTTGAGGTTTTCCTACATTAGCCTCGACTCTGAATTCACGAAGCATCCTGTCAACGATGATTTCAAGATGAAGCTCGCCCATTCCGGCTATTATGGTCTGACCCGTTTCCTCGTCCGTATAATGCTTAAAAGTAGGGTCCTCCTCGGAAAGCTTCTGAAGGGCAATACCCATCTTTTCTTGTCCGGCTTTTGTTCTGGGCTCTATAGCGACTCTTATTACGGGCTCGGGGAATTCCATTGACTCAAGAATTATGGGATGCTTCTCGTCGCAAAGCGTATCGCCCGTGGAGGTGTTTTTCAGACCTACCGCGGCGGCAATATCTCCCGAATAGCAGCAATCAAGATCCTGCCTGTGATTTGCGTGCATTTGAAGAATGCGCCCCATTCTCTCCCTGCTTTGCTTGACAGCATTGTAAACCGTCGCTCCCGCTTTGACCTTACCCGAATATACTCTGAAAAAACACAGCTTCCCCACAAAGGGGTCTGTGGCAATCTTAAAAGCAAGTGCGGAGAACGGCTCATTATCGGAGCTTAGACGCTGCTCTTGCCTGTCCTTCTTCGGATTTATACCTTTAATTGCCTCAACATCGGTAGGCGCGGGCATATAATCCACAACGGCATCAAGAAGCTTTTGGACTCCCTTATTTCTGTATGAGGTGCCGCAAACTACAGGTACCATCAGATTTGATAAGGTTGCCTTTCGTATGCAAGCCTTTATTTCCTGAACAGATATGGGTTCGCCTTTGAGGTATTTATTAAGCAGCTCGTCATCCTGCTCCGCCACATGCTCAAGAAGCTGCTCGTGATACTTCAAAGCAAGCTCTTTCATATCCTCGGGAATTTCTTCAACCCTTACATCAAAGCCCAGCTCGTCGTAATAGATATCGGCTTCCATTTCTACAAGGTCAATAATCCCCTTAAAATCGGATTCGGAGCCAATAGGCAGCTGAATAGGCACCGCGTTACATTTAAGCCGCTCGTGCACCATTTTTATAACATTGAAAAAATCAGCCCCAGTTATGTCCATTTTATTGACGTAAATGAGCCTGGGTATATTATACTTATCAGCCTGTCTCCAAACGGTTTCAGACTGGGGCTCCACTCCGCCCTTAGCGCACATTACCGTAACGGACCCGTCAAGAATTCTTAAAGACCGCTCAACCTCGACCGTAAAGTCCACGTGCCCCGGAGTGTCAATAATATTTATTCTGTGTCCCTTCCAAAAACAGGTGGTAGCGGCAGAGGTGATAGTAATCCCTCTTTCTTGTTCCTGCTGCATCCAATCCATTATGGCCGCGCCCTCATGAACCTCTCCGAGCTTGTGCGATATTCCGGAATAGAAAAGAATACGCTCGGTAGTAGTGGTTTTTCCTGCGTCAATATGTGCCATTATGCCGATGTTTCTGGTAAAATCCAACGAGAGCTGCCTTGGCATAAAATCCTCCAATAATGAAAACTAAAATCGGTAAAATACTTTACCATCTGAAATGTGCAAATGCCTTATTGGCTTCCGCCATTTTGTGGGTGTCTTCCTTCTTTTTGAAGGCAGAGCCCTGAGAATTAACGGCATCCATTATTTCGTTGGCGAGCCTTTCCTTCATGGTCCTTTCAGAACGGTTGCGTGAATATGTTGTAATCCAACGCAAACCGAGAGTCTGCCTTCTTTCTGCCCGGACATCCATAGGGACCTGATAGGTTGCTCCGCCTACTCGACGGGCCTTAACCTCAAGCACGGGCATTATATTTTCCATCGCCGCCTCGAAAACCTCAAGCGGCTCCTTGCCCGTTCTTACTCTGATGATATCAAAGGCATCGTATACTATTTTTTGGGCGACACCTTTTTTCCCATCATACATAACATTGTTTATAAGCCTTGTTACAAGCTTAGATTTGTAAAGCGGATCAGGCAAAACATCACGTTTTGCTATCTTGCCTCTTCTTGGCACTTCGCTTCCCTCCTTCATAATAATGATATCATAGGTACTCGGGTGACCTTGCTTCCCGTGGCACCGAGTGAGGCATACTATCTATTATACGCACTCACATAGTCGGATAAACAAATAATTTATCCCGCCTGCAAGAAGAATGTCTTTTTGAAATCACTTTTTCGCTGATTTCGGACGCTTTGCTCCGTATTTTGAACGCGCCTGCATTCTGCCGGAAACGCCCTGGGTGTCAAGCGTGCCGCGAATGATGTGATAACGCACACCCGGCATATCCTTAACACGGCCTCCTCGAATAAGAACTACGCTATGCTCCTGCAGATTATGCCCTACGCCGGGAATATAAGCGGAAACTTCTGTCCCGTTTGTAAGACGTACCCTTGCAAGCTTACGCAAAGCGGAATTAGGCTTCTTTGGGGTATCGGTTTTAACGACTGTGCAAACGCCTCTCTTTTGCGGAGAATTTTTTTCTGTGATTATATTTTTCTTTGAGTTAAAGCCGTTACCTAAAGCGGGGGCCTTAGATTTCTTTTCGAGCGTTTCTCTTCCGTTACGGACAAGCTGATTAAATGTCGGCAAATATTACACCTCCTTATCTGAAATTATATGTGAAACGGGGATTTCCCGTAAACACGACAAAGTTCAGGATATCATTTTCCTGTTTTTTTGTCAATACTTTTTGACCTGCAAGGCTTTTAACCTCCGATATCATCAAATGATATTTCGTTAAAAGCGTCAGCCTTTACATAATTAGAGCGAAGACGGACATCGGAATAGCATTTCATTCCCGTACCCGACGGAAGTAATTTGCCTATTATTACATTTTCCTTGAGTCCCAGCAGCGGGTCTGTTTTTCCTTTGATAGCGGCATCGGTAAGAACTCTCGTCGTTTCCTGGAAGGAAGCCGCAGACAAGAATGAATCCGTTGCAAGAGAGGCCTTTGTAATACCTAAAAGCATCGGGGCGCTTACTGCGGGAACAAACTCCTCGCCTCTGGCGGCGCACTCTTTTTCAGCCTCGGCATTAGCGGCGGCAAGCTCGCGTTTTTCAACCATCGAGCCCGGGAGCAAGCTCGTTGAGCCAGGATCTTCAACTTTATCTTTTCTCATCATCTGACGTATTATTACCTCGATATGCTTGTCGTTTATATCAACGCCCTGCATACGATAGGTCATTTGAACTTCCTTTATCAGATAATTATGAACAGCTTCAACTCCTAAAACCGCAAGTACATCGTGCGGGTTTACCGAGCCCTCGGTCAGATAATCTCCTTTTTTAATTTGAGCGCCTTCTTTAATCTCGGGACGCAAACGCGCATCGTAAGGAATTAAATATTTCTTTACCGAGTCCTCGCCGGTAATGACGACATGCTTACTCCTCTTGTTCTCTTCAAACGAGAAGGATACCGTTCCGCTGATTTCGGCAATAATTGAAAGTGTCTTGGGTTTTCTCGCCTCGAACAGCTCCTCAACTCTCGGAAGACCGTGAGTAATATCGGCGGATGATGTTACACCGCCCGTATGGAATGTCCTCATCGTAAGCTGGGTACCCGGCTCGCCTATTGACTGGGCGGCAATTATGCCGACTGCCTCTCCAACGGTTACAGATTCAGCCGTTGCAAGGTTAGCGCCGTAACACTTAATACATACTCCCTGTTCGGCCTCGCACGTAAGAAGAGAGCGTATTTTGATTTTACCGGTGGTCTCTTTAACATAATTTGCAACTTTTTCTGCTTCGTCATCAGTGAGTATATTCTCGTCAGACGCTATAAGCTCTCCTGTTTCGGCATTTACAAGCGGTTCAAACAGAAAACGTCCCATAAGCCTCTCTTTCAGCGGCTCGATTATGTCGTTTCCGTCCTTTATGTCGCTGATTTCTATGCCGTCCTTGCAATGACAGTCGTGTTCTCTGATAATGACATCCTGCGATACGTCGACAAGACGCCTTGTCAGGTATCCGGAGTCCGCAGTACGAAGCGCAGTATCGGCAAGACCCTTACGCGCTCCGCGTGAAGAGATGAAGTATTCAATAATGTTAAGACCCTCGCGATAGTTTGCCCTTATGGGTATTTCTATCGTTCGACCTGCAGTGTTGGCGACAAGACCGCGCATACCGGCAAGCTGGCGAAGCTGTGAGTCGGTTCCGCGTGCGCCGGAATTGAGCATCATAAATATCGGATTATAAGGGTCCATGCCCTTTGTAAGCTCTGCGGAAACCCTCTTGGTGCATTTTTCCCAGGTGTCTATAACCTTGCGTGAGCGCTCCGTGTCGCTGATAAAGCCCGCCATATAATTATCGTGTATACGGTCGATTTCCGATTCGGCTTCGGCAATAAACTGTGCCTTGCTTTCAGGTATCGTAGCATCGCTTACGGCGACGGTAATACCGCTTTTTGTTGAATACTTGTACCCCTGGGCCTTGATATTGTCAAGAACCTCCGCCGCTTTTGAAGTTCCGTGAATTTTTATACAGCGGTCTATTATCTTGCCAAGCCGCTTTTTATCAACAAGCGTATCTATTTCAAGAGCAAAAAGGTTATCGGGGTTCTTCCTGTCAACAAACCCGAGATCTTGCGGTATGGGCTGGTTGAATATAACCCGCCCAAGAGTCGTAGAAAGAATTTTCGAGACATTTTCTCCGCCAACCTTCTTTGTCATGCGGATTTTTATTTCGGCATGAAGACCTATATCTCCCTCATCATATGCCATGATTGCTTCTTCGACATTCATGAACACTTTGCCCTCGCCTATTTCGCCTGGCTTTATAAGGGTCAGGTAATAAGAGCCTAATACCATATCCTGTGTGGGAACGGTTACGGGTCTTCCGTCGGAAGGCTTAAGAAGATTGTTTGCCGCAAGCATAAGAAAACGCGCTTCCGCTTGAGCTTCCGCAGAAAGCGGAACATGAACCGCCATCTGGTCGCCGTCAAAGTCAGCATTGAATGCGGTACACACAAGGGGGTGCAGCTTAATCGCTCTTCCTTCAACAAGAACCGGCTCAAACGCCTGTATTCCGAGTCTGTGAAGGGTCGGTGCACGGTTGAGCATAACGGGATGGTCCTTAATAACTATCTCAAGAGCATCCCACACCTCGGGACGTGCGCGTTCAACTATTTTTCTTGACGACTTAATATTGTTGGCTATGCCAAGCTCCCAAAGCCTTTTCATTACAAACGGCTTAAACAGTTCAAGTGCCATCTCTTTAGGAAGACCGCACTGATAAATTTTAAGCTCCGGTCCGACGACTATGACGGAGCGCCCGGAATAGTCAACACGCTTTCCCAAAAGATTCTGCCTAAAACGCCCCTGCTTGCCCTTAAGCATATCCGAAAGCGACTTAAGAGCACGGTTATTGGGTCCGGTAACGGGTCTGCCGCGCCTGCCGTTATCTATTAACGCATCAACCGCTTCTTGAAGCATCCTTTTTTCGTTACGCACTATGATTTCGGGTGCGCCTAAATCCAAAAGCTTTTGCAGGCGGTTGTTCCTGTTTATTACACGGCGATATAAATCGTTGAGGTCAGATGTTGCAAACCTGCCGCCGTCAAGCTGTACCATCGGGCGAATGTCGGGCGGAATTACGGGTATAACATCAAGAATCATCCACTCGGGGCGGTTGCCCGATTTTTTGAAAACATTGGCAACTTCAAGCCTTTTCAGTATACGCGCCCTCTTTTGCCCCGTAGCATTCTCAAGCTCCTCCCGAAGCTGTTGACACATCCGGTCCAAATCTATTTCGGCAAGAAGCTCCCTGATTGCCTCGGCTCCCATACCCGCTCTAAAGGCGTCCTCATATTTCTCAACCATATTGTCATAATCTTTATCGGAGAGAATCTGGAGCTTTTCAAGTGGGGTATCGCCCGGGTCTACAACAATATATCTTGCATAATACAAGACCTTTTCAAGATCTCTCGGGGATACGTCAAGTATAAGTCCTATCCTTGACGGGATGCCCTTAAAATACCAGATATGAGATACCGGAGCCGCAAGCTCGATGTGCCCCATTCTTTCCCGTCTGACCTTTGCTTTCGTAATTTCAACGCCGCAGCGTTCGCATATTTTTCCTTTATATCTTATTCTTTTATATTTACCGCAATGGCATTCCCAGTCCTTCGTGGGTCCGAAAATCTTTTCACAGAACAAACCGTCTCTTTCCGGCTTAAGCGTACGGTAGTTAATTGTTTCAGGTTTTTTAACCTCACCGCATGACCAGCTTCTGATTTGCTCGGGCGAGGCAAGGCCGATTTTTATTGCCTTGAAATCTATATTTTCAGTTTCCTGCGCAACCTTAGAGGCATTATACATATCGCTTTCCTTCTTCCGTAAATTATTTAATGCTTAAAATCAGTCCTTATGGTCACGACCTATTCCAAATGCCGTATCAAACTCTTCTTCAAACTCGTCGTCTCCTTTGTCTCCCTCGTCCTCAAAGTTCTCTTCGCTTGATAATAAATCGTCATCTATACCGTCATCAAATTCTTCATCAATAACATTAATCTCATCATCCTCATCGGCATCCTCAATTCCATAGCCTTCGGAATTTTCAATGTCGAGAATATGAGAAAACGCCTCGTCGTCGGCTATCGGAATAGGAGTATCATCCGCCTCAAAGTTCTGCTTTAAGTCAATTTCATGATTGTCCTTATCAAGAACCTTGACATCAAGACCCAAAGACTGAAGCTCTTTTATAAGAACCTTAAAGGATTCGGGTATTCCGGGCTTCGGGACATTGAGCCCTTTGACTATCGATTCATAAGTCTTAACTCGCCCTATCACATCATCCGATTTAACAGTCAAGATTTCCTGAAGTGTATAAGCGGCGCCGTAAGCCTCAAGCGCCCAAACCTCCATTTCTCCGAAACGCTGACCTCCGAACTGTGCCTTGCCGCCAAGGGGCTGCTGAGTAACAAGGGAGTAAGGTCCCGTTGAACGCGCGTGAATTTTATCGTCAACCAAGTGGTGCAGCTTCAAGAAATACATTATTCCTACCGTAACTCTGTTATCGAATCCTTTTCCCGTACGCCCGTCAATAAGCTCTACCTTTCCGTCCTCCTGCAAGCCTGCCTTTACGAGCATCTCACGAATGTCGCTTTCCCTTGCCCCGTTAAATACGGGCGTCATTATCTTATAGCCAAGTGCCCTTGCGGCATAGCCTAAATGAACTTCAAAAACCTGTCCTATGTTCATACGGGAGGGAACGCCAAGCGGGTTAAGAATAATGTCAAGCGGCGTACCGTCGGGAAGAAATGGCATATCCTCCTGCGGTAAAATTCTTGAAACAACGCCCTTGTTGCCGTGTCGTCCCGCTATTTTGTCACCTACGCTTATTTTGCGTTTCTGTGCGACATAGCAGCGGACAACCTTATTCACTCCGGGATTTAATTCCTCGCTGTTTGCCCGTGTAAATACCTCTACCTTAACGACAACACCGTACTCCCCGTGAGGCACCTTAAGGGATGTGTCCCTGACCTCTCTTGCCTTTTCACCGAAAATGGCCCTAAGCAGTCTTTCTTCGGGAGTCAGCTCTGTTTCGCCCTTGGGAGTAACCTTACCCACGAGTATATCTCCGGAATGAACCTCTGCGCCAATGCGGATTATACCGCTCTCGTCAAGGTTTGAAAGCGCATCCTCTCCGACGTTGGGAATGTCTCTTGTTATTTCCTCGGGTCCGAGCTTTGTATCTCTCGCCTCGATTTCGTGTTCTTCGATATGGATTGAGGTGAAAACGTCGTCGCGCACCATTTTTTCGTTAATCAGCACGGCGTCCTCATAATTGTAGCCCTCCCATGTCATAAAGCCGATGAGGGCGTTTTTCCCCAAAGAAATCTCACCGTTCGACGTAGCGGGACCATCTGCTATAACATCGCCCTTTTCTACTCTCTCCCCGATTTTTACAACCGGCTTTTGGTTGATACAGGTGCCCTGGTTTGAACGCATAAACTTTATAAGCTCATACTTGTCTGTCAATCCGTCATCGGTGTTTACTTCAACCTTGCTTGCGCTGACATGAGTGACAACTCCCGGTTTTTCACATAAAACGACAACTCCGCTGTCCACGGCAGCCTTATATTCCATACCCGTGCCGACTATCGGCGATTCCGTCTTAAGCAGCGGAACAGCCTGCCTTTGCATGTTAGAGCCCATAAGAGCACGGTTGGCGTCGTCATTTTCAAGGAACGGAATCATTGCGGTGGCAACGGAAACCACCATCTTCGGAGACACGTCCATATAATCCGCCATTGCCGCGTCAACCTCGCGGAACTCGTCACGGAAACGAACCGTTACCTTATCGTTTTTAAATCTGCCCTTCTTATCAAGCGGCTCATTGGCCTGCGCTACATAATAATTGTCTTCCACGTCCGCCGTCATATACTCAACCTCGCTTAAGACTACCCTGGTTTTTTTATCAACCTTTCTGAAAGGAGCCTCAATGAAGCCGTATTTATTAATTCTCGCAAATGTTGCAAGATATGAAATCAGCCCGATATTGGGACCTTCGGGAGTTTCTATAGGGCACATGCGCCCGTAGTGACTGTAATGAACATCTCGCACCTCAAATCCGGCACGATCCCTTGACAGTCCCCCGGGACCTAACGCCGAAAGGCGACGCTTATGAGTAAGCTCCGCAAGCGGATTTGTCTGGTCCATAAATTGTGACAGCGGCGATGAGCCGAAAAACTCCTTAATAGCGGCTACTACGGGTCTGATGTTGATTAGGTTTGCCGGAGTTGCCTTCTCGGGTTCCTGCGCCTGAAGAGTCATCCTTTCCCGGACAACCCTTTCCATACGCGTAAAGCCTATTCTGAATTGATTTTGGAGCAGCTCTCCCACCGAACGAATACGACGATTTCCGAGATGGTCTATATCGTCAACATTTCCCACATCACAGCCAAGGCAGTTGAGGTAATTAATAGAAGCAAATATATCGTCGATTATTATGTGTTTCGGGATAAGCTCATCACAGCGAAGAGCCATTTCCTCAAGAAGAGCATTCTTGTCGTTTCCGCAGTTCTCCATAATTTCGCAAAGCACTGAAAAACGAACATTTTCATTTATTGAAATATCTTCAAGCTCCTGTGCGGTTATCCCCGGAAGAAAATCAAGAGGATAGACCATAGCGTTTGAGACAACCCTGCATTCCCTGCCCTCGGCGTCAATAACAACCGATTTTACGCCGCTGCGGCTTATCTGCACCGCCTTTTCGTATGTGAGCTTTTCCCCCTCCTGAGCCATAACCTCGCCCGTGAGCGGATTTATAACCGCCTCTAATACGGTTCTGCCGGAAATGCGCCCCTCAAGGGCAAGCTTCTTGTTATATTTATACCGCCCCACCCTTGAAAGATCGTAACGATGGGCGTCAAAGAAAAGTCCGTCAAGATGGGCTTGGGCGGTTTCAAGCGTTGGAGGCTCGCCCGGGCGAAGCTTTTTGTAAACCTCAAGCAAGGCTTCCTCGGAATTCTGTGTAGCGTCCTTTTCAAGAGTCGCAATAATTCTGTCGTCTGCCCCGAAAAAGTCAAGCATCCGCTCATTGGAACCGAGTCCCAAAGCACGAATAAATGTCGTAATCGGTATTTTTCTGTTTTTGTCTATTCTTACGCTGAAAACGTCATATTGGTCTGTTTCATATTCAAGCCATGCGCCGCGGTTGGGTATTACCGTTGTCGAAAAAAGCTTTTTCCCGTTTTTATCGTGCTGAAGCCCGTAATAAATACCGGGCGAACGGACAAGCTGAGATATTATGACCCTTTCGGCACCGTTAATTATAAATGTGCCGCTGTCAGTCATAACGGGAAAGTCGCCCATATAAACCTCGTTATCGGTGATAACTCCGGTTTCTTTATTATACAGCCTTGCTGTTACGCGCATAGGAGCAGAATAAGTGGCATCGCGCTCCTTACACTCGGTTACGGAGTATTTGGGAGAATCGTCCATACGGTAATCAATGAAAGAAAGAACAAGATTTCCGGTATAATCGGTAATCTCATCAATATCACGAAAAACCTCACGCAGTCCTTTTTCAAGAAACCATTTGTAAGAATTCTTCTGAACTTCAATGAGATTGGGCATCCTCATAACCTCATCAATTCCCGCAAAACTGATTCTTTCGTTTTTGCCCAGCTTAACCGGTTTTTCTTTAGCCATAAGACAACATCACTCCGTTCAATTTTTATAATGCCTGAAATCTCCGCACACTGCGAAGGCAAAGGAAATAAGATGTATTTATTCGTAAGTTGCAAGTGTTTGTCCGTTATATACATATTATATAAGCGAACAGAAGTCCATTATAATGCAATTTAGCATTATACGCATTATAAAACAACTTGTCAAGGATTATTTTGTCGGCAAGTTAGATCTTATTAAAAATAAATTATACACCCACCCGGGGATGTTAAGTTGTTGGTTGCAAGTTGCAGGTTGCAGGTTGCAAGTTATTAATTGCAAATGGCAAATGGCAATTGAGGGAGGGCGTCGCCCTCACTTGATTAAAGGTTGCAGGTTGTGAGTTGCAAGTTAGGGGTCTGCGACGCTATTATTATCAAAAACGCGAAGCGTTTTTCCCTTAAACCTAACATCTAAATCAATTTGAATGGTAGTTTATAATTGTGCGTAACTTATTACTTTGGGGTGCGGGTCTTTACCCCGCCTTAAATTAGCCATTTGTCATTTTCAACTTATTCCTTCGCCTCGTACCAGCTTTCTCCTACACCTAAGTCCGCCTTTAGCTTAACCTTCAGTTTGCATGCCGTCTCCATTTCCTCTTTTAAGATAATTGCCGCCATATCCGCTTCTTCCTCGGGTGATTCTACAATCAGCTCGTCGTGAACCTGAAGGATAAGCTTTGACTTCATATTCTCCGACCTTAACCTCTCATACACTTTTACCATTGCTATTTTTATGATGTCGGCTGCGGTTCCCTGTATGGGCATATTCATCGCGACTCTTTCGCCGAAGGCGCGAATGTTTGCATTCGAGGACGAAAGCTCGGGCAGATATCGTCTTCTTTTGAAGAGAGTTTCGGCATAGCCTTTTTCCTTTGCAATACTCCTCATTTTTTCCATATAAGCACGAACACCGGCATAATTTGCTAAGTAGCTTTTAATATATCTGTCTGCCTGAGCAACGGATACTCCTAAATCCTCCGAAAGCGAAAACGCCCCTATTCCGTATACGATACCGAAATTTACCGCCTTGGCACTGTTTCTTAAATGCGGTGTTACTTCTGCAAGCGGCACACCGAAAACCTGTGAGGCTGTTATTGCGTGTATATCCTCCTCGTTATTAAACGCCCTTATCATCGTCTCGTCCTCCGCCAAAGCCGCAAGAACACGAAGCTCAATTTGTGAATAGTCGGCATCAATAAGGACTTTCCCCGCCCCGGCAACGAAAAAGCGGCGCAGCTCTCTTCCCAAATCGCTTTTCACCGGGATATTTTGTAAATTCGGCTCTGCCGAAGATATTCTGCCTGTTCTGGTTTCTGTCTGATTGAGCGTTGAATGTATTCTCCCGTCGTTGTCTATTACCTTTAACAAGCCTTCACAATATGTTGATTTGAGCTTTGAAAGTGTCCGATACGAAAGAAGCTCGGGAATAATCGGGTGCCGGTCCTTAAGAAACTCAAGCACCTGAGCGTTTGTTGAATAGCCTGTTTTAGTCTTTTTTCCGTGAGGAAGTCTAAGCCCTCCCTCGGAAAACAAAATTTCCCCAAGCTGCTTTGGTGAGTTGACGTTGAACTCTCTTCCGGCGAAACCGTATATAACCGAAAGGCTGCTTTTTATTTTTTCTTCAAGCTCATTGCCGAATTGCTCAATTCCCGCGGCATTGACCTTAAAGCCCTCTCTTTCCATTGAACTGAGAACTTGTGCAAGCGGTATTTCAATATCGAATAATAACTCTTTCTGATAATTTTTTTCAATCTCGGAAATCAGCTTAAGACATACACTCGGAAGAAATGCTGCCGAATTTACCACCTGTTCGTTTTTTTGCAATAACTCCGTCAGCTCCTGCGGTGCCTCGATTTTTACATCGGGCAGCGAAAAAGTCCGAGCAAAATTTACTACCGAATAGCTTGACGCATTAGGATTTAGAAGATAGCCCGCAATGGAGGAATCAAGCCCGATATTACGAATTTCTATTCCCATTTCGTCACAAAACGAATAAAGCTTCTTAATATCAGTCGTATACTTTTTAATACCGGGAGAGGAAAAAAGCTTTTGAGCAAACTCCATAAAGGTTAAATTATCATTGGTGACAAATAAAAGCTCGCCCTCGAGATTAAACACCATAAGCTCTAATCCCGTACCGTCATATTTTACATCAAAATAAGCTTTCCCCGAAGCTTTCAGCCTTTCCAATAGCTCTTCATTGTCTCGACACATTCTAATCGGGAAGCTGTCGCTCTTATTGCCGCAGACAACCCCGGAGGATACAGGGGGCAAAATTCTCTCAAGCGTCTTATACATCTCTAAAGAGGCAAGGATTCTTGTTACCTGCTCCTTATCGGCAGGCTTTAGCTTTAGGGATGAAATATCGTTAATATCAGGTACATTTTTGCATATAGCTCCAAGCTCATAGCTTAAGAATGCCTGCTCTTTTTGCTCTTTAAGCTTTTCTCTCATAGACTCTTTAATGTTAATTTCATCAATATTTTCATAAATATCCCGGATTGCTCCGTAATTTGAAATCAGCTCAATGGCGCCCTTTTGACCTATTCCCTTGACTCCCGGGATATTGTCGGACGAGTCCCCCATAACAGCCTTAATGTCAATAAGAAGAGGGGGCTTTACCCGGTATTCCTCCATTATCCTTTCTTCGTCGTAAACAACGGTTACGGGTTGTCCCGCTTTTGTAGAAGCGAGCAATACAAGGCAGTTTTTCTTTACGAGCTGGAGAGCATCCTTATCCCCCGTAACAATATAACAAAAGTCTTCCCGCCCGCACTTTTTGCTTAATGTTCCGAGTATATCGTCCGCTTCATAGCCTTCTTTTTCAATGACCGCATAGCCCAGCGCTGAAAGCAATTCCTTGAGAGTCGGAAACTGCTCGACAAGCTCAGAAGGCGGGGCATGCCTGCCCGCCTTATATTCGGTATATATTGCATGGCGGAATGTCGGCGCCTTAAGGTCAAAAGCAACGCAGACCGAATCAGGCTCATATGTTTCAAGCAGATTTATCAGTATATTCATAAATCCGTAAATCCCGTTTGTGAACCGTCCGTCCTTAGTAGACAGTAGCCTTATCCCGTAAAAAGCCCTGTTGAGTATTGAGTTTCCGTCAACCGCAAGAACCTTCATAAATATTTCCTTTCATTGGTTAATTATATTATTGTAGCACAAATGATCCAATAATGCGTGACTTTTTATAATATTGTGATAAAATATTCTAAGAAATTGATGCTTTTCAGGGAACGGCAGGTAATTTGTTTGCGGATAAAAAGTCTTGAATTTGATACAATGACGGCTCTTGCACCTCTTGCGGGAGTAGCCGACACAGCTATGCGCGAGCTTTGTATCGGATACGGCGCCGCCTTTTCGGTTTGTGAGATGGCAAGTGCAAAGGGAATAAGTCTCGGGGATAAAAAAAGCGCTAATCTTATGACTATCACAAAAAATGAAAGACCCGCAGGTATACAGCTTTTTGGTAACAGCCCCTGCGCTATGCGCTTGGCAGCTCAAAAAGCGCTTCAATATTCACCCGATTTCATTGATATTAATATGGGCTGTCCCGTCCCAAAGGTAGTCTCTTCCGGCGCAGGCGCGTCACTTATGAAAAATCCCGCTCTTGCAGGGAGTATTGTAAAGGCGGTAGTACAGGAGGTCGGCGATGTTCCCGTAACCGTAAAAATGCGTTCGGGCTGGAACGACGAAACAAAAAATGCCGTACTGCTCGCAAGGATATGTCAGGAAAACGGAGTTGCCGCCGTTACCGTGCACGGAAGAACACGAGAGCAGATGTTTGCTCTTCCTGTGGATTACGGGATAATAAGAGAGGTTAAGCAGTCGCTCGATATACCCGTAATAGGGAACGGGGAGGTTTTCGACGGCAAGTCGGCCGCTAAGCTGCTTTACGAAACAGGCTGTGATATGATAATGGTCGGCAGAGGCGCAATGGGCAGACCTTGGGTATTTTCTCAAATTAACGCTTACCTTCATGACGGTACCGTACTGCCTGAGCCTGCTGTATCGGAAAGAATGAGAGTTATGCTTCGCCATGTCAAAAAAATCTGTGAATACAAAGGCGATTTTATAGGCATCAGGGAGGCACGAAAACACGCCGCTTGGTATGTAAAAGGAATACGGGGCGCTGCTTTTTACCGTGCAAAGCTTTCGCAAATAGAGAGTTTTGACGAGCTTGCCGAGATAGCCTTTCACATCGTTTCGGAGAGGTCGGATTAATCACTAACTGTTTGACTTTTTGGTTGTTTAAATCTATAATAAGTCGTTATTCTGAAGGGAGTAATGTTTATGCTGTCTGTTATAGTCCCCTGCTTCAACGAGCAGGAAAACGTGGAGCTCTTTTATTTCGAAGCCGTTAAAGCGTTTAAGGAGCTTGATTGTGATTACGAACTGCTTTTTGTAAATGACGGAAGCTCTGACGGCACTTACAATAAGCTTCGCTCTCTGTGCGAAAAAGCGAGCGATTCTCCTGCTATTAAGGTTATAAGCTTTTCGAGGAATTTTGGTAAGGAAGCGGCAATTTACGCAGGTCTCAATGAGTGCAAAGGTGATTTCGCCCTGCTCATAGATGCCGATTTACAGCAAAGTCCCCAGACCGCTTGCAAAATGTACAACAAGCTTAAATCCAACCCCGAATATGATTGTGTGACTGCCTTCCAGCAAAAAAGAAAGGAGGGAGCGATTCTCTCTTTTTTCAAAAATATTTTCTATAAAATCATTAACCGTTTAGCAGACACAAGATTTATTTCAGGTGCAAGTGACTTCAGGATTTTCAATCGAAAGGTGATAGATGCTATATTGGATATAAAGGAATATCACCGTTTTTCAAAAGGTATATTTTCCTGGATAGGCTTTAATACGTTTTTTATGCCTTATCAGGTTCGCGAGCGTACGCACGGAAAATCAAAATGGTCTTTTTACAAGCTCTTTAAGTACGCAGTTGAGGGGATTATCGGATTTTCGACAGCTCCGCTCAAAATTGCGATGTTGGCGGGTCTGTTCTCTGCCGCAGCTTCGGCAATATACAGTATCGTCGTCATCATTCAAAAGCTTGCGTACGGAATTAGCGTACCCGGTTATGCCACAATCGTCGTTTTACTTCTTTTCCTCGGAGGAATGCAATTGTTTTGCTTAGGGCTTCTCGGAGAATATATCTCTAAAATTTATATACAGGTCAAGGACAGGCCTGTTTATATTATCAAAGAGGTAATAACAAATGATAAAAAGAATTAGGGATTTAATCGTCAAATATAATGAGCTTATAGTGTACCTCGTTTTCGGAGTGCTTACAACGGCGGTCAATTGGGGTATCTACAGCGTTTTGGTAAAGTATTTCGGTTTTAATATAAATGCCGGAAACATTATAGCTTGGATAGTTGCGGTTGTTTTCGCGTTTGTAACAAATAAAATCTGGGTTTTTAAAAGCAAGACGACGGCATTTAAGCTTGTTCTTAAAGAATTTGTTTTGTTTGTGGGCGCAAGAGCGTTATCGGGAGTCATAGAAATAGGCGGCTTACCTTTGCTCGTGTGGCTGGGACTGGGACAGACTGTTTTCGGAGTAGAAGCATTCCTTGCAAAAATAGTGATAAGCTTTGTAGTTATTATTCTGAATTTTATATTTAGTAAATTGATTGTGTTTAAAAAGAAAAAGGAAGATAATGATGAATTATGATGTAGTAATCGTAGGAGCAGGTCCCGCAGGGATTTTCACTGCGCTGGAGATGATTAGGGACAAAAGCGAAAAGAAAATTGCGATTATTGAAAAAGGCAAGCCCGTTGAAGACAGATATTGCCCTAAAACCACTACTAAACGATGTGTCAATTGCAAGCCTCACTGTCATATAACGACAGGCTTTTCCGGTGCAGGAGCATTTTCCGACGGAAAGCTTTCGCTCAGCAGTGAGGTTGGGGGAGATTTGCCTTCTCTTTTAGGCGAAGAGCTTGTGAGCGAAGCAATTGACTATACGGATAATATATATCTCGAATTCGGAGCAGACGAGAAAATTGAAGGCATAAATAACAGTGAAAAGGTAAAGGAAATCCGAAAAAACGCGATTCAGGCGGGACTCAGGCTCGTTGACTGTCCCATACGCCATCTAGGAACCGAGAAAGCGCACGATTTGTACCTTTCGATTGAAAAGCATCTGCTCGAAAACGGAGTTGATATTTTCTTTGAGCACGAATGTATTAACATTATCCTTGAGGGTGCCTCTTGCCTTGGCGTTTATATCACCGATGGGAAGAAGGAAACTCAAATCAGGGCAAGGCACACTGTTATAGCAACGGGAAGACGCGGCGCGGAATGGCTTGAAAAAATATGCGCAGAGCACAATATAGCTCATCAGCCCGGCACGGTTGATATCGGAGTTCGGGTAGAGGTCCGTAACGAGATTATGGAAACAATTAATGAGACTCTCTATGAGTCAAAGCTTATCGGTTATCCCAAACCTTTTAAGAACAAGGTGCGAACCTTTTGCCAAAACCCCGGCGGCTTTGTAAGTCAGGAGAATTACGACAATGACCTTGCCGTGGTAAACGGACATTCTTATAAGGAATATAAGTCAGACAATACAAATCTTGCCGTCCTGTGTTCCCATAACTTCAACCAGCCCTTCAACCAGCCCATTGAATACGCGCAAAAAATCGGCGAGCTTACCAATATGCTTGCGGCGGGTCATATTCTCGTCCAAAGGTACGGGGACATTCTTGACGGAAAGCGAACATGGCCAAAAGAGCTTTGGCAGTCTAATCTCGCCATGATCGAGCCCGATGCCGTGGCGGGAGATATTACGGCGGCTATGCCTTATCGCTCAATGACAAATATCATTAATTTTATTGCCGCCGTCGATAATGTCGTTCCCGGCTTCGCCTCGACGGAAACCTTGCTTTATTCGCCTGAGCTTAAGTTTTACAGCAACCGTATTAAAATGGATACGGACCTTAACACAAGCGTCAGAGGCCTTCATTGTCTCGGGGATTCCTCCGGATGGACTCGCGGTCTTATGATGGCGTCGGTAATGGGCGTTCTGATGGGAAGGAAAATAGTGAAGGAGTCTGTTCAATGATAAGGAACATAGTGTTCGATATGGGCGGGGTGCTTATTGATTACAATCCCGAGCGTACCGTAAGGGAATATTTCGCAGAGGAATATCACGATATTGTCCTGAGCAACGTTTTTCACAGCAAGCTTTGGGCCCAAATGGATAAGGGTGTAATTGACGCAAATACCGCTTTGCCGATTATTCTCCCCTTACTGCCCGAAGAAATAAGAGAAGCGGTCACGCCGATGATTATAGATTTTTTCCCCTATATGCCGCCGTTTGAAGAGGGGTATGAGCTTGTTAAAAAGCTCAAGAGGCAAGGCTATAAATGCTATTTACTTTCAAACGCCACCCCGGAATTTTACTGTTACAAAAGTAAAATCCCGGTGATGGCGTTGATGGACGGTATATTCATTTCATCCGACCACAAAATGTTAAAGCCCGATGCTGAAATATACCTGAAATTCTTAGAGGTTTTTGCGCTTAAAGCGCAGGAGTGCTTTTTTGTTGATGACATGAAAAAAAATATTTGCGGCGCCAAAGCCGTCGGCATTGACGGCTACTGCTTTAGAGAAAAGGATTTCAAGAAACTCGAGCAGATCATTTTTAATAGCTAACCTATTCCTTTTTGACAATTATTGCGTCGAAACCTGCAGCTTTCAGCTTTGCTGCTTGTGTTTCGGCGTTTTTCTTTACTGAAAACGCCCCTGCCTGAACGGTATACACGACTTTTTTATCTCCACTTTCTGTGTTTGATACCGTTTTTACCTTGTAGGCAACACCCACTATAGAGCAAAGAGCCTTTGCAATTTCAAGAGCTATTGCGTCCTTTTTTAGTTCAAAGATGGCATTGTCGCCCTTATTGGTAATAAAGCCGAGCTCTAAAAGTGCCGCGGACATCGTTGTGTTTTTGTTGACCCCGTAATCTTTATAGTTTGCAGCTCCTTTTTTAAGGCCCCTTTTTCGGAAGGGTGCCGCTTTAATTACGGCGTCGTAAATCGTTTTTGCTTTTTTTTCGGTTGCGGCGCTCGCCCCCGAGTAAATAAACATACTAGAACCGTTGGCGCTTGCGTCTGCGAATGCATCTCGGTGTATACTCAGAAAATAATCACATTCCTCCTTATTTGCCAGGCTTGTCCGCTGTGCTATAGTAATGTCTTTATCCGTTGTCCTGGTCATAATGACGCTCACGCCCTGTGCTTCAAGGAGCTTTTTAATCCTCAGCGCTATATCAAGAACATCCGCCTTTTCTTTTCTGCCCCATCCCGTGCCTCCGCTGTCGGAGCCGCCGTGACCCGGGTCCAAGCATATTTTAGCCATTATTTTTCTCTTTTCTGACATCCTTATCCGTACCGTAGGTCATAGCCCTGTCGCTGTCGTTAATCCCCTTTGTAGTCGGGTCTATGATTACGCCCAATAACGCCAGCACATTTACAATTAATCCGATAGCCGTTATCACATCATCCTCGGCAACACTCGGAACAAAATCAAAACAAAGTGCCATTATTTGATATGTAAAGGTAACGATAAGTCCCGACATGGATAGAATAAACGTTTTATTTTTTAGCCTTTCCTTCCAGTTGATTTTCATTTATATACCCCTTTCCTGTTTTTATTCATTTAAAGCATCTTGCTTCCAAATCGCACAGTCTGTGGTTGTTCCCCTTAATTTGCTCTTCTATAATAGGTATGCGCGTTGCAAAGCTATTGTGCTTGTCCACCTTCTTTTCAAGCTGAGAAAGTCGAAAATTTGTCAGCTTAGCTGAAGCCAGCACACCCCCGAACGAGCCTAAAAGCGTTCCTGCAAGAGATAATAGCGCAATTATTATTTCACTTGTCATTTTGCTTACCTCACTCTAAAAACAGATTGACATCGTCACCGTAAATGTATCGCCGTTATGAATTGTTACGGGAGCAAAGACTTCTCTTGCAAGAAGAAAAACGCCTGCCGCTGTTTGTTGAAATATGCCCGCCTCGCTTATATCGACATCAGTTTCGCCTGTGTATGTAAATGTTCTTGTTATTGTGTATTTTTCAACACCGTCGGCAAATGTTTTTGTTACTCCCGTTGAAACATTTGTCAAGTCTGTTAATAATGGCGCTGCCAAAGCATAGTCATCTGCTGTTGGTGATGTCGTGCCTGTGCCTACAAGCAGCCATGCGTCACCCTCACTGCCGCCCGTTGTTTCGGAAAATAGGTTTGCCGCAGTACGCATTATTCTATTAAAATAGTTTACATTTGTAATTGTAACTTGTGTTACTTCGCTATTGCCCGTATTGTACATACTGTGCGTCAGCGTAACAAATGCGCTGCCTGATGTTTTAGTTGTGTATTCCCTTTGATTAATATTCGCCAATAACTTCTTAAAATTGCTTGTTATCATTGTTCTTCCACCTCGACATTTATTTCCGTTGTCATATCCATTTCGGATTTGTATTCCGTGCCAAATCCAATTACATCATTACCTCCGATTATAATAACCGCATTAGTTGAGCCTGTCATTATACCACCTCCGCCTTGATTAAAGGAATTGTTATTGAAGTATTGACCTTGCCGTAAATCGTGACCGTTTCCGTTCCCGACAAGGCAACAGGAGAGTAATTTCCCGATACAGCTTCTGCGTGTGCGAAGGTGACAGTCGGTATCATTGTCGGTGTAACGCCTGTCAGCGACAACTCGCACTTGTAACCGTAACCCGAATATGTGGTGTCGCTCGTCCAAACTGATGCGGGAACTTCACGGAAATAAAGATTTTTGTCCTGTTTTCCGCCAAGCGCATCTTCACCGGACAAAATGTCATCCAAAACTTCCTTGACACTTCCGTTATAATCGGTAAATTCACTTTGATATATAACCTTCTCGGAGTTGATTTTCCATACTGTCTCTGCCGAAACGCGTACACCTTCAAGCACGTTAACAGCCGCAAAGACAACACAATCTTTAGACGGTGTGTTTTCTGCCCAATATGATTCCCAAAATGCCCACTTACCCGGCACGAGCGGATAAGAAACCTTTACTTTACTGTTCTCGTCGATATATGCCGAAATAAATGTAAGCTGATACACCTGACCTTTATGCAGTCTCTTGTCCGATAATTCACTCAGGTACTCATCACTGAATATTTTTTTATTCTCAAGCTGTTCATCATTTTTAACTGATAGAATCAGACTGAAGGTAGCATTTTTAGATGATGAGTCTATCGGTCCGCTGAAGGAGCAGTCCTCGGACGGTGAATAATTAATCTGAGAAACTGTAAATTTTTTCTCAGCGATATATTCATTCACAAGGGCATATGCAAGCTCATTCAAGGTGCCGATAAAAATATTCTCGTTTATCATTATTGCCTCCTTATTTCATATAGTATTTCTTAAACATTTCCACCAGATAACCCTTATAGCCGCCGTAAACCTCTTGATACCATTTTCTCTTGCTGAACTCTTCGTTTGTCAATATCCCGCTATATCCTGTAAGCGCGGCAAATTCCGAATACGTTTGTGGATACTTGTAAACGCCTTTCGCGAACAGCTCAAGCATCTCTTTTTTTGTTTTTTCGCCTTTTGAGGAAGAGACCGAACCCCCTTCCGACGAGGCTTTTCGCTTCTGTTGTTGGTTTTCCTGCGAGAGAGCGTCCATCGCTTTCCGGTAATCAAACTCACTAAGCTTATACTCATAATCTCTGTCAATGTTAAATTGTGATGATGATTCAAGAAATTTATTCCATTCATCGTCAGACATATCCGAAAGCTTGTCCCAAAGATATTCGCCCTCTTGCCAATAATCGGAAACGCTGTCCCTGTGCCTTGCATATTCCATTTCGTCAAAGTTTTTCAATAGTGAGAGCGCTTCTCTCTCGCCGCTTTTTTCTTGAAGATACCTTTTATAAGCCGCTTCCTGTAATTGGGGAACGATATCGTTAAGCTGCTCCAGATAGCTTTGATAAGCCTGTGAGCCTGCGGTAGTAGCATAAGACGAGCCGTAACCACCTGTTAAAGCGGCGGCTTGTCCCATTGTGTCTTGCATTGCCTGTTGTCCCTGTTTTATATATTTATCCTTATACTGATTGTAAAGTGCGTCCGCGTTTACATCATAACTAAACTTTTCACCGTTAAGTATTTGATTTAGCAGCGTGTCAATTTGTTCCTGATATGAGCCTTTATATTCCCCGGGTTTATCAACTTCCCATTTCTTTACCGCTTCGCTTGAGTCTTTAACCGCTTGACTTTCTGTATATGTAGGTCTTGCCGGTTGTTTAGCGGCGGTATTGTTTTGTTTTGTAGCTACGGCGGTGTCTGTTGTTTTAGGTGTTCCGTAGCCGAGACTTCCCCGGGTCTGACTTCCCACTATACCGTCAACAGACAGATTGTTTTTCTTTTGATAATCTTTAACGGCGGATTGTGTTTGACTGCCGTAAATGCCGTCAACATCAAGATTATACCCTTGTTCATTCAGTTTCTTTTGAAGTTTTTTTACCTCATCGCCTTGTGAGCCGTAAGAAAGTGCCATAGTATCACTCCTATTTAATTCCCCAAATTTCTTGTATTCCTGTGAAGTTTGCGAGTTGTGTTATGCCTGATGTTTTTATTTCAAAAGCGACAATTTCATCAAGTGTAAATAACTTTGTTGATTGTACGTAAGTACCTCTTACCGAATATATTTCAATCTTGTCTGATGCTGCAAAAGAGCCTGTCGCCCTTACTAGACCGTTTGTATCTACAACCGAAAGCATGTGTGTAACGCCGGCGTTTGCTCTCATCGCACATAATCTATACTTAAGCAAGTTATCACTCAAAGTGACGCTATTTGTCGGAAGTAATACAGTTTCTGAACTCCATAACAATGTCTTTTCGCAAACGCCGTTAACTTTAAGGTCATAATCAACCTCAAGCAGATTGTCTGTTTCGGCATACTTCCCGAACGCCGCTCCCTTACCGCCCTTTTTTATATTGAACGCTACAAAGGCTGTTCCTAATTTGTACACTGTTTCATATTGCGTAAATCCGTCCTCAACGGTAAACATCAGCTCATATGTGTTTGCGGAAGATAATGAACCCGAGCCTAATGTTACCGCAACCGAGCCGCCGCTTGCCGTGTGAGTGATATTATCAGACCAATCGCCGCCGAATTGTCTGTATTTAAGCGTGGTATTAAGCGTGTTTTTGCCTTCACACGGGGAAGCCGAATAGGATATATATGCTCTGATATAACCGCCGTTTTCGTCTACATAGCCCAAATCGTCGGAAAAATATACGCTTGTAAATTTAGCGGAAGGCGCGGCATAACCCCAAACGGTTATACTCGTTGTTTTTGTGGCAGATAGCCCTCTTGAGTCTGTAACCTTTACGCTTATATTAACGGTTCCGCTTGAATTGAGCGGAGAATACACTGCGGGGAGTGAGGTTTTTTGTATTCCTCCCACCGTTACAACTACGCTTTTATGTGTTGCCGAGTATTTATAACTCGCGCCCGAAATATTAACGGAAACACCGCTTTTTCCCTGAACATAACCGCCCCATGAAGCGGGAACATCATTATCTTGTCTTGTCAAGGCTATGGTGAAACCGGGTTGATATACGGCAGTATTAGGAATTACAAGGTTAAACGTATATGCTTTTGTGCCTATCACAGTACTGCCGCTTAAGGTTTGAAGCGTAACCGTCACCTGTCCGCTTGTTCCCGATGTAACAGCATTAGCCCAGCTTTGCGGAATGGTGAACAAATGAGTTGTAGTGCCTGCGGCTATTGTGTTTACCGAGGAATACGAGCCTATGGAATATGTAATCTTATGAGAAAACGCAGATGAAGCCGTTGTTATGGTCGAGGTTATATCCTGCGTGGGGTTTCTGCTTGTGTTCGATAAAGAAAGCGTTGACGAGCGAGGTATAGTCGTGACGGTGAAAGTACCTGATACACTGCCGCCCGACACTCCGGAATTGCCTGTGGTAAACTCGCCTTTTATGGTTTTACTGTATGTACCGTCCGAGTCGTGTGTTACGTTTCCCGTCCACGATGCTAGTACGGCTGTAGCCGAGTTTCGTGTGTCAAACGTCATATTGTTATCGAATTTTACCGAGCCGTTCACCGTGATTTTAGCGGTATTTTGGTTTAAGTACCCGTTCCAAGCAGAAGAAGCGTATCCGTCGTTTCGTTTTAATTTTAAGATAACGGTAATGTTCGAGGTATTGTCAGCTATATTTCTTGAATTTTGAACTATATCAAGCCAAACATTATATTTGCTCCCGGAGCTTCCGGTACAGCTTCCGTAAATAATCATTGATTCCACCTCACCTCAAGTCCGTTTTGCGATACGTCAAATGTAAAGTATCCGTCAACGCTGTTGCCTATTTCCAAACAGTCGAGAACCTGTGCCCTCGTTATATACAGGGAGTTATTCGAAATGTACGCAACCTCAACCTCGCCTTGATAAAAGGATATTTTGTCGTTTAAAAATCGTGTTTTAACATTGCTGTCGCCCCTGCCTATTTCAAGACCAAAGACGCCCTCTTCAAGCTCACCGCGCCGGATATATGCGTTCGTTTCAAGAATGTACTCGGAAAAATTGTCGCCCGTTTCGCCTATTGTATCTGAAATCCCCTCTAATACAGCTCTGAACTCCTCCGTTATCCCGCTTGCGCTTTGGGTTACCTTTGAACCTATAAATGAGTCAAAGGTTTCCCCCCCTAACTCGTTTTTTGATATAAAAGACTCTGATACTTCGGAAATAATAGCCGAAGGCATTAAAGAAATGTCAGACGACGAGGTTCTTTTATACTCTTGATAATCAGAATCAATTAATTCAATCGCCTGTGTATTTGCGCTTATTCTTCCGTCATAAACGCCAAGAGTGCCATTTACCGCGCTTGTGTATTCCCCAAATTCGCCCTTTGCCGTATAACCGCTTTCAACAGCGGCGATAACTGAGTTTTCACGCTCGTCGGTATAAGCCTTACATCCCTGCGTAACCTCATCGGCAGTCCTTATAATATCGCTTTTCAGTTCATCAAATTTCTGAAGCTGCTCCTGCTTAAGCTTAACGGCTATAGAATATATATTTTTATTCGTTTCCTCCTCCGCAGAGCCGTTTTGAGTTAAAACACTCTTTACCCCTAAGACATTTCCCGAAAGGCTCTCAAGTACGGTTTTAAGCGTATCGTCAAGCTGACTGAGATATCCGCGTATATCGCCGTCCATCAAAGGTCACTCCCTTCCTGCACCGTAAGGCTTATTGAATATATCGTACATTTCCCTCTTCCTTCAATTTTCAGCCGCATATGGTCACATCTTCTCGGAATATTCGCCTTAATGGTAAAGCCATGAGTTTTTTGCGCGCCGCTCTCGTCAAGCAGTTCCCATGTGCCGCTGCTGTCATATTCCGCATAAAGCTTCAAATATGAAGCCTTTTGCGGGTCTTCTGTCTCGTCAAGTGTAAACCTTATTGTCACATTCTTAAAATATTTACGCCCGGAAAACTCAAGTCCAAGCAGTCCTGTTTCGGCATACCAGTTGTTAATCGATTCCTCACTATAACCTCTAAGTTCTCCCGTAAACTCCCCATAAGGCTGCTCGCCATCAATCATTCCCAAAATCTTAATACCTATCATATTTTGAATGAAATAAAGATTGCTGTTGTGGCAGGCAAACTCAATAATGGAGCCTAAGCAGCTTTCCTTGTGCCATATTCCGCTTTTGGTATCATAAACAAACAATCTTCTCTTATTAGCTTCCGATGACATACAAATGTAATATTTGTTTCTGAATTCACCCGCTACCGCATTGTAGTAATATGTTGTGCCGAATACATTTTCAAGCGCAAAAGCAAGCGAGCCCTCATATTTGCATATACCTGTCGGAGAGAGGTAATAAAGCGTTCCGTTTACAACGCAAAGCGAGCGATGACTGCCCTTTTGTACCCCTTTTATGCGTGAAGTAGCCAAGTTGTAAGGAGGATTTGTATTGTAGATTTTATGGACATAGTTTTCCTTAAAAAACAAAACAGAAGAGAGATAGCGAATCGCTCCGGTGAATTCGCCGTCGGAGCCTACCGATACGGCGTAGCTGTCTGTCGATATTCCCATAAAGCAGTTCCAATTCTTGAAGTCACCCAATTTACAGGCATAAATCTCATTTTTTTCAGAATTACAGCCCCATACTCTGTTTTCTCCCTCGCACAAAAAGTCCATATCGGGTATTTCTCTTGACACTGTCAGCGCGCTTTCCTGCGTTTTCGTTTCCTTAATAATTCCCGTGACGACAATATAGTCATCTCCCACAGCCCAAATTATCATCGTTGTATTAAACTGCTCGTCAAAGGCGCCGCTTATTTTTACCCCGTCATACTGCTTAAAGGCTTTACCGATATTCGGATAAGAGATTTTTACATAAGTTGTTAAAATCGTTTCCCAGGATGAGGAGTAGTCTGAATACTGTTTTAATGAGATTGCAGATGTATCTAGCCATAAGTCTCCGTTTTCGGGGTCTTCGGGTGCGGTATCGGATTTTATGTAATCCGAATAAGCTGTGCCGTCAATCGTGCATAAGCTGTACGATACAGAACCGTCCGTAACAAATGTCGCCCCAAGGCTTCCGTATTGCGTTAGGTCATTTAAGTTGAGATATACCTTATCGGGGAAAACGAGTAAAAACGACCCAAGCGACACAAATTGCCTTTCTTTTTCGATATCCGGGAAAAAAAGCCCGGAAACTTCTTTCCCGCCATAATATATTTTCCCGTTTTTTATGTAGGAAAGCTTTCCTCCCGAGTTAAGTCCTTGCAGCTTACCCATACCCACGTTTGTGAAGATTGCTCTATTATGTCTTGTTCTAAACAGTGGATAATAAGAGGAGGTTAAATTTTCCCCGTCATAATATTCACCCGGAGATATTCTTAAATTGTGGTTATACCCCCCAAAGACATCAATTGTTTTTTCATAAAAAGGCTCTTTTTTTACCTGTGCCATCTGCTACCTCCCCGTAATGAATTCCACGCCGGCTTTTGGAGCAAACGCTCTGTTTATATAGTTTTCGTATTCTTTTAAGCCTTCATTGAACAATTTTTCTTCGTTTTCGTACCTCACAAGCTCAAAAAGCGCCAAATATATTCTCGAACAAAGATAATTCACGTAAATATTATCAAAAGGAAACCTTATTAAGAGCAAATCCTCACTTGTATATTCCCCGTCCGTTTCTCCTCTGCCTAAACAAAACAGAACATGCTTTACCCACGCGCTGTCTGTATCGAGCGCAAGATTTTTGTGAGTATCGTAAAGACTCAGAATAGTTCTCCCGTCAAGCTGTGCCAGCCACAACTCCTTATCAGACGCATCAATGTTGTTTTTGATATTAGAGTCTGCGTAATTAATTGCTTCTGAGATTTTCATTTTTATTTCCTCCGCGCCTTCAGGAGGCGGCTTTATGCCGCCTCCTTCTTTTTTTATTGTGCGATGTTTGCCTGGATAAAGCTCTCAGCCTGGGCTTGCATTTCATCAGAGTTATTTATAACCCTGGCAAATTTCTCGGGTATTCTTACCTCCACTCCCGTCTGAACAAGGATTCTTTCCCCGTTCACGGATACAAATCTTTGAGTATCTCCCCTGTTTTGTTTCGGAATAAAAATGCTTACGAGCTGTTCCCCGTTGTTTTCTTTAATCGTTTTTTTACTCATTTTTTCTCCCTTCCGCTCAGTTAGCCTTAGCCGTAGCTGAGAAAGTCGATCCGCTTTCAAGCCTGATCATATATTCCTCTACAAGCCTTTTTGCTACCTTAAGAGCCTTCCAGCCTATTGAGCTTCTCTGATTGAGTGGGTCATTTCCGTAGCCCTTTTGTTTTACGATGTGCTCGACACCGCCGCCGTTTACAGAGGTAACTCCGTAAGCATCGGCGCCTAGTATCAAAGTTGCGAATACCGCACAGTTTGCAGCTCCCGCACCCGCGGCATAAATAACCTTTCCGTCTGTTCCCGAAGAAACGGGAATATTGTCGTCGCTGTCAGCAACGGTTATGGAAGCTGCACCGCCTGTTCCTGCCGTGGCGGATTTTATCGTATAGGTGACACCCTCAAGAAGAATTTTTCTCCCGACAAGAGCTGTCGCTTCTGTCGCGGTAATTGTCTCGTCAACCGTTAAGGTTTTCCCCGGTGCCGATAAAGTTGCGGCAACTGTTACTGTATCACTGCCTGCAATGAGGTCTGCCCCCTTAAATATCTTCGCTTCCGTTGACTCCACAAAGCGAACGCCGCCAAGGCAGCCTATTTCGCCCGTTAGCATATTTTCGGGAGTCGTGTATTTTTGAACATCAAGCCACTGAGCTCCCGCCTCCTGCATTAAATCGTAAGCCACATAAGGATGAATTATCCCGATGTAGTAGCCGTCTATCTTCGGGGCGTTCATAGCCTTAAGCTCCGCCGCTGCCTTGAATATGTCCTTAACTCTCAAAAGAGCCGTAGCGTCAAGCTGACTTCTTAAGTTGACAGCCGATTCAACCCCTCCCGAGATGCGCGGACAATACTGTACGTTTGTTCCGCCTACAATCTCGTTGCGCACTATCGTGTCCAAAGTCAAGCCTGCCTGAGCCGCAAGCTGTTTTGTTGCCTCGACAATAGTGTTATCTATTGAGGTAAGCTCAAGTAAATCGGTTTGTTCAATATAATCTCCGTACTGATCTAACGAAGCGGTAGCGCTTGATACGTTAAGCTTATTGCCCGTAGGGGTTATGCCCTCCATAAGCGGTGTCAAAGCCTTGGGAAGAGACGAAAACCTTCTGAATTCTATCTCCTTTCCGCCGCCCTTCGGAATGTCCCTCTTTTGCCCGAACTGGTCGTGCACAAGATAAGGGGAGGCAAGTGTTATGAGCGTTTTATCATAAAATGTCTTCATTTCCGGGGACAAGTTATTCCCAAAAGACTCGCTTGCCGTATTGTTTACAAGATCTCCTGCCGCAAAAAACTGTAAATTCATAAAATAATCCTTTCTTTGATTTAGTCAAAGCGCTAAAAGCTTATGCTTGCGCCCCTTTCAACTTGTTTCAGGATATCTGTTATATCCTGTGAGGTAAGGGAGTTTACATCTGTTTTCCTGATTATTCCGCCCTTTGTTCCTATTCCGTTCTCCTGTGGGCGACTCGCCTTTGCCTCAATTCCCTTTACAACGTGCTCGCTGACCTTTTTTGCCGTATATTCCATTGCGCCGCCTAAGATTTCGTCCTTGTGCAACACCTCATACGCGGTCCTGACGGGTATACCCGCCTTAATCAGATTTGCAAAGCCTTTATCGTCCTTAAGCTCACTGCGAAAATCGAATGAGGGATAAACGATTTTTAGCTGCTGACCCTCTTTTATCCATTCGGCTACCTGTTCTTTCGCCTTGTCCGCTGCGCGTTGTTCTTCACTTTCCCGCTGTTGTCTGCTTAAGCTGACAGCCTCAGAAAGTGCCGAAAGATCGCCCTGCTGAACATTGTGCTGCTCAAATAAATCCTGTAGTATAGGCGAAAGCAGCTCTCTTTCTCCCTCAAGCTTTTTCGTTTCCTTGAAGCGTTTATCAATTATGCTTTGCATCTTTTTTGCGAACTCGTCCTTAAACTCCCCGCCTACAAGCTTTGAAAACCTTTGCTCACGGCTGAGCTCCTCGGAAAACGCAGTATCTTCTGTTTGCACGGCGTCTGCCCTTTCGTTATTTCCTTCGTCGCCCGTTTTTACGTTCCCCTGTTCGCCAAACTCTCCCCCTTCGCCGCCAAACGCGTTGAGTCTGAGCCTGAACCAATTGCTTCTCATAAAATACATCCTTTCTTCAGCCGTCTTTCCGGCGTGTCATTCGCGGACTAACCGCTTACTCTTATATAATCGGGGTATTCCTCTTCAATGAGAGAAAACCCGGTTAAACAAGTTTCGATTATTGTGTCAACCTTTTCTTTGGCGAAATCGTAAGGCTCTACCTCAAGATAGATATTGCCGTCTGAAATATTTTCAGTCCTTATATAGAGGCAATCCCCGTCCTGCGCCCACCTGATAGCGTTGAGCAGAGTATATGTAATCGTTGAGATTGCGGCGCAAACAATATCGCTTCCCCGTTGGGCAAAACCCGCATGACCTTCGATAGAAATGATATAATTATCGTAAAACTCTTCAACCGATACCTTTGTCATCGTATGATTCACCCCCTTGCGTGTCCTGCGAGGCAATTCTTGCAAGGACCTGTGCTTTTCCCTCGAAATCCATCATTTCTATAGCGGCAAGCGCCTGCTGCTTCATCATAGGATTAAACATACCGTTTGTATAAAGCTGGAGGGCAAGCTCGTTTTGACTGAGCTTTGTAAACGGACTTGCCTTTTGTGAGCTTACCTTTATGTCAAATATCGGGAGTCTGTTACCAAGCGTAATTCCGAATGCATTACCTTGATTTTTTGGCTTTAAGAGTGAATTATCATATGTAATATAGTCTCTTTCCCCCCCAACGCCCGTAATTCTGAAGCATCTGGGTTCATCATAAAACTGCCTTATAAGCTCAATGCAAAGCTCGTTTAGCTTCGTAAATGCTCGGTAGCCGCCCTTAATCATATCTCTTGTAAGCTTATTTCCCGCCTCCTGCAGCGCTGCAATAGCGCTCGCGGCCGTTACACCGCCGGAAGCTGAGCCCTGTGAAAAATCACGGTTCCCGCTCGTTTCCTTAAGCTCATCAATTTTATTGTTCAATATTGCAATATAAATTTCAGAGATCGGGGCAATTCTGATTTGTCTGAGACTGTCTTCACCCAAATTGCTGCCTTGTACATGAACAAAGCTGCTTTGCCAATCGGCAAACTCCTCTTCATTCACGCTTCCCGCCGAATTGATGAAATACCTTACAGCGGAAGCCATTTTTGCGTTGTTAATAATCGCGCTGCCTAATAGGTCAATTTGCTTTTGCGTGTTTTTCATTATGTCTATGTATCCGAAGCCGCACGGCGTGCCCTCCTCAATAAATAAAGGGTCTAAAACAAACGGATAACAACCGTGCGAATAAAAGCCTGTATCTTTGCAGCTCTCATCATTTTCAGAGGCATATAAAACAACGCCGTTGCAGAATTTGCAGTAATGCAAAACATCGCCCTTACTCTGACTAATCTTATAATACCAATCAATAACCACACTTTTTTCGCTCGTGTCAACAGCGTCATCGTATATGTATCTTGATACCTCCACCGTCGGGGTTGAGAGCTTTCCGTCAAGCTCGGGATAAAGAGAAATGAGATAATCATTATCAAAAAGCTCCGTATGGAACAGGTTTCGGCTGTTTTCAATATTCTTGACTCCGCTTTCCCAAAACAGATTGAGAATATCTATCTGCCTGATTTCGATATCTCCCACGCCGCCGCTTAAACGAGGGTTCCAAAAAGCTCCGTAACAAGCCGTTCCCGCCTTGAGCTTCTGCCACCACGCGTCTGAATACACTCTTTCAAACTCATTCCTGTCAAAAATCACGGGAAGAATTTGAGAAAGGGAATCGGCGCTGTCGCTGTCGCTTTTTTCTCTGGGCAGGCAAATGACTTGGGGATAGTTGTCCATCGCATCCGCATGCTTATTCGCTATGGAATTGAAAAGCCATGCAGAGGCAGGCTCTGCCTCGTCTTGATTAACCCTCATTTGTTCCCAGTGACGCAGCTTAAACCACTGCTCGTTTTCAATGATACGTCTTTCGAGATTTACCTTTCCTGCCCTGTAGCGAGTAAGGGTTTGCAGGGCATTGTCGATTTCTTTTTTTCCTATTTTCGGGAGGTCGGGTTTTTTAATTTTATCCTTCAATGCATCACTTCCAATATGAGTATTTTTTGAATTTTCCTTTACAAAGCTCGAGCGGGTCATCCTGTATCTCCGCCGCGCTTGCCTTTTGCTTCGGAGAAATCGGTCTTGCCATACACATATATCTTACTTCGTCTGCTATATGGTCTTCTCCGTCCGTGTCTAAATCCTCGGGGCGCGTCTTGCTGTACTGTAAAAGCGGAATAGTCCTTATAAATCCCTTA
>MWBL01000013.1 GCA_002069015.1 Firmicutes bacterium ADurb.Bin300 | reverse complement strand
CCCGCCATAAACGGATTATCCTCGGGAGCGTTGCACATAACCATCAGCTTTGCTGCTCCGATACAGTTTTTATCTGCCGTTTTTTGAGCTGTTTTCAGAATTATCTCGCCCATCATGCGAACAGCATCCATATTTATCCCGGCTCTTGTTGAGCCGATGTTTACGCTTGAGCAAAGGCGCTGCGTCCGCCCTAAAGCTTCGGGTATGGCGTTAATAAGCTCCCTGTCCCCGGCGGAAAAGCCCTTATGTACAAGCGCTGAAAACCCGCCCAAAAAATTGACCGAGCAAGCGTCAGCGGCTCTCTCAAGCGTCAATGCTATTTTAACGGCATCCTTATCGGTGCATGAGGCTAAAATAAGGGCTATGGGAGTTACCGATATTCTCTTGTTAATTATCGGTATTCCGTATTCCTTTTCCATCTGCTCAGTTACGGGAACAAGGTTTTGGGCGCGTTTTGTAATCTTATCATAAACCTTCCTGCACAGTGTATTTATGTCCTCGCTGCAGCAGTCTAAAAGTGAAATTCCCATCGTAACGGTTCGAACATCAAGATTTTCATTCTGTATCATTGTTATTGTTTCAAGTATATCTTTTGCGCTTATCATAAGTAACCCCCGAAAGTCAGATAGTATGCATTGAATTAAAAATATCCTCGTGCATCGTATGTATAGAAAGGTTTTTTGCCCTTCCCAGGGCAGTAAGTTCATCTGAAAATTCAGTAAGCTCCTTGGTGCTCTTGTCAATATCAACAAGCATAATCATCGCAAAAAGATCCTGTAAAATTGATTGAGTAACCTCAAGTATGTTAATATTACTTTCGGCGCACTTTGCAGACACAAATGACAAAATACCCACTGCGTCCTTCCCTATTACCGTAATAACCGCACGCATTTTTCTCCTTCTTTCTTTATTCTATGTTGTTATCTGAATTATAAGGCTTGTCCTCAAAGGAAAGTTCCTGCACATTATCAAATAACGCCCAATCGTCTTTCTCGGAAACCTCCATATAAGCGTTATTCCTGATAACCACATTCTTTGTGTTCCTGATGTTGTAGGCTCTGCGGCCCTTTAGACAAAACAAATTGTTTTCAATTACTATATTTTCGTGAACCGGTCCCGCATTCTCCTTATTCTCGGGACGAATAAATATAGCGTTCCCATCACAATTCATAAAAGCGTTGCTCCTGATTGTTACATCCCTTACAGGTCCGCTTTCATACCAATGAGAGGCATCGTCCGAAATTAAAATTCCGTTTTCTCCTGTGTTCAAAAATCTGTTGCCCTGAATAAGCACCTTGCCCCTTGTAGTGACAAGCAGTCCTCGGGTGACTATTCTGTTAACTGTGTTGTCCGAAAATTCAAAGTCGGGACAAGCCGAAGTATTTTCGACAAAATCACCGATTTTCGCCTGAATATCACCGTTTTCCAAAGTTAGTTCATGTGTATATAGATCGAGTAAACGCGAAGATACTATAGAATTGGTCCCCTTATCTAAAAGAGTCTTTGAATTGATATATGCTATATTGTCACCCGGTCGAAAGCATTCGAAGCCATAGCTTTGCGGATGACAAAATTTAACGCTTATCTTGTTTTCAGCTATTTCGGATATCTTGAAATTAAAGCCGTGCACGTTAATTGTATCGTCTCCGGCGGCATCAAAATTGCTCCCGCTCACTTTTATCTTTCCGCGGCACATACAAATCTGAATAAAGTCCGCGATTGAGGTGAAATCCACCTCACCCACTTTTTCAGGGGAAAAATCGACCTTGTCCAAAAAAATATCCTCACAATTTTGCGCTACGAAAGCAAGAGAAGGGCTAAAGCTTTGAGAAACATTTTTAAGCACAAGGTTTTTTGTGTTTTGAGCAAATATTCCGACATTTTTTCTTTTGCACGAAAAAATATAAAAAACCTGACCCTCGGTAAGCTTCACGGGACTGATATACCGCACCTTAAAGACTCTCGGAGCAATTTCCTTTAAGGAAACGGAATTCTTAAACGGGTGTGCGCCGTTTCTTACAAGATGATTTAAATTATCAGGCTTTGCGGTAGGTGTCCACCAACCCGTTAAGCGATATTTTAAGAAATCCGTCTTATAATCCGTGCCATACCAATAATACTTTCCTTTTTCTTCGGTGTAATTGCTCTCATTGTCCAGCTTAAAAGTAGCATAAAACGAAGATGCCGTTAAAACAGTAAGCTTATGAACGTCCGGCTTATGTGTTTTAATTTTCAAATTTTTAATTGTGATGTTTTCACACGAATCTATTACCATATTCGTGAGTCTTCCGTTAAGAATGAAGGTTGAGCCCTGAGCGTCAATCTGAAGATCCTTTAGATTTTCAAGATAAAGCGCTACTTTATGAATGTTCTTTTCCTCGGAATTTTTATATTGGTCTTCGCCTATAGTGTTTGTTATAAACAGACGGCGGGAGGAGGCATTTTCACTCGAAAAGTAATAAACGCCTTTTTGAAGTGTTATCGTTTTTTTCGCAATATTCTGCTTCAGAGCGCTGAACATATTATTAAACCCCATGCTCACTTCTGAGCCGGGCACAATTCCAAATGTCTCGGGATTTATAAACATATTTTTCACCGCTCTGTTACTGTTTTGATTATTATGTTATTGTATCACATACTAAAGTCAATCGCAATTCGTTTTACATAAAAAATGAAGATTTTCAGAAGCTTTTTGAGTCTATATAAAAATAATTGTAACCGCCAGCAAATGCTGTGCAGCGTAATAGGTTATTATGTTGAGCGATGTAAAAAGACGGGAATCTTTTTTTCCGAAAAAGTTTTTTACTGCTAAGAAGATGTCCGAGAGTACAAAAAGGAATACCCCGGGAAGCAAGGCAGCACAGATAGGTATAACTTCAAGTCCGACAGCAGCATAAAGACTCAAACAAAGAGAAAAGGCTTTGACAAACATTAAAATCAGTACCGCAGAATAAAGCATTATCGGAAAGGTTGCCTTTTCAAGTCGTTTTCGCCCAAGAAAAACAAATACGGCAGCAATCAGAGTTAGCGATAAAAAGGAAGCTGTATCACGCAAATTAAAAAAACTCGTTCCGGGGAAATAAAGGTCCGCGGCGGAAGAATAAGCCGCTATATAAAAAAAATGACTGCCTAAAAAGCATACTAAGCCCGCAAGCATACAAAAAGTTTTTTCTGTATGCAAAAAAAAGTCGCCGAGCCAGCTCAAGAGGAAACCCGTTAAAATAAGCAAAGCATATTTGCCGTGACCTCCGGAAATTGCTGTTGCCAATATACCGTCGCAAACAAAAAGAGTCGAGCAAATCATTTTCAGCAAAAGTGATTTCCCGCTTCTGCCCGGCTTCACGGCTTTTAAGTACAGGGGTATGCTTAAGAATTCAAGAGCTATTGAGACACATAATAAAACCTTCAAAACCATATGCTTTCATCCTTTGCATGAGGATATTTTTCGGCAGATGAAAACATAATATCTTGGTTTTTTCTTGTTGTCAACAGCATGAGAAAATCAGCGGGTCACTTCGGAATTAATATTGACAAATATTGTTTTTAAATTAGAATAATTATGTAACAAATATATTCCATATAAAGGAGATTCTTATGTGCTATTTACCCTTAACCGAATATGATACGGCTGACGAAGCCGTAAAGCGAGAGTACGATGACCAAATAAGCAAACACGGAAGAATTACTAATATGAAGCGCACCCTTCTTCACAACATCCCTGCTTTTCACGCATATATGCAGTGGTATACCCTAAAGGACTTGATAGTGTCCTTTATCGGCGAGCGTGCTCTTTCGCTGTTTTCTTACGCCATTTCCTCCGGCAACCACTGCCTTGTATGTTCAACCTTTTTCCGTAAAATTCTCATTGATTCCGGAGATAACCCGGATAATCCATCTCTTTCCGATACGGAGAAGCTTCTGATGGATTTCGGCAAAGCGATTTGCGTTAATCCCCACGAAATTCCCGAGATTATTTATGAAGACTTAAAAAAGCTTTTTAATACCGAGCAAATAGTGCTTCTCATAGCGTTTGCCGGAATAATGTCAGCTACAAATCTTTTTAATACCGTGGCAAAGGTGCCGCTTGACGAAATTCTTTATGATTATAAAAAGATAACGGACGAATAATTACGAATAATAACGTTTAATGAAAGGAACTTAAAAATGCTTGAATTTGAAAAAAAGGTCGCATTTATAACGGGAGCCGCTCACGGTCAGGGGCGCGCCGTAGCTCTGTCACTAGCCTTACAGGGAGCAGATATTGTAGCGTTTGATGTCGCCAAAAAGCTTGACTACCCGGCTTATGAGTTCGGAACGGGCGAGGAGCTGCTGTCACTTAAGGAAGAAATTGAATCACTCGGAAGGAAAGCTGTAATCGCCGTCGGCGATGTCAGGGATATAGCTTCCGTAGCAGCCGCCGTAGATAAGGCTATCTTGGAATTCGGAAAAATAGACATACTTTTTAATAATGCGGGTATCTGTGCCTATGCCGAAATTGACAAGATGACGGATGAGGAATGGAACTCGATGATTGATATAAATCTTAAGGGTCCCTTTAACGTGGCAAGGCTGATAGTTCCGCATATGAAAAAGGCTAAAAGCGGTGTTATTATTAACAATTCATCGGTAATGGGTCTTAGGGGAGGAAACAGGCTTTCACACTATACCGCTTCAAAATGGGGCTTGACAGGTCTTACCAAAGCTTGGGCTATTGAGCTTGCCCCTTATAATATCCGCGTAGTGAGCATTCATCCCACGGGCGTAAATACGCCCATGAACGACGGACTTGCCGCCTTAGAGGGCGCAACTCCTTTGGAAATAGCAGAGCGCAGCGCGGGAAACCTTCTCCCTGTTCCGTGGGTTGAGTCACAGGATGTTGCTCATTTGGTAAACTACCTTGCAAGTGATAAGGCCCGCTATGTTACAGGCTCACAATTTGTTTTAGACGCGGGACTGCTTAGCGTATAGCCTCTTTTAAAAATGTTTTGTAAAAATCTCCCCGCCGGGCTTAATCGCCTGACGGGGAGCGTTTTTTTAAGAAGTTTTATTTCATTCCGTTTTCGTAAGCCTGAATCATTTTCTTAACCATCTGACCGCCGACAGAACCTGCCTGCTTAGATGTAAGATCACCGTTGTAACCCTGTTTAAGGTTTACGCCCACCTCGCTGGCGGCTTCCATCTTGAACTTATTAAGAGCCTCACGAGCCTGAGGAACTACAGCCCTGTTGTTACTTGCCATTTCTGTTACACTCCTTACATATAAATTTTTGCGTTTGCAATCATAGTGTGAGAATTTTTAATAATAATATTAATAGAAATTAATGCTAAAAATAATCTTTTTTCTCAACTATGAATTCATTAATAGTTTATAGCGACGGCTACATATTATTCAAGCTTCCTGAATTTACATCAGCTTAGGAAAGACTTAAAATACATTAAAATAATATTTCTTGTAAACATTATTTTATTTGTAATTGTAATAGGACTTTTTCCGCATATACAATAATCTTGACTTTTCTCTTGAAAAAACCGCGGTAATAGATTAATATGACAATGTAATAAAATCAGGAATAATTTGGATAAATTTTTGAATGCCGTAAAAAAGTGAGGTACTTTAATGCTGCGCTGTATTTTTTTTATTACAAGAATTTGGGGTTCAATGGGTTCTGCCATGGTAAAAGAATATTTCAAAAAAAGCGGTGCCGAAATCCCGCAGGAATTCACGGTTACGGCTCACACCGGAGCTTTGCTGACGAAGCGCAACTCCGTCAAATCTGTAATCACCTCAATCAAAGCCTGTGCCGATATTATTGAGGTTGATGTTACCTTCAGAAAAGACGGTACGGTTGTAATAATTCACAGTGATTCTCCCGCGGATAATGAGGGCGTACTTTTTGAAAAGATCGCCGAAAAGCTCGCCAAAAGCAGCACAGTAAAAGCAAATTTAGACCTTAAGGCATATAGCAATACAGCCGGAGTACAGGAAATTCTCTCCCGTCACAAGCTTCTTGACAGAGCTTTTTATACCGGCGTTTTTCCCGAAAATGTTGAGCAGGTCAAAAAGGGTTCACCTCTTATTCCGTATTATATTAACGGCTATATTGATAAAAGCAATATGGATAACGACGAATATCTCCACAGCTTAGCGAATGAAATCGCTCAGATGGGCGCTATAGGTCTAAATGCTCATTTCAGCTGTATAAACAAAAAAGTTACGAACATAATGCACAGTCACAGTCTGCTCGTTTCCGCATGGACCGTTAACAAGCGTAAGGACCAGTGCCGCATACTCTCATATGGAGTTGACAATATTACGACTACAAGTCCCATAAAGCTCATGGCAATCCTCAGATCGGTTAGGTAAAATATATGAAAGGGGGAAAATGTACTCAAATATATTTTTTGATTACATTCTGATTTAATATGTCTGAATTACAAACCAAGATTGAAAACGCCTTTCTCAGAACGTTTTATTCCACATTCACTTATCTGAAACGTCCCTCATTCGGCAGTGGGGAAAAGCTCGATTTGTCAAAATTTCATCTGACTTTTGAAGACAACTTCGACAGCGGCGGCATTGACTCAACTAAATGGCATGTACAGGAGAACTATAACCGAAAAGGAGGCTATTGGGATAAGTCTCAAGCGTTTATAAAAGATGACAACCTGATTATCAGAACACAGTACAAACCCGACGGCAGACTTGGAGCCGGCTATTACTCAACCTGCCTTGACGGCGGCGGTCTGTTTGAGCAGACATTCGGGTATTTTGAATGCCGCTGTAAGCTTCCTGCCGCAAAGGGAATCTGGTCTGCGTTCTGGTTTATGCCTCATAACCAACTTGCAAAGGGTGTTCCTCCCCAAAGCGGAGTAGAAATCGACGTATTCGAGTCTCCGATGTTCGCCATGAAAAAAAACGATTTTATAACCTCTAATCTGCATTACGGAGGTTACGGCATTGGTCACAGAATAAAGGTTGTCGGCTTTTTCAAAGCCGTAAACCCTTATACTCAGTTCAATACATACGGTCTTGAGTGGAACAAAAACGAATACATTTTTTATATAAACGGAATTGAAACGGCAAGGGTTAAGGGAAAATGGGTTTCTCAATGTCCCGAAAGCATGCTTTTGTCCGTTGAGGTTGACGGAATCGGCAGTAAACCCTCATCCGGCTGGAGCGGAGTCATTACCGACAACCCTCCGGGTACCTTACCCGTTGATTTCGTTGTGGATTATGTAAAGGCATATCAATACAATGATTTAAATAACAATTAAAGTCCGCCAAAGGCGACGCTTGCGGCAGACCGTCTGTTTTGCTCTGTATTACAAATTCCGATTATTTTTTACCCCGTTTTATTCTCTTTTCGGCTATGCGGGATTCCTTGTCTGTTTTCTGAAGCTGTGCAAGCGCTTCGTATTTTAATTTTTCCTCGTCCTCGCGTGATTTGATTTTAGCCTTTACCTCGTCATATTCTAATGTAACCGAATAAATATCCTGATATCCTTCATAAAGCTGCGTCGTGCGCTTCGCGGCAAGAAATGGATATGTAATCTGACCGTAGATATTCATTTTTTTGTTTGCAGTTCTCATGGCTTTCTTTCGTAAACGCCGCTCGCTTCTTGTATCTGAGGGAAGATTATGGGCGTCTTCGTATTCACGGGGATCACATTCCTCAAATCCGTCAGGATAGTGCTTAGGAATGAGCTTTGCGGATTTAAATATTGATCGGGCGTTATGTATTTCCTGTTTTCTCCACATTTTTTCCTCGCGGGTCTTGCCTTCGGGAAGCTTTATGGCAAGCGAGTACACCTTATTTGCCAATTTATAAAAATGCTGGCTTCCGCCCGATACAATCAATCTGCAAAGCTCCAGCTCCTTTATTCCGAACTCGGTACTGAAACGACCAAGCTCTCTGCAGACAAAACCGGCAATTTCGCATTCTTCGTTATGAGTCTGCGCATCTTTAATAGCTTCCTTTGCCTTTATGATGGCTGCTGCGCGAATGTTCTTTTCGTTCTCCGTCGCAGTCGGAAGATGCCTTGCCGATATAAGCTGCTCTTTAGGGAGTACGACGGGTGAAACACCATAATATTTTTTTGCCAGTGCGATTGCCTCACACCCCTCAATATATATCCCTTCGTCCCGCATTTGTGCCGCTCTGTCCTCAATTATTGCACGGATTCTGTTGACGCGCACCATTGCCTTTTGCCCTGTCTCGGTTATATCATAAAAAAACCACGGTATAACATCAACAATTGCCCCGAAAACCGATATAATTATCTTGATATCCATCAAATCATAAAGCACATTGTCGGGGTTCTTATATTTGTTTCCGTACTTCGCGTAATTCTGGTATACATTCAAAACCGAGTAATCGGAGCCGTCGTGACCCATTTTTTTCTCTATCCAAGGGTTGAAAAACTGCGTACCAAAGCCTATAATCGCCCCCACATAGGAACCGATAAAACCGTACGCTCCGTCTATGCGTTCACCGATAAGGTACTGCTGGTTGTCGCGCATGTCCGAATCTATTGACTTATCTATAACCTCGCCACAATCAATAAAGCGCTCAATCCAGTTCGTTATAAATAATAACGGCACCACAAACGGGCTTTTATAAGCTGTTCCGATAGTGATGACAATAAAAATCTGTATAATATTCTTGAATATTTTTATATTTTTCTTCCCAAATTTTTTAATGAACGCGGGTGAAAGCAGCATTGCCCAAAGTGTCGCATTCCAGCATATAGTGTTCATAATTCCATATGCGGTGGAAGACATTATGTTTGCACGGTAAACCATCCATCCCCAAAGATCGCCTCTGGCGTTCTCAAGGAAATCATTCCAGCCGTCAAGACTTTTTATCCAGAAAATCTTATTTCCCGCAACAGCCCGCATAGCGTTAGGAAAACTGATGCTCGACATACGGCTTTTGGGAATCACAAGACGCTCCTTCGTAGAATAATATGAAAGCAAAGTCAAAGGTGCAAGCAGTGTCAGAGGCGTAAATGTGGCACGGTAATACTTCATCGTGTATTTTGCCTCATTGTTGTTCTTGCCGCCCACCACGTTTACCATCCACGGCAAATATACGCTGCGGATAGTCGGTCCCATATTATATATAATGCTCGAGATTGCCATAATGCGTGTGCGCTCGTTAGTATTGGGAGTGATAACATGTATCATATTCGTTACACCTGTAACAAGCCAGTTTTGTATGAAGCTTTGAAGCTGACCGACAATGAACAAAACCGCAATCATAAGATAATGGTTCACACTGTCAATCTTCTGATACGGGAGCCAAAGAGCCACAAGCGTAATCACCATTGAGGGCATCGCAAGCTTAATATACTTTCTGTACTTGCCCTCCTTGATACGGAAATTATCTACAATCCAAGCATTCAAAGGAATATAGAAATAACCTAAAACACTTACGATATTTGAAAGAACAAGCTGTTCTATATGTGTCATACCGAGAGTCTGAGAAGTGAGTTCGTTATTAACACCGAATCCGATGCCGAAATTGGTGGCAAGCCTCATTGCTGCCCAGCCGATCGAGAACAGAACTATCTCCTTATAAGCGACATATTCGCCCGGACGCGGGCGATTCCAGTAAAGTATAACCTCGGAAACGGTGTTGTGTATTTTTTCGATTCGGGTTTTTCTAACAGGCACATTCTCTTCCATTAAATACTCCATTTTCAAAATTATATTCTTAATAAAAAATTAACATAAAAATAATTTAAATACAACCTTTATATTTACTTTTTTGCTTTTTGTGGTAAAGTTGTATTATGATTTCGGCGGAGGTAATAAATGAAAAAGTTTTATTTTTTTTCATGCATTCTTGCTGCGGTTTTATCCTTTTTTCTCCTCGACTTTGAGGTGTTGCACGGATATGAGAGTTTCAGTCTCGATGATGCCAAATGTGTTAATGCCAATTCGACCGACACTCTTATAGAAAAATACGGCTTTATAATTATTGAGTGGGATTTTGAGGACACAAAAGCAAGCGATCCTTACAAGGTTAGCTTATACCTTTCCGGCACCTCCGAAAACCGCACCTTCGTTTGCAATATGGACGATGGTACTATTTACGCAATGAGAAATAAATCCTTTTATGTTCTCACGCCATTCGCTGACAAAGATGCGCAGGGGAAGGACATTACATCCTACAAAGCAAAGACCTCAAAATTGACCGAGACTCAATACAGCAATTTAATCAAGGTAAACAACCTAAACAACCCTCTTCTTACTCTCGCCGAGGACGGGATAACCCATTCCTCTTTTATTAAGGATGATTATTACAACCTCGTCACGGATTACCCCGTCCCTTCGGGACTCGTAAATATTACTCTCGACGGTGTAAAGCCCGAAACAGACAGGGATTTCAGCGCAACTCTCGTTCCCGACAGCGGTTATTATCTTCCCGACAAGCTCTCGATATATTGCACTTATAAGGATTCAGACGGCAATTATCAAAAGCGCTCTATTACCGATACTAACGAAATAACATTAGGTACTCTTCTCAGGAGCCGAATATTCAAAGAAAAGTATTACACCGAAACAGGTTATTCTTATGACAATCTAACCGGTAAAATAACGATAGCGGGGGAACAAATAAACGGCGAAATAGAAATACGAGCAGCCGCAAATCCCTTCTTTAAGTTTGTGGGCAAGTATTACGGATTTACTAACGGTCATATCAGAAAATCTTATATTATCGACGAACAGACAAATGAGATTGAGACCCTTACAATCAAATACTACGAACCTACAGATAAGGGTACCGAAAAAAACAAGTGTAAAATAGGCAACGCATACGTCATTAATGATACTTATTTTATATTCAATGATGAATTCAAGGAAGGCTTCCCCGAGCTTTTTGAAGCGCTCAACAGCGAAATGAGATTATATGAAAAATCAGAAAACACTTTTGATTACTACCACTAAAATGGTAAGACAAAATCAGCTCCCGTCGTCACGCCGCGCCGGAAGCTGATTTTTTTATATTTACCGTTTATTTAACAATCACTCATATCAAAAACAATCTCGCCGCCCTGTATCAGTTCACAGGCTTTTATGCGGTGGTTTTTTATCTCCCTGCCGTTAAACAGAGCTTTTTTAACATAAATATTATTATCTCCCGCATTATTCACCTTAATACAAAGCTCCTTTCCCGACGAGAGCTTAATTTTCGCAGACTTTACAAAAGGCGATGCGATAAGGATAAGGTCGCTCCCCGCAACCGGGAACAGCCCTAAAGCACACCAAACATAATATGAGGAAAGTCCGCCCGTATCGTTATTGCCCGGTATGCCTCCCCTTCCCTTAGTAAACATATATTTCATACCGCCGCGGATAACCTCGCATGTTCTGTCGTGTCTGTTTGCAAAAATATAAGAAAACGGCGCTTCCATATCAGATTCATTATTAAAGCCCTCAAACCTTCCCAATTTCATTCCCTCTTCCACACTCTTGTAATTATAAGGGTCAGTCGGTTGTTTGACTGCAGGCTTTCCAAACCCGAAAAAGTCGTCTAAAAGCTTTACGAACCGTTCCTCTCCCCCGGCAAGCGCAATTCTCGCCTCCATATCCGCAGTCTGGCGGAATGAATAGTTGTAGAGTGTACCCTCATAAAAGCTCGAATTCTCGTCTAAAAGACCTGTATTTTTATCATATACTCTTGTCCATTTTTCAGCGTGCGGCTCCAGAAGGCGAGCTGTTTCATCTTCTCCTATTTCACGCGCGACCTTAGCGGCATATGCGCAGGCGTCTGACATATCAAGAAGCCATGTGTGAGATTTACAACGCCCGAACAGCGTAAAGTCCTCCTTATCATCTGTGAGAAGGTCTGTTATAATGACCTTCAGCATTCGCTTCGGGTCAACCTCCAATCCGAATCTATACGCCGTTAAAAGCACATAGGCGCCAAGCATACGCGCTTGTGACCTTGATACATCATATTGCGCATTAAGCCCGAAGCTGTTGGGAAGATAACCTAGATGCTCGCCTACCTTAAGAAGTGTTTCGGCAATATTCTCTCCTTCTTTTTTACATATCAGAAATATAAGCGGAAGCGCTGTTTTATACATATCCCAAAGCGTATTGAAATCAAGCATAAACGGCCCGTCGCCGCCGTAAATAAAGCTCTCGCCGTGCCAATTTGCGGGCTTGACCATGGAGTGATAAAGATTTGAATAAAAAATCTCATAGATTCTATCATCGTAAGCTTTAATTTCAATTCTTGAAAGATATCGGTTCCACTCGTCTAAGGCGGCTTGCTTTGCCGAGTCAAATTCGGCGGGAGTTTTCAAATCCTCAAGCGCTTTTTCGTGCCCCTTTACGGTTAATGCTACGCGCAGCTGTGCGATTCTTTCCCTTTTTTTCGGTCTTAAAACGGCACGATTGTTTTCGTCTAAGGAAAAAGTCCCCCCTACGGCTTTTACCGCAAAATAGATTTTTACCCCCTCAATTTCCGCTCCGGCGGTGACAATGCTTTCTTCATATAAATTTACTTTTAAGCCCGAAACGGTTTTCCTGCTTTGTCCCGGGAGATTGAGCCCGTTATTATTGAAATCAATGAGGATTTCTCCCTCGTCCTTATCAAATGTATAGCGGTGAAGCGCAAGGCGTTTTGTTACAGTCAGCTCGCATTTAATCCCGTTAAGATTTGCGCTGTAATAGCCCGGCTGAGCCTTTTCGTTTGTGGGGATAACCCTCAAAGGAGAATCCGCGTATCTCGGGGTTACAACGGCATAATTGTAATAATACCCTATCGCCCCCGTCCCGCTTTGATGAAGGTGCGAAAACCCCAGAAGCCCTTTCCCCTCAGGAAAATGAGGCGGACGGGAATGGTAGTTAGGCATATGGTCGCCGTAGCCCGTAGGATATCCCCCCGAATAAGGACCTGCCGTCAATCTTGAAAACGGCAGAGAAGCCGCGGGTGAAGTGTTTCCGCAGCCCGCTTTAATAAAAAACCATCTTGCTGCTATGCCCTTAGGCTCAGGCAGTTCTATTTCTCCGCAGCCATGAAAAACATTAACAAATTTACAAAAATCCAAAGCTGTCGTCCCCTTTTTAGCAATAATAACAATAAGAAAGGTGTGTGTCAATTAATTATTGATAATAATGGGATGTTATGCTAAAATACCCTTGTAAAATTATTTCAGGGGGAAGGGTAATGGGTAGAAAATGGCTCGCGGGAGTTACTCACGCACATACCGTCGCCTCGGACGGCGGCTTGACATTAGAGGAGCTTATCGAAAAGGCGAAGAAAAACAAGCTCGATTTTCTGATAATTACTGACCACAATGTAAACTGCAAGGAGGATTTGCCCGAAAGCGCGGGTATTACTCTTATCTACGGAACCGAAATGACTTATAAGGGCGGTCACGCAAATGTATGGGGTGTAAAGGAAGCGGTTGACGACTTCACCTGCGATACATATGAGCAGTGGCTAGAAAAAAAGAATGAAGCAAAAAAGCGCGGAGCGGTAATATGTATGAATCATCCTCTTTGTACACTTTGCCCATGGAGATGGGAAAAGGATATTTCCCAATTTGATGTCTTGGAGGTATGGAACGCTCCGATGCATTATGACAATTTAGTCTGTACAGACTGGTGGGACAAACAACTGCGTGAGGGTCATAAAACGCCGGTTGTCGGCGGAAGCGACTACCACAGAGATTACCGCATTACAAATCTTTTGGCAAATCCCGTTACATATGTTCTAAGCGAAGGAAATACCCCTGAGGATATTCTCGGCAGTATTATGGCGGGGCATACAACAATCAGCAGCGGTGTCGGAAAAACTATGATTGAACTTCGAAGCGGTGAATATGTCATGGGCGATACCGTGAAGCTTTCCGAAAATTCCGAAATAGAAGTAATTGTAAAGAAGCTTAAAAAGGGTCACAGTCTCGTTGTCTATAACCAAACGGGAGAGATATATCGGCATACAGCCAAAAAAACGGGTAATTTCAGCGTAAAGCTGCCCGTAAAAAGCCCCGGTTTTTTCCGTGCGGAAGTCAGACACACCTTGTCACCAATTTTCAAATTCGGCTATAATATATATATCGGCAAAAGAATTCCCGAGCAAAGAAACATTGATCTGCCTGCGTTTATCAGCGCTATGACAGGCGCGATATTCTTTGAGTAAATAATATGATAACTTCTCCAAATTGGCATTATAAACCTTATATCCCGTATGACAGACTCGAAAACACGGGAAAGCCTTATATCTGCAGCATAAAGCCCGGCAAAAACAGTATTTGCGGTGAAGTTTTAAAAGCTTCGGACGGCACGGTACTGTATCGCCCCTATAAGAGCGAACAACCTCTGAAAACCGTTGAATTTCACGGCAAGATGTTTGAAATAAGCAAGCTTGAAGAAGATACGAATTATGAGTTCTATGTAAAAACCGACACCGGCGAAAGCCTCTTGCGCCTTGCGAGAACCTCGTCGGTGCCGGGAACGGTTGTCAATTATCTTCATCCCGAGGATAAAGCCTACTCCTTTTCGGGAAATTATCTTTGCTCTCCCTCCATTGTAAAGCTCCCGTCCGGGAGGATAATCACATCTATGGATGTTTACGGGAATGGGATGCCGCAAAATCTGACAATACTTATGAAATCAGATGACAACGGATATAGCTTTTCGTATCTTTGTGAGCTGTTTCCGCTTTTCTGGGGCAAGCTTTTCTATCATAAGAATGCTCTTTATATTCTCGGTACCTCAACCGAATACGGCGATTTGCTTATAGGAAGAAGCCTTGACGAGGGTGAAACATGGTCTTCTCCCACCGTTATAGCAAGAGGCTCCTGCAGTCCCGTGGAGCGTGGCTTTCACAGGGCTCCGACTGTCATTTTAAATGAAAACGGAATGCTCCTGACCGCCATAGAATACGGAACTCATTGCAAAAACGAATTTTTAAGTGCTTTGCTTTATTCAGATGAAAACGCGGATTTGCTTGATGCTGCGAGTTGGAAATTAAGTCCTTTTCTCCCTCTTGATAAAAGTGTTCTTGAGAAATATCCCGAAAGAAACCGTGCTATTGAGGGCAATCTTGTTCTCTCCCCCGAGGGAGAGCTTATAAACTTTTTACGCCTTGAACTTAATACCGCCGTACTTTATAAAGCGGATATAGACAAGCCTCACAAAGGTTTTAATTTTTACAGAACTCTCGATTTTCCTATGGCACATACAAAGTTTGAGATACAAAAAAAGGACGGCACATACTACGCCGTCGGCAACCGCCCGCCTAAAAGAAATGTTCTCTCGCTTTATACGTCAACGGATTTAATTATCTGGACGCATAATAAGGACATCCTTGATTACAGCAATTATGATATGCAAAAGGTCGCATTTCAGTATCCCGCATTTATCTTTGAGGAAAACAACATTAATATTCTCAGCCGTACGGCGTTCGGCGGCGCGCACAGCTTTCACGACAGCAATTATCAGACTTTTCATACTATAAACTTATAGCAAGGATGCGCATGATGGACATTTTTTCGCTTGTTCCTCCTTTTTTAAAAAAAGCAGACGAACCCGAATACGATTGCCGTGAGGGCTGCCGTATGCTTCTCTACAGAAGCGTTTCAAAGGAAGATTATTTAAATTACTGCGATACTCTAACTCGTTCGGGACTGAAAAGGGTTTTAGAAAACGAATACGGAAAAGTTTCTTTTTCCGCCTTCATCGGGAATTTACAGGTAAATGTACTTCATTCGGTGAATGACGAAATTCTCAGAATTACGGCATGCAAGGATACACCTTTGCCTGATTTTTCACCAAGACCCGTTAAAAGAGATAGCAAAACAACTTTTTTCATGTTTGAAAGCGACCACACGCTGATTGACTGCGGTATGTGTCTTTTAGTTCAGTGTTCGGATTACAGCTTTTTTGTCGTTGACAGCGGTCATTATTATCAATTTAACGACAATGACCGTATATATAATTTTATGCGTGAGAGGACCCCCAAGGATAAAAAAGTCGTAATTTCCGGCTGGTTTATAACACATGCGCACTCTGACCATATTTCCAAGCTTGTGGATTTTCTTCGTTATAATATGGAGGATGTTGTAATCGAGGCGTTCTACTCAAATCTTGTCTCCGATAAGTATGCCGAAAAAACATGGAGTAAAGAGGAAAGGGCTCTTGCCGAAAAGGTTTTTACAGTGCTTGACAATATGCGGGATATCCCTAAAATCAAGCTTCACTCAGGTCAGCGTTTTTGGGTTAGAAATCTTATGTTTGATGTCCTTTGTACACATGAGGACATATACCCGCAAAAGCTTTCAGACTATAATGACTCATGCGCCGCGCTTATGATGACTGCCTGCGGCACAAGAATACTCATTCCAGGAGATGCTTCCGCGCTTTCAAGCCGCATTATGGAGGAAAGATACGGGGAATTACTGCATTGTGACATCGCTCAGGTTGCTCATCACGGTCATCACGGTCTTTCAAAAAGATTTTATGAGCTTGCCCGGGCAAAGGTCGCGCTGTTCCCCGTAACTCAAATTAAATTTGACGAGGAATTACCGAGAATAGATGCAAACAGGCGAATTTTGGAGATAGCCCGGGAGTATTACATATCCTCAAACGGAACCGTTGAAATTCCCCTGCCCTATAAAGAAGGCACAATAAAAAAGCTCCCTGACGAGAGCTTTGAGGATTTTAATAAAATCAAAGGACTTTGGGGCTATGATTATACGGACGAGAGGAAAAAGCAGCTGCTCGATTTATTCAAGAGCAACGGCGGTGATTTTGAAAAGCTTTTCCTGCCCGTATCTGATATATAAAACTTATATTATTTTTGCATTCCCGCTGCCTCGTCCTTTGCAAGACAGCAGTGCTTATATTTTTTCCCGCTTCCGCAAGGACAAGGCTCGTTTCTGCCAATTTTCTGCCCTTTCTTTATAGGAGCTTTTTTATCAGCCGTACCATCACTCGAACCTGAGGTGGCGGTAATTTTTGCCTGCTGCTCCCTTCTTACATCCTCCTCGGTACGAATTCTTGCCCGGAGAACAAAGTCTACGGTACCCTCCCGAATTTCATTAGTCATTTCGTCGAACATATCAAAGCTCTCTTCCCTGAATGCTATAACAGGGTCCTTTTGTCCGTATGCGCGAAGACTGATACCTCTTTTTAATTCGTCCATTGCGTCGATATGATTCATCCAGCGCATATCCACATTTTGAAGCAAGGCCTTTCTTTCCAGCTCGCTCATGAGCTCTGCTCCGAAAATTCCGCGCCTTTCATCGTAAAGAGCAAACGCCTTGTCAAGGAGAATATCCAATAATTCCTCACTGTTTTCAAGCTGCTCGATTTGCCCCTTGTCAATAAGCCACAAGTATTTGTTGGCAAGCCCCGCCTTGTTCCACTCATCCTTTTTCAAGGATTTCGGACAGTAAAAATCAACGGATTCGGTTATTGTATCACCAAGCATTTTCTTGATTGTTTCGCTTATGTCATCGCCGTCAAGCACTTTGTTTCTTTGTCCGTAAATAACCTCCCTTTGCTTGTTCATAACATCATCGTACTTAAGCAGGTTACGGCGTATGGCAAAGTTGTTGCCCTCAACCTTCTTTTGAGCGCTCTCGATAGTGCTTGTAAACATCCTCGCCTCAATAGGCATTTCCCCGACGCTCTTAAACATATCAAGAGTCGTATAAAATCTGTCACCCGCGAAAAGTCGAAGCAAATCATCCTCGGCCGAAAGATAAAAACGACTTTCTCCGGGATCGCCTTGACGACCTGCGCGACCTCTTAACTGATTGTCGATACGCCTTGACTCATGCCTTTCCGTTCCGATTATACAAAGGCCTCCCGCCTTTTTTACAGCCTCGGCTTCCTTCAGCGTTTCACTCCTGTAACTGATTTCAAGCTCCTTGTACATTTTCCTTGCGTCCAATATTTGCGGGTCTGTCGTTTCCGCATAGCTTGTAGCCTCTGCAATCAGCTCGTCCTCAAAGCCCCTCCTTCGCATTTCGGATTTAGCCAAATATTCGGGGTTACCGCCTAATATTATGTCCGTTCCGCGTCCCGCCATATTTGTCGCTATTGTCACAGCCGCGAATTTTCCCGCCTGTGCTATAATTTCCGCTTCCTTCTCGTGAAATTTCGCGTTCAATATCTCGTGCTTTATACCGCTCTTTTTCAGCAAGGAAGAAAGCTTCTCGTTTTTTTCGATGTTTACGGTACCGACAAGAACAGGCTGACCCTTTTCGTTACACCTTTTTATATGGTCGATTATCGCGTTGTATTTTGCCGCTTCCGTTTTATAAAGAACATCGTTCTCGTCCTTTCTTATCATCGGCATATTCGTAGGTATTTCAACAACATCAAGCGAGTATATCTCTTGAAATTCCTGACTTTCGGTCATAGCGGTACCCGTCATTCCCGAAAGCTTTTTATAAAGTCTGAAAAAGTTCTGGAAGGTAATGGTAGCAAGCGTTCTGCTCTCACGCGCAACCGTGACTTTTTCCTTAGCCTCAATTGCCTGATGCAGTCCCTCGTTATATCTCCTGCCGAGCATAATCCTGCCCGTGAATTCGTCTACTATCAGCACCTCTCCGTCCTTGACGACATAATCTATGTCACGCTTCATAACGCCGTGAGCCTTTAAGGCCTGATTAATATGGTGCTGAATAGTCATATTCTCGGCATCCATAAGATTTTCGAGATTGAAATATTTCTCCGCCTTTTGAATTCCGCTTTTTGTAAGGGTTGCGGTTCCCGCCTTCTCGTCCACAAGATAATCTCCGTCAGATTGCGCGACATCCTCTGCGTTCATCTTGTCGTCAAGCTCCTTGACCTTTACCAGCCTCAAGGTTCTGACGAAATTGTCTGCTAATTTATATAATTCGGTTGAGACCTCTCCTACCCCTGATATAATAAGAGGAGTTCTTGCCTCATCAACTAAGATTGAGTCAACCTCGTCCACAATTGCAAAGGCATGACCTCTTTGCACACGCTGTGAGGCATACATAACCATATTGTCCCGCAGATAGTCAAAGCCCATCTCATTATTGGTGCCGAAGGTTATATCCGCCGCATATGCCGTTTGGCGTTCATTATTGTCCTTTTCATGGATTATAAGTCCTACGCTAAGACCCATGAAGCGGTAAATTTTGCCCATCCACTCAGAGTCACGCTTGGCAAGATAATCGTTTACCGTTACTATATGTACGCCCTCTCCGTTTAGGGCGTTAAGGTAAGCGGGCAAGGTCGCAACAAGCGTCTTACCCTCTCCGGTCTTCATCTCCGCGATTCTTCCCTGATGAAGAATTATTCCGCCGAGTATTTGTACGGGATAATGCTTCATATTCAAAACTCGAAAGGCCGCCTCTCGGCAAGCGGCAAACGCCTCGGGCAGAATATCGTCAAGAGTTTCGCCCTTACTGAGCCTTTCCTTAAAATACGGAGTTTTCGCCTGAAGCTCGGCGTCGGAAAGCGCGGCGTATTCCTTCTCTAAAGCAATAACCTTGTCCTTTATGGGAGTAATTCTTTTTATTTCCTTTGAAGAATAATCACCGAAAATCCTGGAAAGCAACGACATAATATAACTTCCTTCTAATAGCATATAGAGTAGTATATCATAGACCCAATTTTTTGGCAATTGCTCATTTTAATAAAACATTGGTTTTACATATGTATATTTTTATGATAAAATTGCAACAAAAGCCACCTTTAGCGTGTCTAATTAATGAGAGAAGAACGGGGGATTAGCAATGACAGACACAACGATGCTCGTAATTCTTGCAAAGTCCGGTGACGTTGAAGCGTTTGCACAGCTATACGATTATTATTCTACCGATATGTTCAGGTACGCATCTTATTTGCTCAATTCTCCCCTCGATGCCGAGGATGCCGTTCAGGAAACGGTACTGAGTGCGTTTCGCAAAATTAACTCTCTCGAAAAGAACGAAGCTTTCAAGTCATGGCTTTTTAAAATTCTCACAAACTGCTGTAAAAACATTCTCAAAATCCGAGGAAAAACTCCCGATAGCCTGCCCGAGGACGAATATTTCTTTTCAATTAAGGATGACACCTTGTCCGATACAGGCGCGGCGCTCGAGCTTACGGAGGCGATAAAAAGCCTTCCTCCCCCGGACGGTCAAATTGTACTTCTCTCTGTTTTAGGCGGTTTTAAGAGCCATGAGCTTGCCCAAATTTTTCAGATGCCCGCGGGCACTGTCCGCTCGAAGCTGAAGCGGTCACTGGAAAGGCTTCGTACAATGCTTCCGGCTTAACTTCCGGTTTATTAAAGAAGGGTGGTTATTATGGACAATGAAAACAACGAGCTCAATCGTATAAACGAGGAGCTGAAAAAAGCGGAGGACCTTGTTCTCCCCGAATCTCTCTCAAAGGAAAGCATAAAGGAGCTTCTTAAGGAGCAAACGCCTCTTAAGGCAGTTTCCAAAAAGGCTTTTTACAGAAGACTTATAGCCTTTGCGGCGGTTTTAGCCATAGTCTTTACGGTACTCATTCAATTAAAGCCTTGGAAGGATGACAATATAGTCATCAATCAAGGCGGAAATAAAAATTATTCCGGAAAGGTAGAGGTTCCAAATTCGCTTGAAAGCTATAAGCAAATCGAAAAGATATTTGTTGAATATCATAAATCGACACAACGCAGGCTTAAGTTCCCATCATACTTTAATTTCAGTCAGGCTACCGCGGAGAAGTCGGAATTAGTTGATGACGATATTGTCGGAAGCTCTCAAGCAGGTCAAAGCAGCTACGGCAAAACAAATGAGCAGGTAGCCGGGGTAAACGAGGCAGATATAGTAAAAAATGACGGTAATTACATCTATATGGCGGTAAACAGATACGATTTTGTAGCTTATGATTCGGGAAACGAAGTTAAAGGTGAAATTTCAGGCAGCTCGAGCGATGATATAAAGGTTGCCCCCGACATTATACAAGGCGACGGTGCGTCAAAATCCACGGTAATGCCCGGATACGGACCGTCAAGAAACGCTGTTGCAATAATTAAGCCCTCAAAAAACGGTGAAATGAAGGTTGAAAGCATAATCAGCGCACAAAAGGATGACAGCGTTCTTAACCAGAACATCATAAATATGTATGTCAAGGGTGACCTTCTCCACGCCGTTTATGACTGTTATAACAGCAAGGATTATCAAACATCAACTCTTGTTGTCACCTTTGATATTTCCGACAGGCAAAACCCTTTTGAGGTAAGGCGTTTTTACCAGAGCGGCTCGCATATTTCAACACGGCTTATTAACGACTTCCTTGTTCTCATCACAAATTACAATGTGGCAATTTACGAGGATGCCGACCGCGTAAAGGACAACTGCATACCCGAAACAGGTACGGACTATGCTACAAGAACAAGAATACCAGCAGAAAATATTTGTATTATGGATAATACTTCCTCTCCGTCATATCTCGTCATAAGCAATATAAACCTTTCCCTTCCCGATAAGGATCCCGTAACCGCCTCCATACTCGGCGCGGGTCAAAATATTTATTGTACCGTGAATAAGCTTTATATCACAAACGGTGAATGGAACAGAGATTTTACGACAGCAATAAGCAGCGTCCTTGATACGATTGAAATCGCCCCCGCTGACGGAACGGTTGATACAACAATTTATTCGTTTGATATAAGTAAGGGTAATGTGATTTTCAAGGCAGATAAAACAGTCGAGGGCTCTGTACTCAACCAGTTTTCAATAGACGAATACAACGGATATCTTAGAATTGCGACTACTACGGGAAACTTCGCTAACGCAAACAACTTTGTTTATATTCTTTCGGCCTCTTCGCTTGAGCAAGTCGGGGTACTCAAAAACATTGCTCCCGGGGAAAGCATAAAATCAGTCCGCTTCGCACAAGAGCGCGGTTATGTTGTCACCTTCCTTCAGACTGACCCGCTGTTTGTTATAGACCTATCGAAAGCAGAAAATCCCAAAATTCTCGGAGAGCTTAAGATTACCGGGTTTTCGTCATACCTTCACCCGATAACCCCGACGCTTCTCGCGGGCATCGGTGTTGACGGAACAAATGAAGGGCAGACAGATGACCTCAAGGTTTCCCTGTTTGATGTCAGTAATCCCTCCGACCCGAGGGAGGTTGATAAAGCGGTATTCGGGAATAATACCCAATACGTTTACTCAGCGGCTTACTATGACCATAAGGCAATCTGTTATGATGAAGAATCAAAAATACTCTGCTTCCCGATAGAAATTACCGAATATTTGTCTTATAATAATAATTACAGCTACTCAAGCACCTCTTTTCAGGGTGTAATAGGGCTGAGAATAGATTCTGAAAACAAAAAGCTCGGCGAAGCGGCAAAATACCTGATTAACCGTAACGGGCAAAGCAGTATTACAAGGGCAACTTATATCGGAGATCTCATTTTTGCTTGTTCGGACAGCTGTATCTATTCCTTTAACAAGACCTCTCAAAAGCTTTTGTTTAACATTGATTTCAGTAATTATGATTTCCCTAAGGAGTATACTCCCAGACCTAATAAACCCGCCTTTGCAACACAAGAGGACTCCTCGCAAATCAGCACAACAGCGGAAAGCTCCTCGGAGCTTGAAACCTTGTACGATACCACGGAACATTCCGCTGTCACCTCTGAGCCGGATGAGGGCACGGCAGTCACAATGAGCGAAACCGCGGCATACACAACCGGCGGCGAAAGCTCTGAACAGTCACAAACTCCCGCAGCTTAACCGATTTTTTCATAAAGCTTTTCAAACCATTCAACAATCTTAAACCGCGGCTCCAGCTTTGGATTTTCTTCTATAAGCTCGGAGCCGTTTTCTGTTAGATAGACTTCCTTTTCCGTTTCACAAAATCCGGGCAGGCAAAGCGGAGGGAACATTACACACCACCAATTGTGTCCCTTCCCCTCTCCTATTACCACCTTAACAGCCTTATATCTGCCTGCCGGCAATGTGTATTCCCCATAACTCCTTGTAGTGAAGTACTCTTCAATAAAGTAAATGTCAACCCCGTATTCAAACCCCTCGTCGAGAATAACCTTTTCTGCCGCCGAGATAAGCTTTTCTTTTGATTTTTCAAGCTCCTGCTTTACATCATCAGGCGAGACGCTTCCGGAAAAAAGCTCCTCTCCGCTTTTAAGTAAAACATCGCGGACTTTAAGCTTCAGACTTTGATCCTTATCGCTGTCAGAATTTGCAAGTATATGAAGTCTGACGCAATCACTTCTTACGGAGTTTGCTGTCGAGGCGAACGAAGTCACATAAAAAATTGCGGCGAGCGTAAGCCCACAAATGAGCGCACGCAGTAAAACCGTTTTTTTCTTGTCTTCCATAATTTACCTTCCTTTTTTAATAAAAATAAACCCATAATCCGGATAACAGATTATGGGCTTAATTTTTATTGTTTATTCAAAATATACCCCGTATTTATGCGGCTTTGTTACAAAAACCTCGGGAACAACAGTTCTTAAAACCTGGGAGCATTTTCGGGCATCTGACTCATCCCCAAACAGCCCGAACACGGTAGACCCCGAACCGCTCATACAGGCGGCAATTGCCCCCGCCTCACGCATGATATATTTTATGTCCGCTCTTTTTGGAACGTCTATTACCTGTTCAAATACGTTTTCACAATAACGGGATATTCCGTCAAGGTCTCTTCGGGAAACGGCATCGAGCATCAGCGTATCCTTCGGGTGCTTAATCCACCATGCACAGTCGTATGCTTCATAAGCCTCCTTCGTGGAAACCCCCCGGGAGGGCTTTGCAAGAACTATGGCGCATTCCGGCAAATCAGGTAAACGTGACAGCACCTCTCCCATATTCTGTGAAAGTGCAGTCCCCCCTACAAGACAAAACGGAACATCGGCACCTATATTTATTCCTATCTCACAAAGCTGTGAAACGCAGGCGTTCACACCCATAAGCTCATTAAGAGCAAGCAAAACAGCTGCCGCGTCCGCGCTTCCGCCCGCAAGCCCCGCCGATATGGGAATGCGTTTTTTAATATGGATGTCTGCTCCGCCTTTGATACCTGTCTTTTCAAAGAAAACCTTTGCCGCTTTATAGGCGGTATTTCGATTATCACACAAAACAAGCTCGCTGTCACAGGAAAGTCTGATTTCATCCGAGCTGTTGAGCGTTACAGTAACGGTATCGCATAAATCCACGGATTGCATAATAGTGTACAAGCTGTGATAGCCGTTGTCAAGCAGTCCGAGTATATCGAGAAACAGATTTATTTTTGCGTTTGCCCTTATCGTTCTCTTTTCCGTCATAACGCTCGCCCCTTACAAAAATCATTATACAGCCGCCCGAGCTGGTAAGTCAAGTGTAGACAATACAGTGTTTTTATGCTATTATTTTTAAAGACTCTTTAAGGAAGTGGATGATTTGGATTATCAGCGTATAATCGACTCGCACGTTCATTCCGACAACTCCCCGGACGGGCACCATTCGGTGACCTTTATGTGCGAAACAGCCGTATCAAAAAATTTGCGCGCCATAGCCTTTACGGATCATTGTGAGATTGACGTTTTTTACGAGGATGGGTATGACAGGCGCATAAGGCAAAGCTATTTTGAAACCGCCAAAATAAAAAACGCATTTTTGGGCAGTCTTTTGGTTTTACAAGGTATTGAGTTAGCCCAGCCTCATTACAATTCGGCTCTTGCCGATACAATCCTTTCCGCACAAAGGTATGATACTGTAATCGGCTCCGTTCACAATTTGAGAGGAGAAAAGGATTTCTATTATATAAAAAGCTTCGACGGCTACGACATACCCGCCGTTTTCAATGAATATCTTGATGAGCTGTTAGCTATGACCGACTGGGGAAATTTTGACGTTTTAGCTCACATGACTTATCCTTTTCGCTATTTCTTTAATGTAGCCGGAATAGACGAGGATATAAACAATTACAAGGCAAAGACCGACGAGCTCTTGAAGCTGTTGGCGGAAAAGGACAAGGCGATTGAAATTAATACGGGTGGACTTCGTCAAAAAATAAATAAAACCTCGCCCGAATTAAATGTAGTAAAAAGATTCAAGCAGCTTGGCGGCAAATATATTTCGGTAGGGTCGGACGCTCACTATGCCGAACAAATCGGGTACGGCATTGCCACGGCTTATGAAACAGCGCTTGAGGCAGGCTTTTCATCAGTAGTAATGTTTCAAAACAGAACTCCGATGGAAATCAGCATAGGATAATCGGGATTGTTAATTTTTATCAATATGTATATACCTTTTTTCGTTGCAAACACTTACAAATTTATACATTTATAAAAGTTTTTTGGTGTAAAGTGATTTGCTTGCATTTGTTCATAACTGTGTTTATAATGTTCATAACTTTATGCTTTTTCGCCATATTTCTGATTTAATATTCTTTTTTAGAATTAAGTCGACAAGTAATCAACTTTACATTGACAAAGTTCCTGACATAGCTGTAAAAACCTTTTGCATATACAAATGTATATCCAAAAGGTTTTTTATTTCAGCAGCTTTCTGAAGTCCTCGGGAACGGGCGCCTTAAAAATCATATTTTCCCCTGTAACGTTGTGGATTAGTGAGACCCTCTCACAATGAAGTGCCGGTCTTTTTATTAAAGCGCTTTGTGGTCCTCCATACATTTCATCGCCGATAAGCGGCATTCCTATATGGGCAAAGTGGACTCTTATTTGATGTGTTCTTCCCGTTTGCGGAAAGACCCTGACAAGCGTGAAGGAGTCGAATTGCTTCTGCGCCTGCCAGTGGGTGACGGACTCATCGCCGTGCCCTACGGCTCTTATTGTTTTATCCGGAAAGGGTCTGAATATTGGGGCATCTATTACACCAAAGCCCGATAAGCAGCCCCTTATTACCGCCAAATATTCCTTTTTCAGATTATTATTTAACCTTGAAGCTGCGTAGCTGTTAAGTGCTAAAACCACAACTCCTGAAGTACCCTTGTCAAGTCTTCCTATAGCTCTGATACAAGCTTCGCCTTTTCCCCTTTTTTTAAGATACGCCGCGGCGGCATTGGCGAGCGTTCCGTTCGGATGATTGTAAGTGGGGTGCATTGAAATACCTGCGGGCTTGTTGAGCACAAGAATATCGTCATCCTCATAAATAATGTCGAGCGGAAAATCAAACAAAAGCGGCTCAGATGATTTTTCAGGCAGATTAACCGTTATTATATCACCCTTTTTAACCTTATCAATAGTTCTTGAGGGCATACCGTTCTTCAGTATGCCCCCTTGTGTATGTCTTAGCGTTTGAATAATCGAAGCTGAAAACTCCCCCTTAACACGAAGAAACATAGAGACCTTTATTCCCTCACAATAATAGGGTACGGTAAAATTCAAAACTCTCATTATGCGGTCTCGATTTCTGCGGCATCTCTGAGCTTGAGCTTTTCAATAGCTGCTTCACGCATTTTGTATTTAAGTATTTTTCCTGCTGCATTTGTAGAAAATTCCGAAACAAAATCAACGTATTTGGGGATTTTATGATGCGCCATATGACTGCGGACAAATTCCTTAACCTCGTCCTCGGTCAAAATTTCGTTCTCTTTTAGAATTATACAAGCCATAATTTCCTCCCCGTATTTTGTATCGGGGACTCCGATAACCTGAACGTCGCTGATTTTCGGATGAGTATAAAGAAATTCCTCAATCTCTTTGGGATAAATATTTTCGCCTCCGCGAATAATCATATCCTTAAGTCTTCCCGTAATCTTAAAATTGCCGTCCTCGGTACTTATGGCAAGGTCTCCCGTGTGAAGCCAGCCGGCTTCGTCGATAGCCACCTGCGTGGCTTTCGGCATTTTGTAATAGCCCCTCATTATATTATAGCCTCTTGCCACGAATTCACCGTTAACACCGTCAGGGACTTCCTCTCCCGTTTCGGGGTTAATAACTCTACACTCAATTTCGGGAAGAGGCGAGCCTACGGTTGTAACGCGCACCTCTAGCGAATCATCGAATTTACTCATGGTGCATCCGGGCGAGGACTCTGTCTGACCGTATACAATTGTTATTTCCTTCATATTCATCTTTTCAACAACGCTTTGCATTACGGCAACGGGACAAGGACTGCCTGCCATAATACCGGTGCGCATAAAAGAAAAATCGGTCTTCGGGAAATCCTCATGTGAAAGCATAGCTATAAACATCGTCGGAACTCCGTGAAACGCTGTAATCCTCTCTTGATTTATACACGCCAGCGCAGGCTTCGGAGAAAAATACGGCAAAGGATATATCGTAGCTGCGTGTGTCATAGCAGCGGTCATCGCCAGCACCATTCCGAAGCAATGGAACATAGGGACATGAATCATCAGGCGGTCTGCCGTTGACAGGTCCATTCTGTCCCCAATGCACTTCCCGTTGTTGACTATGTTGTAGTGAGTAAGCATTACACCTTTCGGAAAGCCGGTTGTCCCCGATGTATACTGCATATTGCACACGTCGTGGGCGTCAACTGCAGCGGCGCGCCTGTGTACCTCCTCTGTCGGCACACATTCTCCTGCCGCCAAAGCTTCCTCCCAGGTGATGCAGCCGTCCATCTTAAAGCCGCAAGTAATGACATTTCTCAAAAACGGCAATCGTCTGCTATGAAGCGGTTGACCTGCCTGTGTTCCCTTAAGCTCCGGACAAATCTCATTGATTATTGAGGCATAATCCGAATCCCTGAAACCGTTAATCATAACAAGCGTATGCGTATCCGATTGTCTTAAAAGATATTCTGCCTCGTAGATTTTATAGGCGGTATTAACCGTCACAAGCACGGCTCCGATTGTTGTCGTCGCCCAAAAGGTAATGAACCATTGAGGGATATTCGTAGCCCATATTGCAACATGAGTTCCGGGCTTTACGCCTAAGGCTATAAGGCTCTTGGCAAACTCTTCAACATCATAACTAAACTGTGAATAAGTTCTTGTATAATCAAGAGTAGTAAACCTGACGGCTAACTGGTCGGGAAATTCCTCAGTCATTCTTTCAAGCACCTGGGAAAAGGTGCGCCTGATAAGAGTGTCCTTTTTCCAGACGAATTTTCCCGTTCCGGTCCTATTGCTGTAAAGCTTCCCCGAACCTTTTAAGGCGTCGTCAAAGCGACTCATAAAATTTATGAAATGCGGAAATACGATACCTGCATCGGACAACTCGGGAAGCCATACGGGAAGCCATTCAAGGGAAATAAATCCGTCGTAATTAATTGAGCGCAGCGCATCAAGCATCTGCTCAAGGGGCAAATCTCCCTCTCCCATAAGGCAATAGGACCTTTTGCCGTTAATAAGGCAGCTGTCCTTAATATGAACATGCTTTATATATGCCCCTAAATTAGTTACGGTCTGTTCGGGAGTTTCCTTAAAATGATTGTAAGGGTGGTGCAAATCCCAAAGAGCCCCAAGATAATCTGAAGCAAAAAGATTCAGCAAATTGCTCAGTCTGTTTGTATCAGCGTATATGCCCGCCGTTTCAATAAGCAGAGTAATACCCTTTTGCTGTGCAATGGGAAGCAGATTGTAGAGAGCCTCGGCGACTGTTTCATCACAAAATTCACTTACTCCCTTTGTGTCGAGCGCATAAAGCCGTATACTCGGACAGCCTACCGCGTACGCTGTTTCGATATATCGTTCAATAGTTTTGCAGTTATCTTCAAGATTGTCTCTTTGTCCTATATTACACATAGCGTCAAGGCATGTTATTTGCAGTTCAAGATTGGCAAGCTCTCTTTTCGTCGCAGCAGAATTTCTCTTGCTTAAGGGAGAATTTTTACCAAAGAAAACGTCAGAGTCGATGTTATGAATTTCTATTCCCTTATAGCCAAGATCCTTTGCCATCGTGTAGTAATCCTTCCACGAAAATCCCGTCCAGCCGTTTGTAGAAAAAGAAAGCTTCATTTTTCTCATCCTTTCGTCGAAAAAGTTTGCCCTTCGGTTCTATTTTTCCTCGTACACTATCTTGTTAAGGGCGCTTATATAAGCGTGAATACTTGCACCTATAATATCGGTTGAGGTTCCCTTACCTGAATAGAGTCTTCCCCTTGAACGAAGCTTAACAAGTGCGTCGCCCATCGCTTCACGGCCTTCGGTGACAGATTGAATTTGAAAATCGTCAAGCTCAAAGTGATGACCCGTAATCTGCTCTATGGCGAGAAATGCCGCGTCAATCGGACCGTCTCCGAGTGAAAAGCCCTGTACCTGTTCGCCTTTTTTGTCGAGTACGACATGTGAAGTCGGGGTTATTATGTTTCCGCTGTTGATTACATAGCTTACCAGCTTATAAGTCGGCGGAACCTGAAGTGCTGTGCTGGCTATTATCGCCTCAAGTTCCTTTTCACTTATCTCTTTTTTCTCTGCATTCTTTGAAAAGGATTCAAAAACCTTTGCCAAATCGTTTTTAGACAGGTCATATCCCATATTTTTTATATGTTTTCCGACAAGAGTTATATCTGCCGACACATTAAGAGGTGTGCTCTCATAGTTTACCTTCTGTGTCCCGTAATCGAATACTGTCGTTGCGCTTCTTTTCGTATTCGTAATCATATTTAGCTTTTGCAAGGTATTTTTAAGCTCATAAGTCTTAAGCCTGCAAGTAACGCCGAGGGAATCGCCTCTGACTCTTAAAATATCCGATATAACATCCATTGACGGCAAAAGAGAAGGACCTATTGCCGTCTTTATTTGAGTAACGCTCTCTCTCACGCAAGCGAACACACTTGCCGCCGCCATTCCAAGCTCGTTGCTGCACTCGGCAGAAAGACGGACGCCGGAAAGTGAGGGAACCTTCTCTTTCATATCGGCAATAATGCAGGCCATTTCTTCGGGAAAGCATGTACCCGCCGAATCAGATAAATTAATTATCCGTGCGCCGCCTTCAACAGCGGCATTCAAGACCTCGGCTAAAAAGCCTCTGTCGGCTCTGGTAGCGTCGTCGGCAGTAAACTCAACATCGGCAGTCAGACTCCTTGCATGAGCTGTAAGAATCCTTATCATTTCTAGAACCTGCTCGGGTTTTTTGTGGCAGTAGTATTCCATTTTAACCGAGGACACGGGAACGCTTAAATGCAGTCTTGGTTTTTTGGATGCCGAAACCGCCTTCCAGGCAGTGCCAATTTCCTTTTCGGTAAGCCCGCACTCAACTGACAGGACACTGTTCTTCAAAATCCGCGCAATAGTATGAATTAAAAGTGTATCAGTCTTTTCGTCTTTTATTTCTCCCACTTCTATGACATCCGTATTTAGCTTGTCAAGCTGCTTAGCTATTTCTAATTTTTCCTTGAAGCTGAGAGAATATTCGGGATTAACGGTACTTTCCCGAAGAGTTACGTCAACAATTTTGAGGTTTTTCAGAAAGCTCACTCCTTTAAAAAACTCCCGGAAATTCTTAAGAATTTCCGGAACGATAAATAATTACCGCGGTACCGACCGTATTGCCGCTATGCTGTAAGCTTTAAGACGATTAGCCGTTAAATATGTTAAGCTGTAGCTCCATTGCTTGTGTAAACGATTGGAGCTTTGCTCCCTTAGAAGGGATTTGCCTTGCAGCCTTTCGACTCCCACCATCCGCCGAATCTCTGAAAACACGTCTGCCGTTGCTTTGTTCCGTCATCGCATTTTATTGTTGTAAGTCTATCCGATATAGTATATTTTGTCAAGTATTTTCTTCTAATTATATTGAAAGCAAAAGCTTTCTGTGTTATATTTTCGTCAGTTAATTTGGAGGTTAAATATGGAAGACATTTTTGAGGTTGCGATGATTCTTTGCTTCGGCATTTCATGGCCTGTTTCAATTGTAAAATCTTATAAATCAAGGTCAACAAAAGGGAAAAGCATTATTTTTTTGGTTTTCATTCTTTTGGGCTACACATGCGGCATTTTGGCTAAGATAGCCTCCGGCAGCATCAATTACGTTCTGATTTTTTATTTGATAAACTTTGTTATGGTGTTTTTCGACATTTCCCTCTACTTTCGAAATAAAAGACTTGAAAATCAATAATCGGAAACGCTTAGCTTATTACCATCGCTGGTTACGGCAATATCTCCTAAAAGATCTGTTCTCATAACAACTGAGTCAGCGTCCGATAAGCGGCTTAAAACAGCTTCGCTCGGATGTCCGTAGCTGTTATCCTTTCCTACCGATATTATGGCATACTCGGGCATAACCTCTCTTAAAAATCTGTAAGACGTAGAGTTTTCGGAGCCGTGGTGTGCCACCTTAAGTAGATTTGCGCTTAAATCTACCCCTGTCTCGATTATAGCGTCTTCAATCTCCTTTTCTGCGTCACCCGTCAACAATAAAGAGGTGTCGCCGTATTCGATTTTTATTACAAGAGATGTATTATTGAGATTTATATTCCCTGTTTGCTTGAACTCAGCGGGTGTAATAAATGTAACGAGAGCCGAGCCGACATACATCTTTTCTCCAAATGAAGGATTTTGAATTGTTATGTTCTTTTTTTCGACTGCCTTAATAAAATTCATATATGCCTTTGTATCTGCCTTTTCCTTTGGTGCAAAAACCGAATCAACGGCAAATACGCTCAAAGGACCTGCCAGCCCCCCTACATGGTCCTCATGTGCATGAGAGCATACTACAGCTTTAATATGTGAAATGCCGAGTTTTCTTAAAACAGATACAACCCTGCTGCTGTCTGTACGGTTTCCTCCGTCAACGAGCATCGACTCCCCGTCACACATAACAACCGCACTGTCGGCTTGCCCCACGTCTATAAAGAATATCGAAAAGCCTTCCCCATTTGCTCCCGCAAGCGAATATGTCTCATCCGGGGACAGTGATTCGGATAGCAAATCCGCCGAATTTAGACCCTTAAATGATGTCAATATATTTCCTACATCGCTGATAAGAGTACATCCGGAAATAAAGAGGAATGTAAGTATAACTGCTATTAACGCGAAAAGCTTTTTCATTATATGACCTCTCTATTATTAGCCGTACACTAAACTAATAGGGCTGTGATTAGCAACCACAGCCCCTATAAGTTTAATTAAATATTTCTTGCATAGAAAAACCTGAACAGATAGCCTGAATCAGTCCCTCTTTTTCTTAACGATAACAAACGCGGCAGCGGCGGCAAGGCAAATTGCGGATGCAAGGGCTATGCCTGTATCCCCGGGTGAATTATCGCCGTTGAGACCGCCTTCTTCGTCGGTTGAATCTACCGTATCATCTTCAGAGGAATCTTTCGGGTTGGTGGTTGAAGTACTGGGAGGATTTGTTGAACCTTCTCCAAACAGACCCCTTATAGTATCAATGATACCCTGAAGTATTCCGCCCAAGGGCATATCCTCAAAATTTCCGCTGACAATTGAATCAATAATCTCTTCGAAATCAAGACCGCCAAAACCACCCATAGCCTCGGCTAATTCATCAATAAGAGCGGATAAGGTGGGATTGGCTACAATGCTGCCAAGACCGATACTCTCAAGCCATGCCTTGATTTCTTGCGCAAGCTCGGCATTGGTGTCTCCGGGGTCCTCAGGATCGTCTGAAGGATCCTCTGAAGGATCTTCTGTAGGATCTTCTGAAGGAACCTGAGAATTAATTACAATTGATTCTGTGCTGATAACATAACCATTATCTTGTTCTACCACGGCGTTGTCATCCTCAAAGAAGTCAAGCATGACAGTAAAATCTGCCTGAGCGGCTGTTGTGTCGATAATTGTGAACAGAAATTCTGCAAAAGCAACCGATGCATCCTTATTAATCGGATTGACACCCATAAAAGCATGTGTAACTTCATTGCCTGAAGGCTTAACTCCACCGGCGTGAACCCCCTGAGCATCTTGGAAATTAGGAACAAAAGTTTAACCCCCGCCTGTAAAAAACCCGTGACCGGAGGCATTTTTACAGTTACCTTTATTGTGTTCTCCGTCTTATCATAAATAACCTCGGGGACAGGACTCTGGGCAAAAACCATCGGCATAAAGCTCATTAAAAGGGCAACAGCCGTGATGCATGCAAGAATTTTCTTCATTTAAACCTTCCTTTACAAAAATAATTCGCAGTTGACAGGATACTCTTAGCCGCAAAAATATGTAATTTCTCAAAATGTCACATAAAAACACTTATGAGACTAATGACATTATATTACGCCTTTTTCCGGGTGTCAAGGGTTTTTAAAAATAATTAAAAAAATGTTATAGGTTATAGGTTAATTTTTTGGCTTTTTCTTTTGCTTGTAATATCTCCTGCTTTGTCCTGATAAACTGCTTTGCCATATTGGTTATTGTTTTATAGTTTCCTGTAGAAATATACCTGTCATTAACAAGGGTAGAGCCCGCGCCGGCACCGCATGCTCCCGCAATCAGAAATCTTTTGAAATTTTCGAGTGTTATGCCGCCATAAGCAAGAAGCCTTATATAATTAAGCTGTGGTATTATCGTAGTGAAATACTGCTCCCCGAGCTGACACGCGGGAAACACCTTGACAAAATGTGCACCGCACCTGTCGGCAAGGGCAATTTCCGTAGGCGTATAAGCACCGGGTATGGAAACAAGACGGCTTGCCAAAGTTTTATCAATAATATCCGGGTTAACATTTGCCGAAACAATAAAATCAGCTCCGCTTTCTGCCGCAAGCATTATCTGCTCTCCCGTTAAAACGGCACCGGCACCGATAAAAATCTCCTCCCCGTATTCCTTTCTCAATTCCTTCATGATTTCGGCTACCTTTTTCGTTTTTTCGTCACTTTCAATATCAAAGGCAAGCTCAAACGCGCGAACTCCTCCCTCAAAAATCGCCTGAGCCACCTTCAGCATGTCCTCTTTTTCAGATATTTCTCTGGCAATCACTATTACACCGGTTTGTTCTATTGTACTTATAAATTCGTTTATCATAGCAGTTCCCTTCCCATGACATAAAATATTTTTGTCCTTAAAAGAAACCTAAAGCCGTTCTTTATATAAAAGCTGACAGCGTTTTTATTAGTCGCAGATACTGAAAGCATTACGCCCCTGATATTTTCTTTTTTAAGCTTGTCACAAAGCCGGTTGATTAGTGCACTGCCTATCCCCATATGTCTGTAACCCTCCAGCAGGTCTATATGAAGATGAGCGGGATATTTCCTTTCAAACGGCAAGGACGAAATTATCTCACCAAGGGCAAACAAGGAGTAAATGAAGCTGTATTGTCGAATTGCCCTTACCTCGCATCTTAAAAAATCACGTTTATACGCGTTTCTGTCGGGAGCACATAAAATATATCCGATAGGATTATCCTGTTCATCGACGGCAACAAAGCAAAATTCCTTTGCCTTTGTTATATAGTATCTGCAATAGATATGCAAAATAGTCTCCGCCCACAAGCGGTTTTCAGCGGCCCTTCTGCCCGCTGTGGCAATACATATATTTTCTACACCTGCCCTGTCTTTATCCTCGTATGCCCTGATGCCGGTCAAAAAAGTCACCCTTTCCGATTTAATGTCAAGGTTAATGAATCATTATAATCAATACTATTATAATATATGGTGTTGAAAAATTAAAGAGGATAATGTAAAATGTTAATAAATTGGGGGTAATTTTATGTATCTTATACCAAAGCCGGATTTTGTTTCGGAATATGAGGGCAGCCTTAATCTTGCAAATCAGAAGCTTGACGAGCTTACTGACGTGCTTATTGATAAAAGTGATAAAAATCCCGAAGGATATACGCTCAGAATAACTGATAACGGCATTTTAATAACTGCCGGCAGCGAACAGGGGGCTTTTCGTGCAAAAACTACCTTGCGTCAGCTTGCATTTTCATATAGAAATTGTTTGCCGTATCTTGAAATTACCGATTCTCCGAGATTTTCTTTCAGAGGCTTTATGATTGATTCTGCGCGCCATATGCAGACTATAGACGAGCTGAAAACAATGATAGAAGCAGCCTCCTTGTTTAAGTTCAATGTTTTCCACTGGCATCTGTCGGATGACCAGGGTTTTCGTATCGAGCTTGAAAAGCATCCCGATATAACAAAAAAAGCATCAATAAGAAAAAGCTCTGAATTCAATAAAAAGAATTTCTCAAGCAAACCCTACGGCGGTTATTATACAAAAAAAGAGATAAAAGAAATCATCGATTACTGTCACGAAAGATACATAAAGGTTATACCCGAGCTTGATATCCCCGGTCATACAACGGCTATTCTTCATGCTCGTACGGACCTTTCCTGCAGAGGGGCAAATATAGAGCTTAAAACCCGCGGGGGTATATTCCCCGATATTCTCTGTGCGGGAAACCCCGATACATACAATGTAATAAAGGATATACTCGATGAAATCTGCGAAATATTCCCCGATGAATACATACATCTTGGCGGTGACGAGGCGCCGAAGGTACGCTGGGATAATTGCCCCAAATGCAAAGCCGCCGCAGAAAGCTTAAAACTCGAAAACATGGAACAGCTGCAAGGTCATTTTGTCAACACATTTTCCGAGTATCTTCAGTCCCGCGGCAAAAGTGTTATTGTTTGGAATGAGAGTATAAACGGCGGCAATCTTAACCGGGCCGCACTCGTTCAGCTTTGGATGGATAAGGAAAACAAAGCGGTAAGATGGGCAAACTCCGGAAATTCGATAATTCTATCACCGTTTCGCCCATATTATATGGATTATCCTTATGGTATGTATCCGTTAAAGCAGGTGTACAGCTATGAGCCTTTACACCTCAAAGGCCTCGATAAAACAGGTCAAGAAAATGTAAAGGGTGTTGAATCCCCTGTTTGGACAGAACATATTTCGGATTTTGACACAATGACCTATATGTGCTTCCCCCGATTTATGGCGGTTGCTGAAACCGCATGGACCTCTCCCGAGAAAAAAGGTTATCCTGATTTTGAAAAGCGCGCCGAGTTTTTCTGTCGTATTCTCAATGAAACAGGTCTAATAACGGCTCCCAAAAAAGACTGGAACCCCCTTTCCGCAAAGAGAATTTCCGAAACTGCACGGTTCTTTTTCAACGCCGTTTCTCTTGATATGATACGCGGCTTCATAAGTCCCGATAAGGAGAGTAAGGATGAGAAAAATTAAAATTTCCGTTATCGGTACATCGTGGATTACAGAAGCTTTCCTTAGTGCAGTAGTGTTAAACAAGGGTTTTATCCTTGATGCCGTACTTTCAAGAACAAGGGAGAGGGGTAATGATTTTGCGGCAAAAAACGGTTTGACAAGGACATTTACTTTACTCGGCGACTTATGTGACAGCGATACCGATTGTGTTTATGTTGCAAGCCCCAATCTGCTGCATTATGAGCAATGCAAGGCGTTGCTCCTATCCGGCAAGCATATAATATGCGAAAAACCGATTTCGGTATCCCTGAAGGAATACAGCGAGCTTGTTAATATCGCACAAAATAATTCTTTAATATTTATTGAAGCAATAATGTATATGCATACACCCTCAAGAACCGCTTTAAGACAGGCGGTTACAAAAATCGGCATTATATATTCCGCCCATTTCGACTATTCTCAGCTCTCCTCAAAATACAGAGCTTTACTGCAGGGAAAAAACCCAAACATTTTTAACCCAAGTCTAAAGACGGGGTCTCTTAATGATTTAGGTGTATACTGTGTATATCCCGCCCTTGATTTGTTTTCGTATCCCGAAAAAATCACAGCCAAACACCACCGCATTTCAACGGGGGCAGACGGCTGCGGAAGCTCTTTATTCGAGTACACTGACAAGCTTGTGACTATTACATACTCAAAGGTGGGTCAGTCACGCGGCGTATCGCAGATAATAGGTGATAAAGGCACAATAACAATTGAAAGTATATCACAGCTGACAGGTATTTCCCTTTTTGACAACAAGGGAAGGAAAACAATAATCAGCCGCGATATGACTAAAACTCAGCTGATGGGCTATGAGGCTCAAAGCTTTTATAATTTTATTACTAATCCCGATAAAAATAATGAGCGCCTGCTCGAATGTGTCAAGCAGGCGGAAAATGTCGTTCGCGCTATGGAAGAAATGAGAGCCGGTTATTCTATTTCGATCTCCCAATAGGCAATTGTTTTACGCTCATAGGTATAGGTAATATACAGCTTCATCCCTACCGCAACAATAGCCGGGTAGCTGAACTCATGCTCACACCCCGCAGCTGCCTCAAGCTTAATAAATTCCGTAAAGGTTTTTCCGTTATCAAAAGAGCGCATAAGGGTAAGCGGAGCGCGCGCTCCCCAGTTTTCAGATGTCGGATTTGAAATAAGAACAAGCGAGCCGTCTGACAGCTTGTCTAAATCAATACCGCTGTTAGGGTTCATATACTCGGTCTTATATGCCTTTTTCCAGGTTTTCCCCTTATCGCGGGAATCACTGCGGTAAATATACCCGCTGTTCGTTCTTACAAGCATATGGACTCCCTCGTCCGACTCCCACAGGGTAGGCTGAATCATCCTGACGGGCAGTCCCGTATTTTTCGGTCTTAAAACATAGTTCGATTTTGTAAACGTTTCGCCGTCATCCTCGGAAATATCCACAAAGCATTTCCAGCTTGCCTTGTGCTTTTCGCTTGAAGCGGGAGCTAACACCGTTCCGTCTTTCAGGCGGACATTTTTATTTTTAACGGGACCTCTTCCGTTTCCGTCGTCACCCGGTACAAGCTCCTTTGGAACGGAAAAGCTTTTTCCTTTATCATAAGAATATGATAAATACGTTTTCCAGCTTCTAACCTTCTTGCCGTATTTGAAATAAAGCAAAATAGTTCCGTCCTTTTTTTGAAAGAGAACGGGATTCCAATGCGGCATGGTTTCCGTGACAAATACCTTCTTCGGAGATCTCCACAAGCCGTCCTTACGTCTTGAATACCAAATTGTAACGTCGTTGCTGCCTTCCGCCGTGCCGCCGAACCAGGCGGCGACAACGGTGCCGTCCTCAAGAGGAAGCACGGTTGAAGCATGGCAGCTGTTCATATACTTGTCTTCTTCAAAAATCATTTCCTTTTTTTTGGCTGTTATTTTAGTCATTTGAATGCTCCTTATCTGAATTTTCGTTTTTACTGCTTGAATCATCAAAAGCATTCCAAGGAATGTAATCCTCATCTGCCTTTTGAGCTTCCTCCCTTATATAAATATCACCTGCAAGTTTTTCGGCAACCGTGTATATAAAAAACGGATATCCCGGCAAAAGTTTAAGCTCTTTAAGTATTTTGTAATTAAACATAGACCTTAAAACAAAGAACATCGGTATAAGTGAGAAAAGGAACAACGCTAAATAGATTTCCCAAAATAAACCTGTTAATAACAGGGATAAATACAAACCCGCAGTGAAGGCATACCCTTTGAAATCATCATATTTTATCCTGACAAGACTTAGTGTAAGAGCCACCAATAATAACAGCGGATAAATGTTAATTAATTCAAAATTCATACTCAAGCCGAATATTTGCAGAATAAACCTTGTTGTTCCAAAAATACTTATCATTGCAACAGGGATAAGGAAAAACGTGCATATTCTCACAGTTGTCTTGTTCGTCTTGTCAATCCTTGACTTTAACATACGGGCTTCATCCATATCCATTTTCGAAATGTCACCGTGCTTTATCAGAAATAAATCCATGTTCTCAACTCCAATGCTCAATAATCTGTGTCAGGCTCGTTTTTTAATATTTCTGATACAACCTTACTCGTCCCGAGTCTGTCCGCACCGAGTCTTAAAAACTCTTCGGCATCGCCTATGGTTTTTATTCCTCCCGCGGCTTTGATTTTTACCTTTTCTCCTAAATTAGCCTTAAATAGCTTTATATCTTCAAAGGTTGCGCCCGCTTTCGAAAAGCCTGTAGAGGTTTTAATATAGTCCGCTTTTGCATTGGTGACTATTTCACACATTTTTATTTTTTCTTCCTCGGTCAGCAGGCACGTTTCAATTATAACCTTAAATGTTTTGCCAATGCAAGCCTCTCTTACGGATTTAATCTCATAAAATAAGTCATCGTATCTTTTTTCTTTCAAAAAACCTATATTGATGACTATATCGATTTCATCCGCGCCGTTTTTTATGGCGTCCTTTGTTTCAAAGACCTTGACAGCCGTAGTCTGAAAGCCCGCGGGAAAGCCGACTACCGTACAAACCCTGATTTTTCCGCAGACCTCCTTTTTTGCAAGCTGTGTGAAGCAAGGCGCCACGCATACGCTCGCGCAGCCGAGCTTAACGGCATTTTCGCACAGCAGCTTTATTTGCTCACTTGTTGCCTCAACCGCCAAAAGCGTATGGTCAACATGGGTTACTATCTCTTCGATATTCATTCTTCGTCTTCCTTAATTCTTTTATGTATATTCTATCACTTATTTTCTACGTGTAAACCTTTTAAATATTAAACCTTTTAAATATTAGAAGAAATGTAGTGTTACAATTGATGTGAGACCAAAAGTATAGAAAAAGTGATTGAGTTCTGTTAGAATAAGTTTTGACA
>MWBL01000012.1 GCA_002069015.1 Firmicutes bacterium ADurb.Bin300 | reverse complement strand
CCCGCCGTTAAAGCCGATGAAAGGAAGGAATTATTAGGTAATGCCAGGGCAGTTTTAATGCCGACATATTATCTTGAACCGTTCGGAGGAGTAAATGTTGAAGCTCAATTATGCGGTACTCCGGTAATAACAAGCGACTGGGGAGCTTTCCCCGAAACTGTTTTACATGGACTTACAGGGTATCGCTGCAGGGTGTTTGAGGAGTTTTGCTGGGCTGTAAATAACATAGAGAATATTAAGCCCGAATCGTGCAGGGAATGGGCGGTAAATAATTATTCGATGGAGCGCGTCGGTAAAATGTATGAAGAGTATTTTCAAAGAATCAGCCGCTTGTTCGATAAAGGCTGGTATGAGCCTAATAGTGGACGCCAACAGCTGGATTGGCTTGAACGCTATTATCCTTCCGGGCAAGTAAGCCCCTCTGTGGAAGGCTCGTCTAATCACCGTTTTCAAATGCCCGGATTTCGATTTAAAAAAGCTCACGGGAAATCCTAGTAGCTGTCAAAGAGCTATTAATCACTTTCACAGACAAAAATAAAGCCGCCGCTTTCGCGACGTCTTTTATATTACCCGTAATATATTCTATACCTTCACCGTTTCTGTGTTTATATTCAGATTTTCCTTAAGAAAGCGCATCATCTTTTCCATGCACAGCTTTGCGTGCTTTTTCTTGAATTGGAGATGGTAGCAATGGTTGTCAAAAAGTCCACAAGTAAAATATGTTTCTACTTTACAGTTTTTCTCCCTTAGCGTATCAGCGGTTGATTTTCCCTGTCCTTTGCAAATTAAATCGTTTTCCGCCCAGGCTACAAAAGCATTCGGACATCTGTTATCGATAAAATCTACCGGGTTAAAATAATCATATAACTCGTTAGAAGAAAGATTTGACAGCTTCTTATCCGTCTCATAATTAAAAACAAGCTCTGATATATCCTTAAAAATCCCAAACGGAAGCGGTTTTTCCATTATCTTTTTTAGGTCACACATGCCGCAAAGAGGCGCAATAGCCGCAACATCAACAGTTATCTCCGGAGCGTTCAAAGCCTCACGGAAATTCTTGTTACATCGAATAGCCGCAAGACACAGGGCAATGAAGGCGCCTGAAGAATCTCCTGTTAATACTATTTTATTAAGGTCAATGGGATACTCTTGCGAGAGACTTGTAAGATGATTAAGGGCTTGCACACAGTCCTTTAATATACCCGTAAAATATTGCTCCTTTGGCATTCTGAAATTAATGTTGTAAACAATATATCCGTTTTTGGCATAGAAAGAGCATAAACATTTCCTATAAGATTTATCCCCCATTATAAAGCCGCCGCCGTGAATATTAAATATTATCGGATATTTACCGTTATCAGGCAAAAGACTTTCTTCAAAGTAAATATCACCGCTTGTTGATTTGCCGCCTTCGTCATTGTACGGAACATCCTTGATTATTGTGACGCCCTCATACTTAATTGCATTTTGAGGTCTTTTCATCAATACATCTATTATCTTAAAAAGCACCTGTGACCTTGTCAACCGAACCCCTCCGCATTGTCATTATTAACGTTTAACCCTCGCGTTGCCCGACCAAATACTCCAAACCTGCTTTTCATCCGCAGGTTGGGCATAGTCGGTTAAAAAGGTTGTGGCAAGCGCTCCGGTAGCCCAACCGAATTGAAGCTGTTTTTCGCTTTCCCAACCCTTGAGCATTCCGTAAAGCAGTCCTCCCACAAAGCCGTCGCCCCCGCCTATTCTGTCAAGCACTCTGATCTCCCGAGGCTCTATAACGTACCAATTATCCCCCGAGAGCATTATTGCTCCCCATAGGTGCTCATTCACATTTACGACTTGACGCAGTGTATTGGCAAAGACACAAGCGTTCGGATAACGCTTCTTTGCGGTCAGAACCATTGCCTTAAAGCTGTCTATTTTATCAGAGAGGTTTTCACCGCCCTCCTTAGGACCTTTAATCTTAAGGGCAAGCTGAAAATCCTCCTCGTTTCCGACAATAATATCGGCTACACTCGCGATTTTCGAAAATATTGAGGTAAGCTCGATTTCCCTATCCTTCCAGAAGGTAGCACGATAGTTTAAGTCAAAGGAAACGAGAGTGCCGTATTTTTTTGCAGCTTTCGCAAGATCAAGACAAAACCTGCCGGTTTCGGGTGAAAGTGCGGCAATAAGACCGGAAAGATGAAGTATTGCAACTCCCTCTTTTCCGAAAATCCTCTCGGTGTCAAAGTCATCAATATTCAATGTTCTTGCGACTTCTCCCGCCCTGTCGTTATGAACGCGCGGGCCTCTTAAGCCATAGCCGGTGTCCGCTATATTAAATTGATGCCGAAAGCCCCAGGGTCCTCCCTGTTCAATCTCCTTGCCCTCATAAACCATCCCCCTTAAGCGAAGGTTCCTTTTTATAAACTCGGCTATTGGGCTGCCCTTTACAAACGTAGTGAGCACCTTAACGGGAAGTCCAAGAAACGACGAAATGCTCGCAACATTTGTTTCGGCGCTCGTTGCCTGCATATAAAAAGTGTCCGATGCCTCAACAGGCTGACTATTAGCCGGGCTGATTCTTACTCCCATGCTCGTCGGAACAACAATAGCCCACGAATAATTATCCCTGATTGTCATTTAAGCGTCTCTCCTTTCTGCTTAAACCGTGTACTGAGTAGCGGCTGTATCCCCGCCCTCACCCGTCCAATTTGTATGGAAAAACTCGCCTCTTTGAGCATCGATTCTTTCATAGGTGTGCGCCCCGAAATAATCTCGCTGAGCCTGCAGGAGATTTGCGGGGAGCTTTTCACAGCGGTAACCGTCATAATAGCACAGGGCGCTCGTCATTGCGGGCACGGGAATCCCATTAATAAGCGCCGCCGCACAAACTCTTCTCCAACCGGCTTGAGATTTCTCGATTACATTTTTGAAATAAGGATCCAAAAGCAGGTTTTTAAGATTTGGGGTCTTGTCAAACGCTTCCTTAATTTTACCGAGAAATATGCTGCGTATTATACAGCCGCCGCGCCACATAAGCGCTATTCCACCGTAATTCAGCTTCCATCCGTAAGTGTCTGCTGCAGAGCGCATAAGTGTGTATCCTTGAGCGTATGATACTATTTTTGAGGCATAAAGCGCATTTTTTATGTCCTCAATGAATTGTTTCCTGTCTGCTCCAAAGGAAGCGGCAGGTCCGGTAAGCACCCTTGAAGCTTCGACTCTTTCTTCTTTAATAGCACTAAGGCAACGTGAAAAAACGGCTTCCCCTATCAGGGTCAGCGCAACGCCCTCCTCAAGCGCGGCTATCCCGGTCCATTTACCCGTTCCCTTCTGCCCTGCAGTATCAAGAATCTTTTCAACGAGGGCGGAGCCGTCATCATCCTTGTAGGCGAGAATATCTCTTGTTATTTCAATCAAATAGCTGTTAAGCTCTTCCTCATTCCACTTTGAAAAAACCTCGTGCATTTCTTCTGCCGACATTCCCAAAAGGTCGCGCATAAGGTGATATGCCTCGCATATTAACTGCATATCTCCGTATTCTATTCCGTTATGAACCATTTTAACAAAGTGACCTGCACCGTTTTCTCCTACCCAATCACAACAGGGTGAACCGTCCGGCGCTTTGGCGCATATAGCCCGGAAAATCTGCTTTACACTTTCCCAGGCAGCCTTTGACCCGCCCGGCATTAGGCTTGGACCTTTAAGCGCGCCCTCTTCTCCGCCCGAAACACCCGTTCCGATATAAAGCAATCCCTTACTTTGCACATATTCTGTACGACGCGCGGTATCGGGAAAATGCGAATTGCCGCCGTCAATTATTATATCGCCGTTTTCGAGCAGGGGAATGAGAGTTTCTATCATATCATCCACTGCCTTACCGGCCTTAATCATCATCATTACTATACGCGGTTTTTTAAGAGTTGAAATAAGCTCTTTGAGTGAATAAGCTGCGGTAATGTTTTTGCCCTTTGCCTTCCCTTCGACAAAATCTGTCACCTTTTGAGCGGTTCTGTTATAAACGGAAACGGTAAACCCCTTGCTTTCCATATTCATAACAAGGTTTTCCCCCATAACCGCAAGTCCTATAAGCCCAATATCACTTGCCATTGTCAATTAACTCCTTTTCTTTTTTAATTCTATCCAAAACCGAATACGGAATTTTCATATTCCCATAGCCTGTGCCTATTCTTATGTGCGGTTTCATCTGCGCGTGAAAGTCGCTGCCGCCCGAAATTAAAAGCTCGAGTCTTTTCGCAAGAGCCTGATATTTTTCCTGCATTTCGGGAGTATAATCCGTGTAATAGCCCTCAATGCCGTCGAGTCCCTCCTCCTTCATTCGGGAAAGAAACTCAAACAACTCCTCATCGGTTTTTCTCATAAGGTGCAGATGAGCCGCGAACGCAAGCCCTCCCGCCCCCTTTATAAGGCGTATTGCCTGTGAGGCGGAAAGGTGCTGTCTGTTACTGTAGGCAGGCTTCCCGTTTGCAAGATATTTGTCAAAACCCTCTTTTACCGAGGAGACATAGCCCTTATTCGCCATAACTCTCGCAAAGTGAGCCCTTCCGACAATCCCGCCGGGAGCTATCTCGAGCACCTCTTGTACGGAAACGTCAAATCCAAGTTCCTTCAAAAGCTTGCTCGTTTGCGCTGTGCGCTCAATTCTGACGCGCTTTATTTCACTTAAATTGCAAAGTATATCTTCGTTGTCTACATCTATATAATAACCGAGTATATGTGTTTCCGTTTCCGATTTGGCGGAAAACTCAATCCCCGGAACTACCTCAAGTCCTATCCTTTCACCCTCGCAAACCGCCTGCTTAACTCCGTCAATACAATCGTGATCGGTGAGAGAAATTGCGGCAAGTCCCGCCTGCTTTGCGTGCCGAACAAGCTCAAGCGGCGTCATTGAACCGTCGGACTTATTTGAGTGAGTATGTAAATCGATATATTTTCCCATTTTAGTCTTCTTTCTTTATCTGAGCGCCCAAAGACCCAGTGCGGGGTTACTGATATAAAAAACCTCTTCGCCGTTTGAAAGAGTGTTAAAGCCATCCTTTAGAACATGCGGGTTATAAAGCTTTTCCGCCTCGCTATACGGCAAATACTTGAAATTTACATTCTCAACCTCTTGACGGCTTAACTTTTCAGGGCAGTAGGTTACCGAAAACCTGCCGTCAGATGAGCCGTGTATCAGATGCGCACCCACAGAAAGATTGTTCTGCAAATCCGTGTTTTCTTTTATTAACTCTAAAACCTTTTCCCTGCCGACATATCCGTATTTTCGTATGAGCCTGTCATTTTCGTCGTCCTCACCGAAACGGCGCACACCGGGCGCAAGAATAACAAGCTCCCCGCCGTCCTCTATTGCCATACGCGTTCTGTATATGGCTTTATTGCCTAACCAGGTGCTCTTGAACTCCTTTTCGTCAAGATAGACAACTGCCTTTTTCAAGGGTTTTTCGACAAAGATAAGGTTAAGCTCCCTGCTGAGCTTAACAGCCTCCTCGAAAAGTTCCCTCTTGTTTCCAAGAAACATACCGTGAATAAATGTTTCATCCTCCTTATTAGTCGTTACGGTTAAAACGTAAAGCAGCGGCAAATCATTCAAAAAATGCTCCTGTGCATAATCAAAAACCTTTCTTACCGGGGAAAAGTCTTTGCCCATAATGCGTTCCATACCGTAAAACGCGCCCAGCATGTGGGAGGAGTTTATCATACTCGCGCCTCCGCAGCCGACGAAAATATTCTTTGAATAATTCGCCATTCCCACAACCTCGTGCGGTACTACCTGACCTATGGAAATTATTAGGTCATAGCTCTTATCCATTACAAGCTTATTGACCTCTACTTCAATTTTAGTGTTTACAAGACCTTCGGAGACGCGGCCTACGAAATCTGAGGGCACCTCTCCGATTTTTATGACATCCTTTCGCCAATTGTGAACTTTAAGCTTTTCAAAAGGCACGCTCTCTCCGAAGAAGGCAAGAGATTCTTCTTTTGTCATCGGCTCGTGTGTGCCTAAAGCGGGCATTATGTCAACCTTGCAGTGCTCCTTGAGAATATTATAGTAAGTTGCTGTTATAATACCCGCACCCGAATGCATCCTCGTATAATCCGGAGGGAGAATTAAAACCTTGCTAAGCTTCTTACCTTCAAGCGATTTCAGGCAAGCCGCTCTTATCTGCTCAAGGCTTATTCCCGTTTCGCTTTTTACTGTCATTTCAACAACTCCTCAACGAATATTTTACCACAGCCGTATGGAAAACACAACCTAAACACTTAAAAATATAAGTTGAATTTTAATAAAAAAAATGATTTGCGGCAGGTTTTTTATCCTGCCGCAATATTGCTGTTTATTCCTTTAGTTCAATGCTTTTCGATACTTTTAATCACTATGGGAACCTCGGGGAAGGACAAGCTTCCGTCACTGCCCATTTTCCTTTTAACCTTTAAGAAATCGTCAACGGTTTCCATACCCTCAATTACCTTGCCGAATGCTGCATATTGACCGTCAAGAAACGAGCAATCTCCATAGCAGATAAAAAACTGACTGCTTGCGGAGTTTGGATTTTGACTTCTTGCCATAGAAACAACGCCTCTGGTGTGGGATAACATATTATTTATTCCGTTGCTCTTAAATTCGCCCTTAATGCTTTTTTCGCTTCCTCCCGTTCCTGTTCCCTCGGGGTCGCCTCCCTGAGCCATAAAGCCGTCTATAACCCTGTGGAAAGTCAGACCGTTATAAAATCCGTTCTCTGCGAGAAAAATAAAATTCTCAACCGTTATGGGAGCGTGCTCGGGATAAAGCTCTATGATAAACTCCCCGCCGTTTTCCATTAAAACTCTAACCTTATTTTCCATAATATCTTTTCCTTTTTTAATCTGAGTGCTTATTGCGGCAGACCTTCACCCATTACATATTCGGCAGTGTTTTTAACCGTGTAAACAAAACGGCTTTCGGTATCCTCATTTGTTGTTGAGTCCTTGCCTATTTGCGAATAATCCCAAATGTACTCAAAGAAGTACTTCGCGTCCTCAAGAGTTCCCGTATCCAAATCAATTTTACTTCTTACCAGGCCGTTTTTAAGCGTTAACGCATTAAAAACAAAGCTTGTATCGCTCGGTTTTGTAAGAGCTGTGCATGAAGGCAGGTCAAACATCCTTCCGTATTCAAGGGTTGTCATATCCAACGGAAGCTCAGAATAAAAGTATTCATCGTAGTTTATCATAATTTCATATGAGCCCCTGTTATATATCAGTTTTGCGGATTTGACATCGTCGGCAGTCGCTCTGCTTGACCATGTCTTTCCCCTTACGGTAAAGGCTGCATAATGCGATTTGCCGGCTTGTACGTGGAATGTTTCCACCTTGGGCTCGTACGCCTTGTCAATATTTTCCTTGTTCAGGTTCCACTGTTCTATGCTGTCTTCAAGCTCTTTTATTTTTTCTTCGGATAAAATAAGCCCCCATAGGTCCCTGTATTTCTCAAGATAGGCAATCTGCTCATCCATATAATCCTTTGTTTCGGACAATTCCATATCCTGTACCTCGGTATTTGACACCCAAACCCTAATGCTCGGGCTTACAACGGTAGTCGTCCTGTCAAGTCCCGGATTATCCACCTTTACCTTGTTTGCCGCCTCGACAAAATAATTAACTATCTCCTCATTGGTAAGAGGTATTTCAAAACCCGAAAGTCCGACTGCGTACCTTAATAATACTCTTACATCGTTAATTGTAGTTTTGCCCCCGCTAAAGTCCACATCAATATTACTTTGCTGCTCTTCGGTGCAAACATCTAAACCGATTGCAACCCTCAGAGCACTCCTTACATCATTAATTCTAACCTTCCCGTCCTTGTTAAAATCGCCGAGGTAACCGTCGCGACATAATTGTGCCGCCTTCTGCTTAAAATTCGGCTCCTGCGCAACAACTGTGCCTTGAAACGTTAAAACAATCATAAATATGCAAATGAGTACAGCTATAGTTTTTCTAATCATTTAAAACCCACCTTTTATTTTTTCCGCGACTTCAAAAGGAAAGCAATGCATATGTATAGACCCGATAAGCTTAAAGGCTTCGGCATAATCATAACCCTTTTGCTCTCCCCATTTTTCTGCCAGGGCTCCTATGGCAACCATTAGCGGCAATGAGGTCTGGGACTCGTGGCACCCCACGGCCTCCATTTTTTTGTCATAATAGTCTGTTATATCGATAATTGTATTCGGCTTATCCGTATAGTAAAATCCGAGAATAGGAACTGTAAATGCGTCGTCCCTGGGCTTGCCGTCAATATATTCGGGGTAAAAAGCGCATTCACTGTCCATACAGGCGTATTTTACGGCTTGCCCTACCTTAATATGATCCGAGTGACATTCATTCGGGACGCTGCTGTCAACCGAAAAGACTGCGTCCGGTCTTATTTTCCTTATTACCGGTAAAATGGCATCCGAAATCTCTTCTATCCCCGCACGCGTCTTGTCCGCAAAACCGAGAAACCCCGCATTCTTCATTCCCAGCTTCTCTTGTGCTGCCATCACTTCCTTTTGACGAGTTGTTAACCCTTCGCCGTTGTATCCCAAATCAACAAAGCGGTCATCGCATACGGTAAGCTCGTAAACTTCGGCTCCGCTATCGACAAGCTTTGCGATAAGGCCCCCTGCGCCTATTTGATTGTCATCCGGATGCGGCTGAACAAAAAGAGCGGTTTTTATGTCTTCTATTCCCGGTGCCGCGAGAAAATCATCAAGAGCTGACATAAATATCCTTCCTTTCTCATTCTTTTACTAAAAATCAGGATGTTTTTCCTGCCTTCTGTAAGCTTCCATTATTTCGGCAAAAATCTCCCCGTTTGAGGGAGGCGTCCAGGTGATTGCGTTTGCCCCCGCAAGGATAGTCTCCTTGACTGTTTCGTCAGTAGGCCCTCCCGTTGCGATTATCGGTACATCGGGATAGTTTTTCCTGATTTTCTCGACAAGGGGCACTGTCTTCTTTGCCGCGGAAATGTTAAGAATCTGCGCTCCCGCTTCAATTCTTGCCCCGATATCTTCAAGCTCGGAAACTACGGTGACAACTATCGGAATATCGATTTCTTTTGCCAAACGCCTTATTACCTCATTTTTTGTCGGAGCGTTTACGACTACGCCTATAGCCCCCTGAAATTCCGCGTGGGTGCCCAGATTAATCACTCTTTGCCCCTGGGTAAGTCCGCCTCCTACACCTACAAATACCGGCACTTCGGCAGCCGCCATTATTGCGCTCGTAATGACGGGCTGAGGTGTAAAGGGGTATACGGCTATTACCGCGTCCGCATTAGTATTTCTGATTATACTGACATCCGTGGAAAAAAGGAAGGACCTTATGGTCTTACCGAAAATCCTTATCCCGGTGCAGCTTTGAATTGGCTCCGGAACCTTAAGCATAAACTTCCTGAGAGTACCCTGAATTTCGGGAGTATTCATGTTTACCATCCTTTATTTGAAGTTAAACGCCGCCTTAATGAATTTAAGAGTCTGCTCAATAACGAACTCGTCGTCGTCAAAAATACCCTCCCCGTTATAAACCTCATACCTTTTTTTATAATAATCGCCTGCATAAGAAAATTGAAGCGACATAAACAAGCTGTCAAGCAAAAACGCAAAAAATGCCGGGTCAATATCGCCTCTTACATCACCCGTCTTTTGACCCTCGATTATCGCCCTAGTATAAATTCCTGCCGTTATTGCCTCCATTTCCTGAGCAAGCGAAAACAGGAGCGGAGAGCTTTTTGACGCTGTAAGAACTCCGTAAAGCTTTATCAAATCAGGCTGTTTGCGAGAAAAGTCAATCAGCTCTCGGATTATTTTTTCTACCTTTATTGCTACATCCTCGTCCTTTAAATAAAGCTCGGTCAAAAGCTTTTCCAACCGGGAAAGCCCTAAGTGAACAACCGTTATAAACATATCCTCTTTGCTGTCAAAATACCTGTAAATCGAGCCGACGCTGATGTCGGCTTTTTTGGCTATCCTCTCAATAGACGTATTTTCAAAACCATATGACGCAAATTCATTAGTAGCTACCTTTAGAATTCTCTGCCGCTTTTCCTCGGGAATATTGTCAAAAGTCGGCTTATGATGACATGGTTTAATTACGGCCATTTTGTTTCCCCTTTGTTGATTTATCCTCTTGATAATACCATATATATATTAAAATATCAAACTAATTTATTAATTACATGCATACCAGATACAAAAAATATTAGTTATTTTGTATCATATTTGTAATATTAAAAGCAAATTCTTTATGAAATAATACAAATTTGTAATAAAAGGGTTACATTTTGTAACCTTTATGCTATACTATGAATAAATAAAGCAAGATAAAAGACCTATCGCTTTTAAGGAGTGATGTATTGAAAGCCTTAATAAAAGAATTCACATTCGAGTCCTTAGGCGGACTTGGTGAAATATATGCAAGAAGCTTTTTCCCCAAAAACGGGGACGAAGCAAAAGCCATAATCCAGATAACTCACGGAATGGCAGAGCATACGGACAGATATTTGGATTTTGCGCATTATCTTTGCAGCTTAGGTTATGCGGTTTATATGCATGACCATCTCGGTCACGGAAAATCGGTAAGCTCTGATGAGCAACTCGGTTTTTTCGGCGAAAAGGAAGGCTGCAAAACTCTTGTTGAAGATGTAAAACAGCTTACCGACATAATAAAAAATGAAAACCCGGATAAAAAGATTATTCTTTTCGGTCACAGCATGGGCTCGTTTATAGCCAGAAGCTACTGTGAAAAATACGGAAAAGAAATCGACGGTGTTATTTTTTGCGGCACAAGCGGACCAAATCCCGGCGCCTCCGTTGGTAAAGCAATAGCAAATTATATCGCAAAGAGAAACGGCTCTCATTTCCGCTCGGAATTCATTAATTCTCTTGCGTTTTCATCCTATAACAAAAAAATTAAGCCTCAAAGAACGCCGTTTGATTGGCTCACGCGCGATGACAATATAGTCGATAAATACATTGAGGATCCAAAATGCGGTTTTCTCTTCACCGCTTCGGGATACAGAGATTTATTCGATATTTTGATTTCTGTATCAAAAAGAACCTGGTATGCAAATGTACCTTATGTCCTCCCGATTTTGCTTATTGCGGGCGAGAGTGACCCTGTCGGCACATACGGCAAGGGAGTAAAAGAAGTTGCAAGGCTTCTCAGAGATACAAATCACAACGAGGTTACCTTAAAATTGTATCCCGATTGCCGCCATGAAATTCTTAACGAGCTTAATAAAGACGAAGTCTTTTCTGACATTGTTCAATGGATAGACACAGTCTTATCAAAATAAACGGAGATTGATATGAAAACTTTATTGATTTACTATTCACAGGACGAACAAATCAGGGAGCTTTGTGAGCAAGCGCGTTGTGACGGAACAAGCATCTTTGAAATATGCGAATATTTTGACCGCTCCGATACTTATGTCGCAACAATCGGCTCATATCTCGCCCTCTTAGGTAAAAATACGGCAATTGAAAAGGAAAAACCCGACCTTAGCCTTTATGATACAATAATTATTGCGTGTCCTGTTTGGGCATTGAATCCCCCTCCCGCCGTCAACGCATTTTTACGCTCCACAAATCTTAAGGGCAAAGAGGTTATCGGTTTGCTGTTCCGCGGCGGCGTCAGCGGCGCAGTCGCAAACGATGTTTTGAGAAAAAGAATATCTCTTGCAGGCGGAGCTTGCAAAGGAGTCGTCAGCCTTCCGAAAAAAGAGCTTCTTAAGGAAAGCGAAAGCATCCTGAATTTCGCGATGAAAAAAGCCTATTGCTGAATTTACAAGTTATTCAACTCTATTCGTAACAAATCCGGACGCACTCCAACAGGAGAGCTGTCCGGATTTTATTTATGCTTTTATGTTATTTTAAGTATGTTAATGTATCTTCCTCGTGTGTATGAATTTTCTTTGTTAGAATAAAATCGTAAACGAGCTTTTTATTATATTCCTCAAGTACGCCAGTATCCTTTCGGGTTGCCTCACCTTTAAATGTGATTACGGTTTTTCCGCCGAGATTTTCATATTTTGCCTCGACCATATACGGCTTCCTATACGCCTTGAGAAAGTCCGACTCGTGCTTCTCAAGGTCATCATGTACTTGCTCCATTCTTTCGATTTTCTTTTCGTTTAAGAAATTAGGAGGTGACCAACCCGCGAAGCCTATTTTATAGATATAACTGCCGCCCTTGCCGATCACAAGGCTATTGCCTTGGGGTGTTAGAGGCGGAGATACGGTGACTTGAATACCGGCATCGGTTTGACGCCATACGGCATAGCACCCCACTCCCACACCTATAAGGAGAATAATACAGATAGCCACGATTAATTTCTTTTTACTGATCATATAAATCCCTCCAAATTATATGTGCACCTACAATTAAAGCGGAAGATAATGTGTAAATATATCAAGGTCAAACCAAACAGCATTATATGACCGCTGCATTTCCACTCTTGCAAATGAAGTCGTCGTATCTATTCTGCTTCTTTCAATATTGGTCATCGATTTCATAATAAAACACTCCTTATTATCCATATATTGCCACAATATCTTTGTTAAGTCAATAAATTTTGACCCTTTGTTACAATTGTTTGCATTTTCCCTTTTACTTTTTTTTAATTTACGAATTGTAAGTTTCCTTAGCTTTCGTACTCTGTTTGCGATTTTTATTTGTTGTAAAATAATTGCAGTATCAGTAATTTCTATTTATCCATCTTTACCACTATATTATTAAGTAAAATTTCATACATTTTCGAATATTTTATGTTTTCAGCTTTTCACTTTTTGCCTACAGGTAAACATTGACAAGGCGTCTTTTATCGTTTATATTCATTTTATGGGGTGAGCTAATGACAATAGTTCCTTTATTGAATAAATGGGATTCAAGAATGACCGATCGTGAACGCTTTAATGCCCAAATGCATTATAAGGAAACCGATCGCTCCTTCAATATGGAGTTCGGTTATTGGTCCGAGAATTATACCGTCTGGAAAATGTTCGCCGACAACGGTATTAAAGGCGAAGGTCAGGCAAATAAGTTTTTTTCCTTCGACAGGATCGAGTCTGTCGGCGGAAATTATTGGATGTCTCCGGGCTTCCCCGAGACCGTCATAAGCGAAAACAAGGAATATAAGATATATCAGAATTCGGACGGCCTTCTTGCCGAGGTTAAAAAGGACGGCAAAAGCTCTATACCCCATTATATGAAATCGAGCGTTGTCACGCCGGACGACTGGGCTAAGGTGAAAAAAGAGCGCTTTAATCCGAAAGACGAGTCAAGAAAAATCAATGTTGAGCTGCTTAAGGCTATGCACTCCCCGCGCGGCGAGCGAGACTATCCCCTGGGTGTGCATTGTGGCTCGATGATAGGTAAAATCAGGGATATGCTGACCTTTGAGGGTATATGCTATGCCATATATGACTATCCCGATATGGTCGAGGATATGGTTGAAACCGTATGTATGTTAGTTGAAAACGCTCTTGATGTGCTTCTGCCCCAATTCGATTTTGATTATGCGAGCGGCTGGGAGGATATTTGCTATAACGGCGGCCCCATAGTAAGCGTCGGGTTTTTTAAGGATGTTGTTATGCCGCGATATAAGCGTCTTAATAAAAAACTTAAAAATTTCGGTATCGATATATGGTATACTGACTGCGACGGTGATGTCAGACCCTTAATGCCCTATTTTCTTGAGGGCGGAATTAATTGCCTGTTCCCGTTTGAGGTTAATTCCTGCGCTCACCCGGCTGAGCTTTTCGCGACTTACGGGAAAGAGCTTCGCATTATGGGCGGAGTTGATAAAATGAAGCTCGGCGCGGGCAGGAATGAAATAGACAAATACCTTGAAACGCTTGTACCGCTCGTAAAAAGAGGCGGCTATATCCCGTTTTGCGACCACCGTTGCCCGCCCAATGTTCCCGAGGAGGATTATTTATATTATCTTGACAGGAAGAAGGAGCTTTTCGGTAAAATAAGCCCATAAAGCGATTTCATTGTTATGATCGATATCTCTAAATATGAAGGTGTATTTCAACACGCTGTAATAAAAACATCCGATATTCCTTTTTCCGCCGAGGTACGCAAGGCGTGTGAGGCGAATATGTGCGGTAACTACGGAAAATCGTGGGCTTGTCCGCCCGGTGTGGGGGAAACGGAAGAAATAAAAAACAAAATACTTAAATTTGAACGGGCGCTTGTCTTTACGCATTTAGGAGAGATTGAGGATTCTTTTGATTTTGAGGGCATGCAAAGAGTCGGGCAGCAAGCAGACGGGATTTTGCGCAAAGCAGTCTCTCGTTTAAAAAAAGAAAACATCCCCCATATTCCCTTAGGCTGCGGGGCGTGCAGACTTTGTGAGGAATGCCTGTATCCGGACCTTCCTTGCCGCCATAGCGAAAAGATGATAGTCTCTGTGGAGGCGTGCGGTATAGATGTCGTAAAGCTTGCCGCCGACTGCAATATCAATTATCACAACGGTCCCAATACCGTTACATATTTTTGCCTGATAATTTATTAATTATAAAAATCTATATCGGAAGGGGTTCAGTTTATGTCCACATTAGTCCAAATTAATGAAATGCTCCAAAAGGGAAGAGCAAAGAACGTCGAGGAGCTTGTCCGGCAGGCTTTGGCAGATGGACTTTCCGCTAAAGAAATTCTGAACGACGCTCTTATCGCCGCAATGATGGAGGTAGGCTCAAAGTTTAAGGAAAATAAAATTTATGTTCCCGAGGTGCTTATAGCCGCAAGGGCAATGAATGCCGGAGTTGCCGTCCTAAAGCCCGCGCTTACTAAGGAAGGCGTACAGCCTGTCGGCAAAGCGATTATCTGTACAGTTAAGGGAGACCTGCACGATATCGGCAAAAACCTTGTAAAAATGATGCTTGAGGGCGTCGGGATTGAGTGTATTGACTTAGGAGTCGATGTCGGCGGGGACAAGGTCGTCGAGGCGGTCAGGGAGAGCGACGCGAAAGTCGTCTGCCTTTCGGCTCTGCTTACGACGACGATGACCGCCCAGAAGGATATCATAGAAGACCTCAAAGCGGCGGGACTGCGCGACAGCGTAAAGGTAATGGTCGGCGGTGCGCCCGTTACTCAAAGCTTTGCCGATTCCATAGGCGCCGACGCTTACACGGTTGACGCGGCGTCCGCGGCGGAAGTTGCCCTTTCATATTTTCGGTAATTGATATGAATGAGCTGCTTTACAAGGCGATAACATACAATTATCCCGAAACCATTCCCGTTTCGGTAGGGATTCAGCCCGCGGCATGGATTAGGCATCGCGGGGAATTGCAGCGTCTTCTTTTAGATTACCCTCAGTTTTTCCCCAATCCCACATTTGATGAGAATAAAATCCCCATGTCCGAGCAGTATCGCGCCGGCACTCATATAGATGAATGGGGCTGTGTTTGGGAGAACATAGAGGAAGGCATGGATTCAATGGTCAAAGGACACCCGATAAAAAGCGCCGATGATATCTTTTCACTTGAAATACCGAAAAACCGTGATGGCAGGCTGCCCCACGGCTTTATGTATTTAAGACTTTTAGACCTTTGCGGTTTTGAGGATGCAATGATTTACTTTGCCGAAGAAGGCGAAGAGATAAAAACGCTCATTTCCAAGGTACTTGAGTATAACTGCCGCCAGATAGAGGCGATACTGCCGAATATCGACCGGATGGTTTCCTTCGGGGATGATTTGGGAATGCAAAACGGTTTGGCTGTCGGACCCGAAAGATGGCGCAGATTGCTGGGACCTTGCTATGCAAAAATGTACTCCATAATAAAGCGGCATAATCCCGAAACTCTCATATATATGCATACGGACGGCTGTATCTGGGAAATAATGAACGACCTTAAGCAGTGCGGTGTGGATATGATAAATCCACAGTTCAGGGCGAATGGGCTTTCTAATCTTGTCAGAGTATGTAAGGGAAAAATTCCTATTAATCTTGACCTTGACAGACAGCTTTTCCCGTTCGGGACACGCCCGGAGCTTATGGACCACGTAGGCGAATGCGTTGAGGCTCTTTACCTTCCTGAGGGCGGTTTAGGTCTGTATGCAGAGTTTAACAGGGATATCCCACTTGAAAACATGGCTGCAGTCCTGGACGGCTTGGAAAAATACAGGCATTACAAATAACAATAAAAACAGAGGCAGGCGTTTTGCCTGCCTCTGTTTTTGCTTATCAGTATGTCACATTTAGACCAATTCCGTCCTGAGCGTTCTTAACCGCAATCCACAGCACATCACCGTCAATGAAATACCCCGACTGCATAGCGGTAAGCGCCTGCATAGAAAGAGCTCTCGGCAGATTGCCATTTGCGGTTTTAACCGATGCGGCATCACTTTCGCCGTAAACTCTGAATAAAAGCGACCTCTCTGTCGCGGTGCAGCTTATGTTTAAGGAACCGTCGTTCTTAACATAGGAAATTAAGGAGCCTTCTTTATCCTGCTCATACAAGCCGAATTTCTTTTCACCCTGCTGGGGATAGATCAAAACCGTTGTGTAGCCGTCCGAAAAACTCGTTCCGTGTCCCGTGGCATCACAAGTGACATTCATCGGGATTATTGCTCCCTTACGAATGAATGCCGGGAAATCCTCAAGCGAGAAACTAAGCTTTTTTATTCCTTCGGTATACTGCTTTGTATCATCAACAATGCTAATCCACTCACCCTGAGGGAATAAAATCGTGCGCTCGTCCCCCTGCTCAAACATCGGGGCAACGAGTATATCGTCACCGAGAAGATATATGTATTCTCCCGGCTGCGGACGCATTGTGGGCTTTACAAGCTCATAGGAGTATGCAGCTTGACTGTAAATGTACGGAATAAGCTGATGATGCAGTATCGTGTATTTTCTGTATATGTCAAGCGTTTGCTCGTCATACGCCCAGGGACGGTGTTCGCCGCTGCCGCCGTTTTCCATTACGGGACAGAACGCGCCGAGCTGCGCCCATCTGATAAATACGTCTTTATATGTGTTCCCGTCGGACCTGAAGCCTCCTATATCGGAGCCATAGCTGACAAAGTTAAACTCGGCGGAGGAAAACATATTATTCAGCGCGTGCTGAAGTCCGCCCCAATCGTTGTCATTATCGCCTACCCATCCTGCGAAATTGATGTCACGGCTTGTTGAAACAAGCGGAAGCCCCACCTGAAGCAGCTGGTCATCAACCGGTCTTGCCGAAATCACTCTGTCGTTCCCGAGCTTAGAGCGTGTATATTCAAAAAAATCACGATAGCATTGGTCCTTATAATCCGACCAGGTAATAAGCTTGCCGTCGTGCGCCGCGGCGGGCATCAAAAGCATTACATACGGGTCTGTTCCGTCAACCTTCCAGCCGTCTATGCCCATATCGAGTATATTATCCATTTGACTGTGCCACCAATCGACAGCCTGTGGATTTGTATAATCAATAAAGGCCCCCTTGCCGCCCCACCATTTGACCGTTTTACCGCCGCTTAGAAAGTATCCCTTGTCCTTGCCCTCCTGAAAATTAGAGGCAGTTTCGTTGATAACGCTCGTAGCCCACATTATGACCTTGATGTCCATGCTGTGAAATACGTCCACATATTCGCTCAAATCCGGATATCTCTCGGGATCGGGAATAAACGTATTAGAATCGGTAGCCCAGGGACGGTCTATTATCACGGCGCCGACGGGAATTCCTTTTTCAATAAAATCCGAGGCAAACTGCAGCGCCGATTCCTGAGTTCCTGCATTTTCCCATACCCAATGCTCATGTACCCATGTAGGCCAAGCGGGCGGCTCAAGAGTCGGTTCGGCTTGGTCGGTGCGTGCCATAAAGCTTAAAAATGATGAAACAACTATGCATGCAACCATTACTATTCTTGCAAGCTTAAGAAAGATATCGCCCATAATCTTGCCCCCTAAAATTATTCTCAAGCCATAAGCTTAAAGCCGCTATTTATATATACCCTCCTCACGCCAAATACGGTTCATAAGCTCATATCTGTCAAGACTAAGTCCGGTATACGCGCAGTTTGAGGTCGAGAAAATATAACCGTATCCTGCCATCCCGTCCCTAAGAGAGCGGCGCACGTCCGCCTCGCACTCCTCCCTTGTACCGGTTTGAAGCAGTCCGCAGTTAACGTTACCTATAAGGCAAACCTTGTCGGAATAAAGCCGTCTCATTTCCTTTAAGTCCACACCGCCTTGCGGGTCCAGCGAATGGAGCGCGTCAGGCTTACACTGAACCATTTGGTCGGCTATGGGCATTATATTTCCGTCAGTATGCTTTATGGAGTAATAACCCATAGAACGATAGCCCTCTAAAACCTCCTGCAGATACGGAGCTATAAACTCGGAAAACATTTCGGGAGTAAAGAAAGGATTGACGTTAAAGCAATAGTCGGAGCAAAGCGCAAACCCGTCAAGAAGACCGGGATATTTGAGCATTCTTTCGGCAAAATCCAACCTCATTTCAAGCTTTGCCCGCGCCTCATGCTTAAGGGCTTCGCCGTCCTCATAGAGTCTGCGTGTGAATTCAGTCATATTCTTTCCGTCGGGCATGCTGAAGGTCGGGTCACCGTGCAGCATGAGGAAATACTCATCACCGGACCTCTCCCTTATTGTCTCAAGTATTCTTACGATATTTTCAAAATCATTGGGGTTGGGATGAACGAAAATAGCGCTGTGTCCGTATTTCTTCGCAACGTCTATGTAGCTGTCCGCCATATCGGTAAGCTGAAGGCGTTTTTCTTTTTCGCTCATCTGATTCCACTGGCTGTATCGCCTATGGTCCGGATGCACCTTGCCGACAGCCTCAAGAGTCAGAAAAAATACAAGCTCAAAGGTTGGAACATGCCCTTTTATCGGCTCTCTCTTTAGAGCTTTGATAAATCTTTGCTTCTCACTCACAACAATCATCCTTTACAATTAACCGAGGCTTCTAACACCTCACCAATAGGACTTCTTATTATAAGGCTTGCTCTTTGATCAAATCTTGTCGGACTCATATTAATTATTACCAAACAATCGCCGCCGAAATATTCGACGAATGACGCCGCGGGATTTACCTCAAGCGAGGTCCCTCCTATTATAAGAGTGTCCGCCTTCTCAATAGCGTCAAGCGCTTCCCCTACGACCCTTTGGTCAAGACCCTCTCCGTAAAGGACCACATCGGGCCTAATAATCCCGCCGCATTTTAAGCATATCGGCACTTCTTTGCTTTCTTGAATAATATCAACTGCGTAAAGCTCGTTGCACGACATACAGTAATTTCTTAAGCATGAGCCGTGAAGCTCATATACAGCTTTGCTGCCTGCCTCAAAATGTAATCCGTCTATGTTTTGCGTAATGACCGCAAGCAGCCGTCCGTCATCCTCAAGCTTTTTCAGAGCTTTGTGCGCTTTGTTTGGCTTTGCGTCAAGGAAAAGCATATTTTTTCTGTAAAACTCGTAAAATTGCCCGGGATAATTTATGAAATAATCGTAGCTAAGCATAATCTCGGGTGGCTCAGATGTTTGCAGCTTACCGCTGTAAAGCCCTGTCTGACTTCTGAAATCAGGAATACCGCTTTCCGTGGAAACGCCCGCTCCTCCGAAAAAGACTATTCGATTTGAGGCGTTAATTATTTCCGAAAGCTTTAATATTTCATTTGAGTATCGGTCTGTCAACAATTCTCACCTCACGCTTCTTACAACACTCCTGCTCGAATACGGTAATCGTATTAACACTTTTAAGAAGCGCGCCGGGAAGATACAGCGACCTTTGTGGTCCCTTTTCCCAATATCTGCCTAAATTAAAACCGTTAATCCATACACAGCCTTTTTTGAAATTCCTCATATCAATATAGCAGTCGTCCCTTAAATCCGCCTTAAATGAGCCTCTCAAAAAGCACGGATATTCGTCCGTATTCCCTAAAAACATTATGTTTTCAATATTATCCAGGGGCAAGGGATATACATCCCAACCGAAAACGAGCTGGTAATCTATTGTCATCGCGCTTATTCCCTTTCGGTCATAAATTTTACGCCCGAAGTTTACCCTGCCCATTCCCTCTACAAGAATATCAATACTGCATTTTTCGTTAAACGCGGGAAGCCTGAAGGTAAAGCTTTCTGCCTTGGCGCCTTTCTTCGGCTTTTCGCTCCTGTCAAATTTACCGATGAACTTTCCGTCCGCATAAATGTACGCAATATCGTGTATACCTTCGATGGTTATATCCGATTCGGGATAATCGCCTATTATATCGGTGTGATACAGGATATAACCGAAGCTCTGCCCATAATGCTCCATATAATGAGGGGAACCGTCTCGGCAGCGTTTAGACAGAATTTTGAAATTATCCAAAAGAGAGACGCTGGTAGTAAGCTCAACCCTCCCTATTTTTTGAAGCTTTGTATCGGGCGGCAGCTCGCCCAATTCAATTCCCTGCTGCTTGTGCAGCTCCTGTCTGATTATATGATATTTCTCTGTATATCCCCCGTGCTCGCTGAGCGGTGCGTCATAATCATAGCTCGTTACCGTGGGGCTGTATGTGTCATGGTAGTTAGCACCCGCATAAAAGTTAAAATTTGTGCCGCCGTGGAACATATAAAGGTTAAAGCTTGCGTCCTGTTCAAAGAACTGCCTTAAAGCTGTTCTCAGACTTTCCGGGCTTGTCGTGTGATGCTTTTCTCCCCAATGGTCGAACCAGCCGCACCAATATTCGCCGCACATTTTCGGTTTATCGCTTTGAAACGGCTCAAGATTGGGAAATGCTTCGTTAGGCGCTTCGCTGAAATTCAGCGCTTTGTATACATCAAGAAGTGTTCCGCCCGAGAGCATATGACGGCTTTGTCCGTCAGCGGTAAAAAGCATTACGTCAATACCGCATTCAGTTAATAAAGCCTTTATATAAACGAGATAATCCTTATCGTTTGCGTAGCTGCCATACTCGTTTTCAACCTGCATTGCAATAATATTGCCCCCGTGAGTTATTTGAAGCGGGACAAGCTTTTTAAGCAGCACCTTGAAATAATCTGAAACATGTCTTAAATAATTCCTGTCAAAACAGCGAACTCTGATGTTTTCATCTGCCAAAAGCCACGCCGGAAATCCGCCGAAATCCCATTCGGCGCAAATATACGGACCTGGTCTTACAATGACATAAAGCCCTATTTTTGCGGCAGTTTCAATAAACCTGACTATGTCGAGCATTCCCGAAAAATTGTAGCAGCCCTTCCTCGGCTCGTGTAGATTCCAGCAAACATATGTCTCAACAGTGTTAAGCCCGGCTGCCTTGAGCTTTTTGAGCCTGTCCTCCCAATACTCGGGCAGCACTCTGAAATAGTGCATGGCCCCGGAATAAATATTGAGCTTTTCTCCGTTTAATAAAAAGTCGCCGTCCAAAATCTTAAAGCTTCCTAAACTGCCGGTGTCTTTCATAAAATCAGACCTTTCTAAAGGATTACTTCTTTTCCCGTTTCTGCCGACTCGTATATCGCCATAAGTATCTTTATCATATTTATACCCTGGTCAATTGTAAAATCGGGCTTTTCAACGTTTTCTATGACATTAATAAAGTGGCTTAAGTTTGCCCCGTGAATGTTTCTGTATTTGCTGTACTGCCCCAATTTTTTAACTGTGTTTTTCAGGCTCGACCCCTTACTGCCGTCATACAGCTCATATGAGCCGTTTGACCATTTTACACCCTTCTTTGTACCGCGAAGCTCGACAAAGGTGGTTTCCCTCTTGATATTTGATGCCCAGCTGAACTCGATTTGTAAGCTCGCTCCGTTTTCGAATTTAATAAACCCTATTGCCAAATCCTCAACATCGAATGTTCCGTCCTCTACGGCTACGCCGAAGGTTGCGTTGATACTGTCAGACTTTTCCGTGTTATCTGCGAATTTACTGTATGTACAGCCGGAAACAGCCACGGCACGCGGATTTCCCATAAGATATATTGCAAGGTCTATCATATGAACGCCAAGGTCAATAAGAGGACCTCCGCCCGACTGAGCCTTTGTCGTAAACCAACCGCCTTTTCCGGGAATTCCTCTCCTGCGAATCCAGCCGCATCTGCCCGTATAAATCTCGCCGAAATCTCCGTTTTCAATCATTTTTTTAAGCTCCTTGGAGGACGGCCAATACCTGTTGTTTCGCATTACCATAAGATGCTTTCCGCTTTCCTCCTGGGCGCGCTTCATATCGAGAACCCTTTGCACCGATATGGTATCGGGCTTTTCGGAAAAGGCGTGAAGACCGTGCTCAAGAGCGTAAATCGCAATATCCGCATGCAAGTAGTTCGGGGTGCAAATATCGACCATGTCAAGCTTTTCTTTTTCAATCATCTCTTTATAATCGAGATACTTACTCACTTGCTTCCCGAGCTTTTTCTCGGCCTGCTCCATTTTCTCGGGAAGAATATCGCATACGGCTACTATTTCGCCGTTTTCGATGTTTTTATATCCCGGGATGTGCGCTCCCTGGGCTATTCCTCCGCAACCTATCAAACCGATTTTAACCATATTCATTCTCCTTTCAGCGCTTAAACGGAAGCGATATGTTGATATCCTTGGGCATTGCCATGGGGCAGGACTCCTTTACAAAGGACTCTTTAACGGGACTGTCCTGCTTTCCCGCCCAATGCACGGCGTTATATAAAATCTTTTTGATATTTTCATCGTAATAAATCGGAAATGTTTCGTGACCGGGTTGAAAATAAAAGACTCTGCCTTCGCCGCAATGATATGTAAAGCCGCTTCTGAACAATTCCCCCCCGGGATACCATCCCAAAAATATTATCTCTTCAGGAGTCGGAATATCAAAATATTCGCAATACATTTCTTCCTTTTTTAACAAAAAGCTCTCGGGCACACCGTTTGCTATGGGATGATAAGGACTGACGGTATAAATCCTCTCGTGCCTTCCGTCCTCTCGCCATTTAAGCGAGCCGCTTGTTCCCATAATCCTCTTAAATGGTTTGCTGACGTGCGATGAATGCAAAAACACCGCCCCCATGCCGCCGCTTACAAATTTGAAAACTCTTTCGGCGGTTTCATCCGAAAGCTTGTTGTGAAGCGTATGAGCCCAATAAATCAGAACATCGGTTTTTTTAAGAAGCTCCTCGGACAGTCCGTCGTCCTCTAAATTCTGGGACGAGACAGTAACGTTAAAATCAGCTTCCGAGAAAATTTCTGCAATAGCGTTTTGCATCCCGTCAGGGTAGGCTTTTTTCTGTTTGCCCTTTTGCTCCTGACAGGAGCGCTCGTTCCATATGGTAATGTTCATACGACATCTCCTACTGCCACTTATTGTTATTTTTAAGTATAGTAAATAAAAGACTCCTTGTCAATCAAAACCAAACGCCTTCTCTCGACAAAACTTCACGGAGAAATCAAATCAGCTTTGTAAGTATCCGTATATAATTACACAAAAATTGTTGCGGATTCCCCCTATTTATGATATAGTGGTTTTGTTTAAAACAATAAATTAATGCATGGTCTGAAAGGAGCTTTTATGGTTCATTTAACACAGCATATAAGTACTCTTACGGAAAAAATTCGTCTGCCGAAGGAAGCGGTTGATAAGGTTGCCGAAATTGAAAACCGCCTTGACCTTGACAAGTCCTTTGCCGAGAAATTCGACCGTGTTGTTCATGAGTATATGAATCAAGATTTGACAATTGACGATGCCTTGGCATCTTTGCGTGAGATTGCAGAGGAATTTAACGAAAATGTCTTTACGCTGAATTTCGTTTTTCTCCTGAATAATACCGAGGAACTGCTAAACAGGTACAGACAGGAGGGAATTTCGGACGAGATTTATTGGGACACTATGGATGATTTGCGCTGCAAGCTGCTTGAGTGTATGGAGTGCGAGGGTGTTCCGGGTATCTTCGTGCCAAGCTGGTATAACGGTTTTTTCAGGATGTCCCGCTTCGCCCTGGGAAGATTTCAATATGAGATTTCCGTGTTTAAGCACCCGGGCGGGTACACTACAAAAAACGGTCATTTTTTAGATGACGGCTCTCTTATTATCAACTTTCATATCCCGTCCTCCGGTATCAGTCTTACGGACGAGGTAAGATATGACTCTTACAGAAGGGCTTTTGATTTTTATAAGGATTTGTTCGGCGGGGACAGGATTGTGCTTTGCTGCGGCTCGTGGCTGCTTTACCCGAAGCATGAGGAATTTCTTCCTGAAAATTCGAATATTTTACGCTTCATGCGCGACTTTGAAATTGTGCGCTCTGCAGAAAGCGACGACTTCGGCAACGCTTGGCGCGTTTTCGGTAGATATGCCGACCTTCCGCCTGAGGAGCTGCCTAAAGATACCGCGCTGCGCAAGGCGTACGCCGAATGGCTCGAAGCGGGAAACAACGCCGGCGACGGGTACGGAGTAATAGTATTTGACGGCGAAAAGATAATAACATAAAGGATATGAAGCAGCAACAACCGCTCTTGACGATTAAACATCAAGGGCGGTTGGTTATTTTATGTTCATTTGATTTAATAAAATATAAAGTGCATTCTGTATATAAGCTTGTTTTGTAAAGCATAAATTATATTTTAAACATACACATCATATCAAACGGTTGAACGGCGACAGATAAAACGCCGTCTTCTATCTTCTATATTTATCTGCTTTTTACAGTGTGAGGCAATCCTCTCACTATGTGTAACGATCAATACTGTTTTAGTTGGTTTCATTTTAATACGGTCTGTTGCACTTAGAGCGTGGCAACACGCTCTAATCTGTTATTCCTTTCATACCGTCAGCTTCCCGTTTCAAGCGGGTTTGCCGCCTGAATAGAATAAACCCTGTATTCCCCGCCGGATTTTCTGAGCGTTATTTTCATATATTTATCGGGCTGTGCGCCCGAAACGGAACCGTCGGGTAGGACCGAAAGTTTATCTGTTCCTATATACCCGACTGTTATTACAACCGTTTCCCTCGTCTTATCTACCTTTACGACTCTCGGCGTAAACGGAGGCGTAACGCCCGTAAGAGGAATATAATACATATCGTTGTTCGGGTCATAGGAGAAGGTGTAGCCAAGCCCCGAAACGGTTTTATGCTCGATTTCAAGCTCCGTTCCGAAAAGCTTTTGAAAGTACTCCTGTACATCCTTTGCGGGAACTGCAAGTCCCTCCTCGATAAGCTCATACTGCCGGGTGTTAAGCTCGTCATATAAAAGCGTAAGGATAGATATGTCAAGAAGCTGAGTCTTGTTAGCCTTTGAAATATCGTCGAAAGAATCGGGGTCATTTGCGACTATCCAGGTAAGATAGGAATTATAGTATGCTATTTCCTCGGAGCCGTCTGTTTTTTCTCTGATAAACCCAACCAAAGAGGAGATTATCGTTATAAGTCCTATGAGGGATAAAATCAGCATGAAAACGCCAAGCGGAAATGCCCACGGCCGTCTTTTTTTGCGTCTTGGACGCCCCTTAATCAGGTCCTCGGATTCTTGCTCGTGCTTTTCGGCGCCGTTTTCCTCAAAATTCGTGAAATCATTATCGTTCATTATTGCCCTCCCGATTAAATCAATCGATAACCGCGTTGTTCTCCTTAAGAATTCTGCGTATTTCATCTGTATCGACCTTGTATACAGCCCTTTTGCTCTTTACCGCCACTGCCGCCGCGACTCCCGCCGCCTCACCAAGCGTACAGCAAATAGGCATAATTCTTATCGACGCTTGCGCCTCATGCGTAACCGAAATGCACCTGCCTGCCACACAAAGATTGTCTATTCCTTTAGGGACCAGCGAGCGAAAGGGTATTGTATAGTATTGCCCGTCCTCAAAATAGTAATGACTCGTCCCCGAACCCTCGGGATTATGAATGTCTATGTCATAATTTCCTGCCGCAACGGCATCCGGAAAAATGGTACAGCTTTTCAGCTCTTCCTGTGTTAGAACATGCAAGCCGTCAATCATTCTGCTTTCCCTGACACCTATTTTTACCGAACTCGTAAGCAGAATACTGTTCTTGAAGCTCTCAAAATTCTCTTTCAAAAAGAAAAACAGCTCCGCCATTTGCTCGCGGGCGAGGATTTCCGCTTTTGAAAGCTCGAAGGCATCAACAGGATTGTGCTTTACCACCCTTGTGGAATTAAAATGGATTATTCCGTCCCCAAGCCCCGTGAATGCCAATATGTTTTCACGCGGGTTTTTTATCCTTCCCGCCGCCTGATATTTCTTATAAAGCTCCTGAATTTTCGGTTTCTCAAGAATAAAGCGTTCGGTATCGACATTAACAACTCTAAAGCAAAGAGTCATAGGCTGACAAAGCGAATCCTCTTTTCTGCCCACGCGAAACGGACATCCGCACATAAACGCTAGGTCGGCGTCGCCCGTGCAGTCAATAAAGAAGTCTGCCTCAACGCTCATTACCCCGTTTTTCCCTGCCAAGTCAACGGATTTTAGCTTTTCACCGTCTCGATTGACACCGCAAAGCGTAGAATTGAACAGGATTTCAATTCCTTCCCTTGTGACTAAGCGGTCTAAGACAATTTTAATAAACTCGGTATTAAACTGTTTATAGCTGCCGCCCGGCACCAGCTCAAGATATATTTCACCTATCTCCTCAAAAATGCCTCTCGATAAAAAGCGTTTTTTCTTTTCTCCCTCTATTTGCTCATATGTCCAATAAGGCATAAAAGGATAAACATAGTTGTTTGATAATGCTCCGCCTAAACAGCCCATGCTTTCCGCAAGCAGTGTCTTAAGCCCCTGTCTTGATGCCGCCACCGCCGCCGCGACTCCCGCTAAACCGCCGCCTATTACAACCAAATCATACCTTTTCACTAATCTCCGCCCTTTTACCTTACCTTACCTTATCTGTCCTTCACCGTAAACAACATATTTTGCCGAGGTAAGCTCCTCAAGTCCCAAAGGGCCTCTTGCGTGAAGCTTCTGTGTGGATATACCGATTTCCGCTCCGAAACCGAATTCCCCGCCATCCGTAAATCGGGTGCTCGCATTTACATATACAGCCGCCGAATCTACGGCTCTTGTAAATTTCTGCGCATCAAAAAGACTTTTTGTTATAATAGCGTCGCTGTGCTTTGTGCCGCATTCGTTAATATGAGAAACAGCTTCGTCTGTGCAGGATACTGTCTTAACGGAAATAATATAATCAAGGTACTCCGTATAAAAATCCTCCCGGGTCGCCTTCTTGGCGTCGGGCAGTACCTCTAAAGCTTTTTCGTCACAGCGGATTTCAACATTTTTTTCTCTTAGCGCTCTTGCAATCGGGGGAAGCGCTTTTTTCAGGATTTTTTCGTGGATTATAAGGCTCTCGCATGAGTTACATACCGAAACACGGGTGGTTTTGGCATTTACCGTGATTTTTACCGCCATATCAATATCGGCGCTTTCGTCAACGTAAATATGACAGTTGCCCGTACCCGTTTCTATTACAGGAACGGTTGCGTTTTCTACGCATGACCTTATAAGTCCTGCTCCTCCTCGAGGAATAAGTACGTCGACATATTCGTTAAGGCGCATCAGCTTTGCTGCGCTTTCCCTTGAGGTATCCTCAACAAAGCCTATGACGTCGGCGGGCAGTCCCGCTTCTTGTACCGCCTCTCTCATCACCTTGACTATTGCCCTGTTTGAGTTTATTGCCTCCTTGCCGCCTCTTAAGATTACCGAATTGCCCGATTTAAGGCAGAGTGCGGCGGCATCCGCAGTGACATTAGGCCGTGCCTCATATATAACCGCTATTACTCCAAGCGGCGCGGAGACTTTTTCAATCCTCAGACCGTTGGGGCGCAAGTTGCCCGAAAGCACCTTGCCTACCGGGTCCTGCGCCGAGGCAATCTCACGGGCACCCTTTGACATGTCTTCTATTCTGTTTTCATTCAAGGCGAGTCTGTCCAGCAAGGAGTCGGACATACCGTTTTTCCTTGCGGTCTCTAAATCCTTCTTATTCTCCGATATAATATAAGCGCAATTGCCAGAAAGCGCATCGGCTATGAATTCAAGAGCCGTGTTCTTGACGGCCGTTGGCGCCACAGACAAAACAGCCTTTGCTTTATTGACCTTTAACCCGATTTCATTAAGGTCCATATTAGCCTCCTTAAACCGTAAATAGAGTCCCTACCTGCCTGCCGCTTAGGAGTTTGTACATCTCTTCGGGATTCTCGCCGTTCATTATCACCGTTGGAATTTTTCCCTCTCCCGCAAGCTTTGCGGCTTGAATTTTCGTGAGCATACCGCCTGTTCCGCATGAGCTTTCCGTGCCGCCGGCTATTTCAAAAATATGCTCGTCGATTTTATCTACTACGGGAATTAATACGGCATCGCTGTCAATATGGGGGTTTTTATCGAACAACCCGTCCGTATCGGTAAGTATTATAAGTAAATCCGCCCCGATTAGTCTTGCAACGTGTGCCGAGAGATTGTCGTTATCTCCGTATACTATCTCCTCTACCGCGACAGAGTCATTTTCGTTTATGATGGGGATGGCGCCGAACTCAAAAATCTTTTTAAAGGTATTTATAAGATTTTCCCTGCGTTCTTTATCCTCAATATCACTCTTCGTTATTAAGAGCTGACCTACCGTGCTCCCGTACTCCTGAAAGAATTTGTCATACATAAACATCAGCTCGCACTGACCGATGCAAGCGGCTGCCTGCCGCGACGGCGTATCCTGCGGTTTTTCCGCTAAGCCTAACCTTCCGACACCCACTCCTATAGCCCCGGAGGTGACAAGTGCAATTTCCAGTCCGAAATTTGAAAAATCACATATAGTGCGGACAAGCTCACGCATTCTTTTTAAGTTTGTTTTCCCTGTTTCGTAAGTCAGTGTGGAGGTCCCTACCTTTATGACGACGCGTTTCATTCCCTTAAGGCAAATCATATATAAGCTAATCCTTTCAAAACGGATTTTAGATTACCTTTGATTATACAGTCGGTGAATAAAAAAATCAAGCAGTCATATTCCGTTTGTATCGAAATGCCGAATGATTGACATGCAATTTTGTATATGTTAGGATATTCCCGTTAATCAACGACTAACTAAAAAAGGATTGATTACTATGAAACTCGGGATTGTCGGTCTTCCGAATGTCGGTAAGAGTACGCTTTTCAATGCACTGACGAACGCCGGTGCTGAGGCAAAAAGCTACGCCTTCAGCACCGTTGAGCCGAATGTCGGTATAGTAAACGTTCCGGATAAGCGACTTGACAGTCTTGCCCAAATGCATTCGCCCCTTAAGATCACTCCGGCTACTATGGAATTTGTCGATATACCAGGGCTTGTCAGCGGCTCGTCAAGAGGCGAGGGACTCGGAAACAGGTTCCTTTCACATATACGCGAGGTTGACGCAATTGTTCATGTGGTAAGGTGCTTTGAAAGCGACAGTATTATTCATGTTGACGGCAGTATTGACCCGGTGCGCGATATTGAAACGGTTAATCTCGAGCTTATTATGGCTGATGCACAGGTGCTTTCCCGCAGAATCGAGCGCACTCAAAAGGCTATGAAGGGCGACAGGTCGCTCGGCGTCGAGCTTAATTTCCTTGAAAGGGTTTTTTCATCATTGAACGACGGAATCTGCGCAAGGGCTCTTGAAACCACGCCTGAAGAAAAGGAAATACTGGATACTGTCTCACTATTGACAACAAAGCCTGTAATTTACGTTTGTAATATGGGTGAAGAGGATTTCGCAAACGGTATTGATAAAAATTCGAAATACCTTGCCGTTTGCGAATATTCGAAGGCAGAGGGAAGCGAGGTTTTTCCGATTTGTGCGGAGCTTGAGGCGCAGATATCGGGTCTTGAGCAGGATGAAAAGGAAATGTTTTTGTCCGATCTCGGTGTAACCTCGGGCGGACTCGATTTACTTATTGAGCGCAGCTATGACCTGTTAGGCCTTATGTCTTTTTTAACGGCGGGGCGCCCCGAGGTTCGGGCTTGGACCATAAAAAAAGGCACAAAAGCGCCGCAGGCGGCAGGAAAGATCCACTCGGACCTTGAACGCGGGTTTATTCGGGCAGAGGTAATTTCGTTTGACGCGCTTATGGAATGCGGTTCAATGGCAGCGGCAAAAGAAAAAGGTCTTGTACGCCTTGAAGGCAAGGAATACGTTTTGCGTGACGGCGATGTCGTGCTATTCAGATTTAACGTATAATTTCAAGTAATTTAACAATAAGGACTCCTTATATCATATTTGTTTTTTTTCAGGTAACAATTGATGAAAAGGAGTTTTTTTATGATCGGTGCTGTTATTGCAATTATTTCGGGAGCCCTGATGAGTATTCAGGGAGTTTTCAACGAGGGAGTCACAAAGCAGAGCTCAATTTGGGTTTCCGCCTCGTTTGTACAGTTGACCGCCTTAGCCGTATGCTTTGGGGCGTGGTGCCTGACGGGTTTTAAGGGGTCGTTCGGTCAGCTGCTCCATATAGACAATAAATATATGCTCCTTGGCGGGGTTATCGGTGCTGCCATTACGTATTCTGTCATACGCAGCATATCCTCCTTAGGTCCTGCGCAGGCGGTAATGATTATTGTTGTCTCCCAAATTGCCGCAGCTTATCTTATAGAGGTGTTCGGTTTGTTCGGCGTTGAAAGAGTTGACTTTGAGGCTAAAAGGCTCATGGGAGTCGCTCTTTGCATAGCCGGAATACTCCTGTTTAAGTGGCAGAAATAAGGTAGTCCCAAAGCTTTTGTGCCTGAAAGCGTGTTTATTCCAATAACAGAAAAGAGCGTGACACAGCGGTCTCGCTTGTTGACTTTTAGCCATTCGTGTTGTATACTTTTTTATATTTTCAGTATGTTGGGATTGATAGTATATGCAGTGGACAGGGCTTAATGAGTTACGCGAATCTTTTCTTGCTTTTTTTGAAGACAAGGGACACTTAAGGCTTCCGAGTGCCTCGCTGATTCCTCACAATGACAAAAGCCTTTTACTTATAAACGCCGGTATGGCGCCTTTAAAAAAGTACTTCACGGGCGAGCTGACTCCTCCGGGGGAGAGGTGTGTTTCGTGTCAAAAATGTATTCGTACACCCGACATTGAACGCGTCGGGAAAACCTCGCGTCACGGCACTTATTTTGAAATGCTCGGCAATTTTTCCTTTGGCGATTATTTTAAACGCGAGGCTATTTTTTGGGCTTGGGAATACTTAACAAGGGTTCTTGAAATCCCGACGGACAAGCTCTATGTAAGCGTCTTTACCGAGGACGACGAGGCTTACGATATATGGACTAAAGAAATTTTAATTCCCCCGTCCCACATCGTAAGACTCGGGAGAGAGGACAATTTTTGGGAGCACGGCGCAGGTCCGTGCGGTCCTTGCTCTGAAATTCATTACGACAGAGGAGAAAAATACGGTTGCGGTTCTCCCGACTGCACAATCGGTTGCGATTGTGACAGATATGTAGAGGTTTGGAATCTTGTTTTTACACAGTTTGAGAATGACGGCAACAACAATTATACGCGGCTGAAAAACCCGAATATTGACACGGGAATGGGCCTTGAAAGACTCGCTTGTGTTATACAGGAAAAGGATAATATCTTTGAGGTTGACACTATTCAGAATATTATAAAGCAAGTGTGCCTTATAGCGGGCGTTACTTATGGTAAAAGCGAGAAAACCGACGTTTCCCTTCGAGTAATAACCGATCACATAAGGAGCACCGTTTTTATGACGGCGGACGGCGTTATCCCCTCCAACGTCGGACGGGGTTATGTGCTTCGCCGTCTAATCAGGAGAGCCGCAAGACACGGCAGGCTTATCGGTATTGACAGTCCTTTTTTAGCCCGGCTTGTAAAGACGGTAGTCAATGAAAACAAAGGCGCTTATCCCGAGCTCGTTGAAAAAGAGGATTACATCGTAAAGATTATTTCCTTGGAGGAGGAAAGCTTCTCAAAAACGATAGACAGCGGGCTTTGCGTTTTGGGTGATATGATTGACAATACAACAGGTCCCGTCTTATCGGGCGCCGACGCCTTCAAGCTTCAGGACACCTTCGGTTTCCCGCTTGATTTGACGAAAGAAATTCTTGCCGAAAAAAATATGTACGTTGACGAGGCGGAGTTTTGCGTGCTTCTTGAAAATGCAAGGCAGACCGCAAGAGCCGCTCGCAAGGATGCCGGGACCGAGGCATGGAAAACCTCCGAGCTTGATTTAAGACACATAGACCCCACACAATTCGTCGGCTATACCGAATATACGTCACGCTCAAAAATACTCTCGATAATCGCACAGGGAGAGCTCGCCGGGAGCTTGGCAGCCGAAAACCACGGCATCATTATAACCGACACTACCCCGTTTTATGCGTTAAGCGGCGGTCAGACAAGCGATACGGGTACCATTAAATCAGGCGAGTGTGTTTTTGAGGTAACGTCCGTTACCAAGACTTCCGACGGCATTTGGCTTCATCACGGCACACTCGTATCGGGAAAAGCAATATCTGTTGGCGACGATGCAAAATGTGAAATCAATATCAAAAAGCGCCTTGCGACAAGACGAAACCACACTGCGGCGCATCTGCTGCAGGCGGCCTTACGCAAGCTTCTGGGAACTCATGTCGCGCAGGCAGGCTCCTTTGTGTCGCCCGAAGTTATGAGGTTTGATTTTTCACATTTTAACGCGCTTACCGATGAAGAAATCTCTTCTGTTGAAAATCTGGTTAACCGATATATTTTATCCGCTGCTCCCGTAACAGTAACGGTAACCGACGCCGAAAGCGCCCGCAAATCAGGAGCGCTCGCCCTGTTCGGCGAAAAGTATTCAAGCTCTGTAAGAGTAGTAAGGTGCGGTGATTTTTCCGTTGAACTTTGCGGCGGAACACATGCCGAAAACACGGGAGAGTTAGGGCTTTTCAAAATCGTATCGGAAAGCTCCGTAGCTGCGGGAGTCAGAAGAATAGAGGGCTTAACGGGCTTTAATTCGCTGGAGTATATAAGAAACAGGGAATCCTTAATCCATAATACCGCCTTAGCTCTTAAAGCCGGTAATTCAGACATTATTGCAGAAAAAGCCGCCTCGCTTTTATCCGACTTGAAATGTGCCGAAAAAGAAATATCCGCCTTAAAGGGTGAAATTGCTAAGGCAAAATCAGCCGATATTCTCTCCGACTTTAAGGAAATAAAAGGCGTTAAGCTGTATGTAGCAGATTTCGGAGAAGCGGATTTTTCCGCAGCGCGCGCCGTGTGTGACGCTATTAAGGATAAAGGAGAGGATGCCGTTATTTTAATAGGAGCAAAGGATGGGGACAAGGGAACGCTTTCCTTTGCTTGCAGCTGCGGTGCAAGCGCCGTTAAAAAGGGCGCCCACGCAGGCATCTTAGTGCGCGAGGTCGCCAAAATCACCGAAGGCTCGGGCGGAGGAAAGCCCGAAAGTGCCATGGCGGGAGGCAAAAACCCCGAGAAGCTCCCACAGGCTCTTGCCGCTGCCGAGAAGATACTTGCCGACTTGCTTAAGGACTAACTATTTAATCTTGTTTAGCGTATATCTCTCTTAGGAAAGGAACTAAGTCTATGGACTGTATTTTTTGTAAGATTGTAAACGGGGAGATCCCCACAAAAAAGGTTTATGAGAATGAGAACATGCTGGGCTTTTATGATGTCAGCCCTCAAGCACCCGTGCATATTCTCCTTATTCCAAAGGAGCATATAACCTCTGCTGCAGACATTTCAAAGGAAAACAGCCTTGTTGTAGCACATATTTTTGAAGTGGCTTCAAAGCTTTCAAAAGAGCTAAACCTTTCAGACGGCTTCAGAATAGTCACAAACTGCGGTGAATCGGCTGGGCAAAGCGTGAAGCACCTTCATTTTCATCTTATGGGAGGTCGGAATTTTTCCTGGCCGCCCGGCTGATTTTCTGCTTTTTTAACATACTGACGGGACGCGGGGTGTTCGCTTGTCAAGACCGATGTTCGTTTTCGGTTTTACCTTTGCAGCCGTATGTTTCGCCTGCTGTAAAACAGGCGTATATTCGGCGTATATTTCTGTCCTTGTTTCAGTTATTGCGCTGTTAGTTTTCTTTTTCGTACGCTCGCTTCGCAAAACTCTCGAAATACCGCTTGTGGCGGCAGCCGTTCTGCTGTCTGCGGTTATTTTTCTTTTATTCTTGAATCTTTCCTATAAGAAAGCCGTCGCCTTTGAAGGAGAAACGGCTTTTACCGGAAAAATAATATCTCTCCCGCAAAAAATCTCCAATAGCTTTCAATATGAAATCGAAACTGAAAGCATCGGAGAAAAATTTGTCAAGCTGAAGCTTTTATACTCCTCGAGCGAAGAGCTTGACTGCGACGTATACGACTGCATATCGATAAGTGATGCAAAAATCTTCCTTCCGAAAAACGCCGACGGAAAGGACTCCGAACGCTATAAATCACGCGGAATATACCTTCGCGCTTATTCGTTTGACATGCCTCAGATTCTTTTTACATATCAAAAAACTCCGCTTTATTATGTCCTTATGCTTCGCAAGTCAATTATAAACACAGTGCTTGAAAGCTCCTCGGGTGACAGGGCAGGCATAATAATTGCTATGATATTGGGAGACACAAGCTATATTTCCCCAAAAACGCAAGAGCATTACGCAAACAGCGGCACCTCTCACCTGCTTGCCGTATCGGGTCTTCATGTTTCCATCTGGGTATCGTTTTTAGTAGTGTTCTTAACGATTTTCGGGGTTAAAAAAAAGGCGGCAAACCTGATTTCACTCCTGTTTTTGGTTTTTTTCACAGTTGTTACGGGTTTCTCGCCTTCTGTTATAAGAGCTTCCTTAATGCTGGCGGTTATACTAATATCCGTGTTTTTTAAGAGACGGGGCGATTCGCTCAATTCCTTGGGGCTTTCTGTTTTTCTGATAACGGCGATAAACCCGTTTGCCGTCTTGTCGGTCAGCCTCCGGCTTTCCGTTATGGCTACCCTGGGAATAATCACTATGGGAAAATATTATTGCGGGCGCTTCGCAAAGCTTGTTATGCACATGAGAATAGTCCTCCTCAAACGCCTTATTGTCTATGTTGCTGATATTATTATCATAACCGTCTGTGCATTTATATCAACGCTCCCTGTAACGGTAGCGGTTTTCGGTAAGGTGTCCCTGATAGCTCCTTTGACAAATCTCCTCGTCGTTTTTCTTTCCTCTTTAACAATGATTTTCGGAGGCTTGGGCGTAATCATAAATTACTCCGAGATTTTCATGCCCGTCGCAAACCTCTGGTTCGCGATAGCAGATATGTTGGCGGGAGTTATATTAAGCTTTGTAAACACTCTGGGTTCCTTAACCTTTTCCGCCCTTCCCGTTAACACCACGGTATATGCCTTTTGGCTTGCGGGAACTGCACTTCTTCTTATTTGCTCAATTATTATATTTTTCAGGAAAAAAACTCGGTTCCCTCTCGAGGTTACAGCGGCTGTTTGCTTAGTTCTGTTCATCCTCGGAAATGTCGCCGCCTCGCTGCCTTCAAGGTCAAATATAAGAGGCACGGTTTTAGATGTCGGCGGCTCACCGGTAATAGTTCTTCAAAACGGGAGGCATTACGCCCTTTTAGGCTGTCCGCGCGACAGCGGCGGCTTTGAATATGAGCTTAGGCGATTTATACCGCAAATGCCCTCTACCTGTCTTGATTTGCTCCTAATTCCTAATGAAAATCTCGGCAGAGACAGCTATAATAATATAGTAGAAAATTATTCTCCAAAAGAAATCTTTACTGATTTTTCTCTTTACAAGGAAAATAAAAACCTGCTTAGTGACAATGTGAAAAAAGGCACTACGGCAAAATATTTGCTTTGGGGTGAAGTTGATATATCATATTACAATACAAATAATGTAAATTGTGTTATAATTAAATTCGGCGGTAAAACCATAATGGTATCCTTATGTCCGAGCAACGATATCAGCAAAATAAGCTTAGATATAGCAACCGCAGACACTCTCATTTGCCGCGACTGTCTGCCTGAGAATCCGTCCGCCGTACTTTGGAATGAGATCATCATAACGGGCAATGTTTCAAAAAAACAACAAGTCACATATAAAAGGGCTTTAGCCCTGACACAAAACACATACCTTACCGCGTATGAAGGCAGTGTCCTTGTGATAGACGCAAGGAGGGACGAATATGAGCAAGCTTAATGAAGAAGGACTCAAAAAGCAAATCCGTGAAAAGAAATTTGACAGGCTCTATTTGCTTTACGGAACAGAAGATTTTCTGAAACAGCACTATGCCTCCTTAATACCTCAAAAAATCATAAAGCCGGATTTTGAAGCATTTAATCTGCATAAGCTTGACGGAAAAAGTACTTCGTTAGAGGAAATTGCGGACTGCGTAAGCTTTTTGCCTTTATCGGGAGAGTATTCTTGCACAGTGGTGTATGATATGTTGCTTTCCGACCTAATCCCGGACAGAACCGCTCGGCAGAACGACGAAGAAGTACCGGAGGAAACTCAGGAGTCCCCGAAAGATTTTGGTCAAAAATTCGATACTTTTTTAGAAATAATATCCGATATTCCCGAAGGCAGCGTCCTGATTTTTTGGCTCGACACAATTCGGGTTGACGAAAAAAATTTCAAGTGGAGAAAAATAATCTCCGCCTTTGACAAATACGGCAGCGCCGTTAATCTGAGCAGCCGTTCCCTTTCAAATCTTGTAAAGCTGCTATGTGAAACAGCCGCAAAAAAAGGCTGCGCTTTAGACAGAGCGGATGCCTCTTATATGGTCAATATAGTCGGAGATGATATGGGGACTCTCAAAAACGAGCTTGAAAAGCTCTGCCTTTACAGAGAGGGCGGAAAATTATCCCGAGCAGATATTGAAAATACCGTGATTTTCAGCGCACAGGCGAATGTTTTTACTCTTGCCGATTTAATAATCAGGGGAAAGGCGGATGAAGCGTTTGCCCTCTTATCGCTTCTATTAAAGCAAAAAGGTGAGCCTATCCAAATTCTTGCAACTCTCGTGATTACCTATGTGGATATGTACCGGGTAAAGGCGGCAATTCACAGCGGTCTTAAATATTCGGATGTTGCGGAATATTTTAAGGATTATAAGGGAACGAAGATGTTTCGTCTTGAGAAGGCGGCCTCTCTATCCAAAAAATACAGCTTGGCGCAGCTCAGGTACGCGATTTCACTCTTATCCGAGGCAGACATTAAGCTCAAAAGCACACGCATCGAAGGCAAAACGATACTCGAATTGCTGATTATTAATTTATTAAGGATAAGCTGATGATAAAAACAGACAGGATAATAATTGTAGAAGGGAAATACGATAAAATTCGGCTCTCATCGGTAATTGACGGAGTAATTATCGAGACCGACGGCTTTTCCGTATTTAATAACAAGAGAAAACAGGCGATGATAAGAGCTCTCGCCGAAAAAAAGGGCATTCTTATCCTTACCGACAGTGACGCGGCGGGGTTTAGAATCCGCTCGTATATCGGCAGCATAGTCCCGCCCGAAACCGTAACACACGCTTATATCCCGGATATTTTAGGCAAGGAAAAGCGAAAGAGCGCCCCGTCAAAGGAAGGAAAAATAGGCGTTGAGGGAATATCTCAGATAGTTCTCATAACGGCGTTAAGGCAGGCAGGCATTTTTTGCGAGGAAGCCGAAGAACCTGCACGTAAAATCACAAAAACCGACTTTTATGAGGATGGCATAAGCGGCAAGTCACAAAGCAGGCAATTAAGACAAGCCCTGATAAAAAAACTTAATTTGCCCTCTCGACTTTCCGCAAACTCACTTCTTCAGATTATCAACGCCTTTATGACATATGAGGAATATAAAAGCATAATAGAGGGGATAAAAAATGCTCAAGAAAAATGACGACATCCCCCTTTTTATCGAGGATTACACATCCGAGGGTAACGGAATAGGACGGTATGAAGGCTTTGCGGTCTTTGTGTCCGAGGCGGCTGTGGGCGATACTGTTTTATGTCATATCATAAAGGTAAAAAGCAGCTATGCCATAGGCAAATTATTACAGGTTCTTTCTCCCTCGAAGGACAGGCGAAGTACGGACTGCCGACTTTTCCCCAAGTGCGGCGGCTGTGCTTTCAGACATATAACATACGAAGCGGAGCTTAAATATAAGGGAAAACTCGTATCGGACGCGTTTTTAAGAATTGGCGGTATAGACTTAGCAGCGGAGCCGATTATCGGCGCCCAAAATATATACGGCTACCGAAACAAAGCCCAGCTTCCCGTTAAAATGGAAGATAATGTGCTTAAAATCGGTTTTTATGCCCCTAAAAGTCATCGGGTTATTGACGGCGGCGAATGTGCCCTGCATCCCCGGGACTTCTTCCGAGCAGTAAAACTGTTTAAAGATTTTATCTGCTCATTCGGTATAAGCGTATACGATGAAACTACACACAAAGGACTTATAAGGCATCTGTATTTGAGAAAGGCTTTTGCCGCAAATGAGCTTATGGTCTGCGTCGTAATAAACGGCGACTGTCTCCCCCACGCCGAAAAGCTGACCGAAAGTCTCAGGTCCGTTCCCTCCTTTAAGACATTGGTTTTGAACATAAATAAAGCCAGTACAAATGTAGTTCTCGGCACACAGTGCAAAACTCTTTTCGGTCCCGGTTGGATAACGGACGAGCTGTGCCATTTAAGCTTCAAGCTCTCCCCACTTACATTTTATCAGGTAAACCCTGAGCAAGCTCAGCTTCTTTATCAAAAAGCGGGTGAACTCGCCGAATGCAAAAAGACCGACACACTCCTTGATTTGTATTGCGGAACGGGAACGATAGGTCTAACCTTAGCCAAAAATGTAAAGCAACTGATCGGGGTTGAAATAATCGAGTCGGCGGTTTCAGACGCTATAGAAAACTCAAGAAATAACAGGATAAATAACGCGCGCTTTATCCGCGGTGATGCAAAGGACGCGGCGGCAGCTCTTAAAAATGAGGGCATAGCGCCTAACATCGTCATTCTTGACCCCCCAAGAAAAGGCTGTGACAAGGAGCTGCTGAAAACGGTATCCGATATGAATCCGGAAAAAATAATCTATGTGTCATGCGACCCCGCCACCCTCGCCCGCGACTGCAAAATATTAAAGGAAACAGGCTACACAGTAAAAACAATAACACCCATAGACCTCTTCCCCCGCACCGTGCATGTCGAGACAGTAGTATTGATGACGAGAACCGACGCCGGAAAGGGCTGAAATGTACTGAAATAAAGGGATTCCGAGGTTTGCCCCCAAAAACCGGCGGCGGCCCGGAATCCGATGAATGGCTCACTGCTATCTAACCTGCACACCGTAAAAGCGGAATTGCGAGGCTACAGGTTAGATAATTGCGCGGCGAGGCTACAAGTTAGATGTAGAAATGTTTACATTTAAACGGCGTAGAAGGCTTGATATTATTCGCCCCGTCGAATATAATATAGTTGTCTCTTTGTTTTTAATCTATGAGGTGATGAGATGGACTATATGACAGCAAGTCAGGCCGCAAAAAAGTGGCAGATATCACAGCGCCGTGTGCAGGTGCTATGCTCCGAGGGACGGATTCCGGGGGTCTTCAAATTAGGCGAAGCCTGGGCCATCCCCTCCGATACGGAGAAACCAGAAGATAAAAGACGCAAGGATGATGGTAGCAATGAAAAAGTATAATGTGATTGATTTGTTCTGTGGAGCCGGAGGACTTTCCTGCGGCTTTGAACGTGCAGGCTATAATATTCTCTTGGGTATCGACAACGATAAAAAGGCGCTGGAAACTTTTGAATTGAACCATGCTGGCGCAAAATCAATCTGTGGTGATATCACCCAGGTGACATACGAAAAAGACATAAAGCCGCTTATTGGGGATGCAGCTGTTGATGTAATCATTGGCGGTCCTCCCTGCCAGGGGATGTCTCTTTCTGGACCGAGAAAATTTGACGATCCACGGAACAAACTGTATTTGTCCTATATCCGACTCGTAGATGAAATACGCCCCAGGGCTTTTGTTATTGAAAATGTTCCTGGTCTTGTTGGCTTGTTCGGTGGACAGATAAAAGACAGCATAATCGAGAAATTTACGGATATGGGCTACAAGATTCAATATAAAATCTTATGCTCGGCTGATTACGGCGTACCTCAGTTGAGAAGACGTGTCGTTTTTGTTGGCTATCGCGATGGTGAATTCCAGTACCCACCCGAGGATAAGAACTACGTTTCCTGCGAAATGGCTCTTTCTGATCTGCCTCCGTTAGTTGACACATTAGGTGCTGAGGAAATGCCGTATGCAACTCCGGCACAAAATGACTATCAAAGAATTATGCGTGAGAAATCAGATATCGTGCATAACCATGTCGCGGCGAATCATTCAGAAAAGGTTCAGGAAATAATAGCCCTTGTTCCTGCAGGAGGCAATTATAAGGACCTTCCAGAAGAATTTAGAAATACTCGCAATTTCCATGTTGCCTGGACACGATTCCCTGACAATCGCCCCGCTCCAACTATTGATACCGGTCACAGACACCATTTCCATTATAAATACAATCGCGTACCGACTGTTCGTGAATGCGCGAGGATTCAATCCTTCCCGGATGACTTTGTATTTCTTGGAAACAAAACTCAACAGTTCCGGCAGGTCGGAAACGCTGTTCCG
>MWBL01000011.1 GCA_002069015.1 Firmicutes bacterium ADurb.Bin300 | reverse complement strand
AAAGTGGAGTATCTTATCATAGTTCGGGATGTGGTACAAGGGTATGACGTGACCGAAAAATGAGCCTGCCAAAACGCTTATATTGATATATCTTTGTATCGTATACGGCAATCTGCCCAAAAAAAAGGATTTAGGAAAAATAAGCCGAAGTAAAGCAACGGAAAAAGTCATCGCTAAATTTCCCAAAACGGTTAAACAAAATATGAACGGCTCCTGTTTAGACAGAAAAAGCCGCGTGACCCCTATTATCATACCAATTCTTAAAAGCCACCAAAGCAAGTACTCAAAAAGTGATATTTCATGGAATAATTGATGAAATTCATTTGCGGGCAGCCTTTTATAATACTGTACAACCTTGCGCATTCTTCGCTCTCCCTCTTAGGAACTTTACCACATTTTGGCTTAAAAAGCAATATTCGTTTAGCAGTTTAATAAATTTGTAAGAAAGACTATTAAGCCGTTATTTTGTTGCGGTCTATATACAAAAAAGCTTAAACATGGTAAACTGAAAAAAAGCGAGGGAGGAATAATTGTGTTTAAGCTTGCTGTAATAGGAGCCGGAAGCATCGGCTTTACAAGACGTTTAATTTCCGATATTCTTACGGTTCCTGAGTTTCGTAATATCGATATAGCCTTTACGGACATTAATTCCGACAATCTGCGAATGGTAACTGAGCTTGTTCAAAGGGATATTTACGAAAACGGTCTTAAAATAAGGATTAACGCCACTCTTGACAGGCGCGAGGCGTTCAGAAACGCAAAATACATTATAAATTGTGTCAGGATAGGAATGCTAGAGGCATTTACAACTGATGTCGAGATTCCCCTGAAATACGGCGTTGACCAATGTGTTGGGGATACGCTGTGCATCGGGGGTATAATGTACGGGCAAAGGGGCGTTGCCGCAATGCTTGGGTTTTGTAAAGACATAAGAGAGGTTGCTTTACCCGGCTGTATAATGCTCAATTATTCAAATCCCAACGCAATGGTTACCTGGGCATGCAATAAATACGGGAAGGTTCCCACCTTTGGGCTTTGCCACGGCGTTCAACACGGTCATGAGCAAATCGCCCGGGCTTTTGGTGTAAAAAAGGACGAAGTCGACATTATCTGTGCCGGACTGAACCACCAAACCTGGTATATCAGCGCTAAGATTGGCGGGGTTGAAAGAGTACACGAGCTTTATGAGAAAATGTCCTCGATGGAAAATATGCAAAAAAATGAAAAGATCCGTCTGGATGTTTTGAAAAATTTCGGGTACTAATCAACCGAATCGAACGGTCATCTTTCGGAATATCTTATGTGGTACAGAAAGCGTCCCGAGGAAATGGAAAAATGGATAAACTACAGCAGTTGGAGTCAGGGAGAGACGGCAGGGTATCTGCGAGCTTGCAAGGAAAGCCGTAATTGGTTTGAAACCGACTTCCCCAACTGGCTTAAGGAGGCACCTAAAAATTACACGCCCGAAAACAGAAGCTCCGAGCATGGCAGCTACATAATCGAAGGGCTTGAAACCGGAAGGCGTTACAGAGGTCATTTTAATGTGATCAATAACGGCACAATTACAAATCTCCCGGATGAATGTGTTGTAGAAGTGCCCTGCTATGTGGATTATAACGGTGTTTCGGTGCCTAAAGTAGGCGACTTACCCATAGGCTGTGCCGCCGTCTGCTCACAAAGCGTATGGGTTCAAAAATTAGCCGTCGAAGCGGCAGTTGCGGGCGATATCAAGCTGCTGTACCAAGCCGCAATGATGGACCCTCTCACGGGTGCCGTTTGTATTCCCGATGAAATAAAGATGATGGTAGATGAAATGCTTGTCGCAGGAGAACAATGGCTCCCTCAATATAAAAAGGAAATAGCGAACGCCAAAAAGAGGCTTAAAGCGTCAAAGCTTGAGCTTCACCCCGTCAAGGGCTTCACTCTCAGGACAAAGACAGTCGAAGAAATGGCGACGGAAAAGTGTAAATACAGGAAATTAGCCTCTGCTGCGGCCAAGGAAAATATTAAATTATAATGCTTTATCCAATAGTAAGGCAGGAAACGAAACCGACTTTTCGCTTCCTGCCTTTGATTCTCTTATTCAAAATACACCATGAGCTTTGAATAAAGCCATTTTACAATACCCATCGGTGCATGCTCGCAGGCAAACTCAAAGGCTTTTCTCGTGAGGATGCCGTCTGTAAGCTCACCATATGTACGCGTATAGGTTTTATAATTTCTTATATCCTCCCGGGACAATTCGAAAATCCTTACACCCCTGTCACGCCCGGGACCGTAAACGTTGAAGCCCGCACCTTGCGTATATCCCAAATCTATACCTTTATATGACACTACAAAGCTGTTCATATGGTCGTGACCGAAAAATATCCCAAGTACCTCTCCCTTTTCAAGAAAAGCATCGAATTCGCCGTTGTTTTTATCGGGCGGGGCAACGGCCTCCCTGAAAAACTCAGCGTCCTTGCAGGATTCGGGAAGCTTATAATATTTCCCCGCGTTGCTTCTGAAGGACGGTATAGCACCTTTAGCCCTTCGACTTACACGCTCAAGTGCGCAAAAAACCTCCGGAATAGGTATATGCTGAAACACAAAGGACGGCAGATAAGAGCCGAATTCTTCCTTAATACGCTCCCTTTCGCACCTGTACCATTCTATTTGCTCCTTGCTCACAGGCTCATAGCCGTCTCTTGTCATCCCGTTTGAGTCAATTAAGTAAAGATTAAACAAGGCTTTTTCTCCGCTGTGGTCATATATCTGCAAGCTGAATGTTCCCCTGTCTTCTTCATTTCTCGGTTTGCCGAGAATACAACCGGGAAGCTTTTCATATATTTTTGCTTGTTCGGCATTGGAAATTCCCGACTGCTTATCATGATTTCCGTATGTAACGGTAAAGGGTATTCCCCTTGAGGTAAGCGGTCTTGTTATTTCATTAATCAGCTTTTCTACGATTTCTTCCGGATTTCCCTTTTTCATGGACTTGTCGTAGCCTTGAAGCTGGTCGCCCGTAAAAACCGCAAGGTCGGGCATTTCCTTTTCAAGAGCGGCATTTAGAAGTTTTAAAGTGTCCTCGGAAGCCTTTGGAATTTCCTGAACGTCGGCTATCTGCATTATCTTAAATTTTCCGTCTTTCCCGAATTTAAGCACCCTATCACCCCTTCGATTATTCAAGTCATTATATCCCAAAAAGGGGCAAAAATCAACTTTCATTGCACTTATATTGACTTTTGTCCCGTACGGTAATAAAATTATTATATAATAAAACGCTTTGAGGGTAATTATGGAGAACTTAGCCTTTAAAAACGGGCAATTCACTGTTATGCAGGTCAGTGACGCTCAGGATATGCATGTCGTCAGAAAAGCAATGGTAACTATGCTCGAAAGGGCATATAACAAGGTTAAGCCCGACCTTGTTCTTTTTACGGGGGACAATATACTGGGCAACCACCTTAGGGATGCGCGCTTTGGTTCAAAACAGGTCATATTTGACAAGGCGGGAGAGCTTACACGAATGAAAGTCTCCCTTAAAAACATATTGCAGCCTGTATCCGACCTTAAAATTCCGTTCGCCTTTTTATATGGAAATCATGACGACAGAAATCTTATTACTAAAGAAGAGCAAGCGGATATTTATATGAGCTATCCGTATTGCGTACCGTTTAACCGGAGGGATAAATCCGTAGATTGCGACACATACTACATCCCGATTTTTGGTGAAAACGGCGCTGAAAAGCTCGGAATTTTTATGCTTGACTGCGCATGGTATGATAAAGAGGAAAATCTATGCTATGAAATGATTACTCCGAAAACCGTACGGTGGTTTTGCGAAGAAAGCGAAAGACAGCGCGAGCGCAACGGGGGAAGCTCTATCCCGTCTTTTCTGTTTACTCACATACCGCTGCCCGTTACGGAGAGCCTTTTTGTAAAATGCGAAAAAGATGACCCCGACGCCGTCAGAAGCAGAAGGAGAGGCGGATATTTTAAGCTTGACAAAGCAAAGGCTCAAGGCTTTGCCTTTGGATATCCTTCTGTTTTAAGCAGTGACAGCGGTTTATTCGAGGAAATAAAGGCACAAGGAAATATTAAAGCCGTTGTATTCGGTCACGACCATAAAAACCGCTTTACCGCAAGCTTAGACGGGATAGATATTATTCAGACCCCGGGCGCCTCGTTCCGTTGCTTCGGAAACGATTTGCGCGGGGTCAGGGTTTTTGTATTTAAGGAAGATGATATTAACAGCTATGAAACCTATACTCTAACTTACTTTGACCTAATTAAGCCTACTATCACATCAAGACTCAGATATATTTGGGACGCGGATGACAAGCTCGGGAAAATCAGACTGTGATTACATGATTATTCCGATACACAGCATTTCCTCAATTTTTAAGTAAATTTCTTCAAGCTGTGAAATAGGCAAAGGGTTTTGTCCTTTCCCCACCTCAACTGTAAAAGCGGGGCGTGAAAACTCGGAAATAAACCAGTCCTTAAACCCGCCGTGTGAAGCAAGTCCTTCATTTTTGACGAGTGTATACTCCGTAATAGCGGCAAAGATTTTAGCCATCAAAAATGCCTTTGGCGGCATGGATTTCCCATATTCCCAGTAGATTTCTTCACCTTGGGAGTGAAGAGCAATCGCGTGCCTTATCGGCAGCTCCCTGCAAAGACGAGTAAGCGCCTTCGTTTCGTCCTCGCTTTCAGCGTGTGTTCCTCCGTAACGGCGCGCAGAAGGAGCGGTTATCCCCTCACGCCGCTCCATTTGGTGCAGTACCTCCCAGCCGGCGTCGAAATTGTGGTTGATATCAACGCCTCTTGCGTTGGCGTTCCAGCATGAGTAATCGCCTTTCGAGACTTTTTCGCATATAGCCTTATATTCACCCACAGCTTGTGCCCCTGTAAGTGCTATCTCTATCCCGTCCGGATTCAGCTCGGGGATAATAATAAGCCTTCTGTCGGAAAGAATCTCGCGGACATTAAGACCGGCAAGCTCTCCGCCGCAAGCATACCTGTCGCATAAATCCTCATAAAATCTCAAAAGCAGAACTGATGTTATCCACTCTTGTGCGTGAACTCCTCCGACATACAAGACATAATTTGTGCCTTTCCCCAGCGAAAGCGAAAAAAGCTCTCTTTTAAGATGGCTTTTTCCGCAGGTCGAAACCTCGGCATGCGGATACCTTGTCGAAAGCTTTTTTATATATGAGGTATATGTATCCCAATTCATCTTCTTATTCTTAACAATCCTTTGCATTTGTTTCTCCCTTTCTTTTATGTATTCTTTTAATAATATTAATTTTACGGCAGGGTAAGAACCGTTATTTACAAAACCTTTAAAATATGTTTTAATATGTTTTAGAAAAACACCAAAAAATATTTGTGGAGAAATGTGAAATGAAAGAGAAGTTAAAGTACCCCGTTTTAATTTTGGTACTCTCATTGTCCCTTTGCGCCGCGGCAATTATTTTGCACGGGTGTAACAGCTCGGCGTTTAATGAAAACGAATCGTCAAGCGAAACGGAAATAACGACTACAAAGCCCCCCGAAATTCTCAACCCCCTGACGGGACTGCCCGGATACAGTGCCGATCTTCTTGAAAACAGACCTGTAATGATTATGATAAATAATATAAAGGCATGCAGACCTCAATGGGGACTTACTACTCCCGACATTGTTTTTGAAACCGTTACCGAGGGCGGTATAACACGAATGCTTTGGATGTATGCAGACAAATCGCTTATTCCCGAAAAGGTCGGCTCCGTAAGAAGCGCAAGGCATTATTATATACAGATAGCTCGGGGCTTTGACGCCATTTTCGTCCACTGGGGCGGCAGCACTTACGCCTATAATGAGATTAGAAAAGGCATTATTGATAATATTGACGGGATGTCAAGCGGAAAATATTTTGACAGAGATTATTCGAGAGGAGCCTCGATTGAGCACACGGGCTTTACTACAGGCTCGAAAATAATCAGCGCTGTTTCCGATAAAAATTATCGTACTCAAATTAAAGAGGATTATAAAAATCCGTTTAAGTTTGCAAAAGAAAAGCGTTCCTTGGCGGGAGGTGTTTGCCAGACTATTAACTTCTCGTTCTCCAACAATTTTTCTTATTCCTATAAATACAACGCTCTTGACGGACTTTATTACAGCTACTTGAACGGCGATGCCTTTGTTGACAGTAAAGATAACCAGCAAAGCTTCACCAATGCCGTAATAATTTATGCTAACATCTCCTCCCTAAACGATGCAAAGGCAAGAGTAACGCTTGATTTTTCAGGCGGCAAGGGAGTTTATGTCACAAACGGAACATATGAAAATATTACCTGGAAAAAGGGCGATGACCTTTCAAAACTCTCGTTTTACTCCGCGGACGGAGCCGAGCTTTTACTTAATCCCGGCAGAAGCTATATCGGAATAGTCCCCACGGACAAAGAGTCCCTTACAACCTTATCATAAAGGAGTATTGCTTTGAAAAAGTCTTATAATATACCAACTTATGACATTTCCGAAAGAACAGACCTGCAAACGCTTGTTGACTATGAAAAAGGGATCTATTTAGGTCACGTTACCACGGTTCTGTTAGAGGATGATAAAACCATTCTTGCCGTTTACCCCAAGGGGCACGGCTGCGGTCAGATAGTTCTTAAAAAGAGCTTTGACGGAGGCAAAACATGGAGCCAAAGACTCCCCGTTCCCAAGAGCTTCACCACCTCTATGGAGGTTCCCACGATTTACCGCACGGTTGATAAAGAGGGTAAAAAAAGACTCATCCTTTTTTCGGGCCTGTACCCTATAAGGATGAGCGTAAGTGAGGACGACGGCAATACCTGGAGCGAGCTTGAGCCAATAGGTGATTACGGCGGTATTGTTGCAATGGCGGATATTGAGCAAACCGCACCGGGCGAATATATAGCGCTTTTCCACGATGACGGCAGATTTTTTACCCGCCACACCTTTTGTAAAACATCTGTCTACGCCACGGGCGAGGGCGCAAACAGGCGCACTAAATATCTTCACGCCTATTCCCTTAACGGCGGCAAAAGCTATGGTAAGCCGAAAAAGAATTGGCTTGACATCAGCGAGGGCGAGAACGATAATTGGAAGCTTGTGTACGAGTCCTTCAGAGGCAAGGTAAATCCTTTTCGCGCGTTCAAGCTGTATCAGGTAAAATCCGTTGACGGTGGTCTTACCTGGAGTAAGCCGAAAATTATCGCCGCTCCGAAAAACGGCGCGTGTATCTGTGAGCCTGCCGTAATCCGTTCTCCCGACGGTAAAAAGCTTGCGGTTTTATTAAGGGAGGACTCAAGAAAATTCAATTCGTTCCTCATCACAAGCGACGATAACGGCGAAACCTGGAGTGAGCTTAAGGAACTACCCGCTTCACTTACGGGAGACCGCCACACTTCAAAATATCTGCCCGACGGAAGGCTTTTTATAAGCTTTCGCGATACGACTCGTGTCTCTCCCACCAAGGGTGACTGGGTCGCGTGGGTAGGCACCTTCGACGATATAATAAACGGCAGAGAAGGCGAGTACCGCCTGAGGATAATGAAAGACCACGGCGGCAAGGGCGACTGCACTTATCCGGGCGTCGAGGTCCAAAAGGACGGAACAATTATAACGACTACTTACGGTCATTTTTCTAAAGAACACCTTGACGCATACATAATGTCGGTTAGCTTTAAGGAAAACGATATTGATAAAACCAAGCCCATAAAAACCCGCAGCTAGGATAACAAGCGAAACAACCACTGTAAACAAAAGAGACGAGTATAGCTTTATACCGTCTCTTATCTTTTTCCGTATTAATTATATTATTTATCCTTATCTATACCTCAAGCTCGCCTTCCCTGAATTTCTCAAGATAGTTTATACAGTAATCGTCAATCCCGAGCAGCGCTTCAGTCGCATACAGGAAAGCCATCAGCTTTTTATCAAGCGGGTCAAGTATTGCGCTGTCCATTCCCGCCGCCATTGCCGCCACTAAGAACGCCTGATTGAGCAGCTTCCTTGCCGGAAGCCCGTAAGAGATATTGCTGAGCCCGCATACAATATGCGCTTCGGGGTACTCGGACTTTACAATCCGCATCGTTTCAAGCGCGACTTTTCCGTAATGGGAACCCGTTCCTATCGGGCGTATCATCGGGTCTATATAGATATCCTCTATAGAAATCCCCTCTTTAGTAAGCTTTTCAATAAGCCTTGACGCTATTTTAACCCTGTCCTCAACGGTTTCGGGCATACCCGTATCGTCCATACACAGGGCTACAACACCCGTTTTATATTCTGCCGCCAAAGGCATTACGGCGTTATATCTTTCCCTTTCGTCGGTAATGGAGTTAATTATGGGCTTGGTGTTTTTATTCGCTTTAAGCGCCGCGAGTATCGCCTGCGGTTTAGGAGAGTCAATAGAGAAAGGAGCGTCAATAACCTTTTGCACGGTATTTACAAGCCATTCCAAACGCTCAGGCTCATCGTCGTAAAACACGCCCGCGTTGACGTCTATGTATGAAGCTCCCGCCTCATACTGCTTTTTAGCTAACTCCTGAATTGCAGCATCATCGTAATTCTCTATCGCCGGTCTTACAGACTTTAAGGTGCTGTTAAGCTTTTCTCCAATAATAATCATGGTAAATTGCTCCGTTTCTCTTTAGATTTCACGCACAAGCGCGGGAATTATTTCAAACAAATCTCCGACGACGGCGATATCGGCCATTTGCATCATCGGCGTATCGGGGTTTTTATCAATGGCAATTATCAAAGCGCTCGACTGCATTCCGACAAGATGCTGTATTTGACCCGAAATTCCGCAGGCTATGTACGTCCCGGTCTGAACGGTCTGACCCGTTTGACCTATCTGGTGCTCATAGGGTATCCAGCCCGAGTCTACCGCGGCACGGCTTGCTCCTACTGCCCCACCCGTTTTAGCTGCTAATTCTCTTAATAAATCAAAACCCTCCGCACCCTTTACCCCGCGTCCTCCCGCGATAATAATTTGAGCTTGTGTAAGGTTAACGGCATTTTCCTCTTTTGTGATACTTTCAATTATCCTCTTAAAGGCTGCCTGATTATTGAGCTTTGCCTTTTCGTAAATAATTTCGCCCTTTCTGCTGTAATCAGGCGTGATGCTTTTCATAACTCCGGGGCGAACCGTCGCCATTTGAGGACGATGGTTGGGACTGCGAATAATTGCCATAATATTGCCCCCGAAAGCCGGGCGCGTTTGGAGCAAATCTCCGCTTTCGAAATCTATGCCAAGCTCTGTACAATCCGCCGTCAAGCCGCAATTAGCTTTGACGGCTATTCGGGGTATAAGCGCGCGCCCTCTTGAAGAAGCGGCGCCGAGAACAATTTCGGGCTTGTATTTTTCAATCAGTCTTATTATAATTTCGGCTTCTGTCTCATCTAAAAACCCTTTTAGCTGCGGGTTTGTAACGATTATTACCTTATCCGCGCCAAATGCGAATAAATCAGTAGGATTCTCCGGCTCTTTTGAGCATAGCACAATAACACCGACCCGTGAAGCTCCATAGTCCGCTAAGGCTCTTGCCGCTCCCAAAAGCTCATATGTGACGGGATGAATTTTATCAAGCAGCATTTCCGCGACGACCCAAACATCCTCGTATTGCAGCTTTTCATTAAGATTGGTTATTCTCATATGTTTGCTCCCGATATACTGTCTTCTTCCCTGAGCCTTTGCGCAAGCTGTTTTGCGCATTCCTGTGGTGAGCCTTCGATTCTGATTGTTTTCCTGCTTCTTGCTTTAGGCGGCTGTGTCTTGACAACGCGTGTAGGTGAACCGTCTAATCCGATTTTTTCGATATCTGCTTTAATATCTTCAGGCCTCCATATAGGAATATCAATTTCATCAGAGGCTAAACGCCCTTTTAAGGTGGGCACTCGCGGCATATTGATATCTTTAACTACTGTTATGACGGCGGGAAGCTTTATATCGCATACATCATATCCGTTCTCACGCATTCTTTGTACCCTGATATGCCTTCTATCGACTTTTTCAACCTTCATTACGAAAGTCGCTTGTGCAAAATCAAGGTGAGCCGCAATTCCCGGCCCCACCTGAGCGGTATCTCCGTCAACCGCCTGCTTTCCGCAAATGACTAAGTCTACCTGTCCTATTTTTTCTATAGCCTTCGAGAGCACATAGCTCGTCGCCCAGGTATCAGAGCCTCCGAACGCCCTGTCGCTGAGAAGTACTGCCCTGTCGGCGCCTAACGACACGGCTTCGCGCAAGCAGCGCTGTGCCTTTTCGGGACCCATAGATATAACAATTACCTCAGCGCCGCATTTTTCCTTAAGCCTTATTGCCTCTTCTACAGCATAAGCATCAAAGGGGTTCATAACGGCTTTCAGCCCTTCACGAACTATCCTTTTCGTCAAAGGGTCAATTTTTGCCTCATTTGTCGCAGGGACCTGTTTAATACAAACCACTATTTTCATTAAGCTTTCCCCTTATTCAGACAAGCTTTTTCTTTACCAGATATCTTTAATTAAAGCATACTGTGTCTTAAATCCCAAAATGGAGAGATACGCACCGCACTGTGAATAAATCTTATGCAGCATTTTTAATGTTTCAATAGGGTCAAACTGTTCGTTTTCGGGAATTTCATAGCCAACCGCTTGGGATAGCAAAGAAATTTTTTTACTCATCCACGCCTCAATAAAAACGGGTATAGAGCAATAATCGATAAGTTTATCTACAACATCGTTTTTCTGAATTATCGGCTGAGTAACGATAAATTTCGCCCCCGCCTTCAGCTTTCTGTCCAATTTCTCATACTCGTGTTCGGCAGGCTCATAAGGATTAAAAGCCACACCTAAGCAAAAATCATTCGGATATTCGCTTTCAATATATTTCAGCAATTCTACCGCGGTTACAGACCTTGTAATACCCTTTGCGTTTACATCTGCCGGCTGCAGCTTCGGCAGACGCTCTGAGCCATCGCCGCTTACTACAAGCAAATACTTTATTCCCAAAGATTTGCAGGAATCGAGTATATTGTGTAAATCCGCCTTTGTATGGAATGTGTTAAGATGAATCATAACCTGATTTGTAAATACGGGAAGTTTTAAATGCTCAATAATCTCGGTACCCTGAAAAGCCAAATATCCCATTGCGTTGTCGGTTATACATGCGCAATATCCCCCGTTTAATACCTTATTATATTTTTCGGCAAAAAGCTTAAGCTCCTCTTGCAGATTTTCCGTCTCCTGCTTAGGGGGAAGAATTTCAATATGATACATCTTGTTTTCGATATGCTCACGCATTGTAAACCACCTTTATGTAAAGCTTAAACTCATAAAAACGAAAAATATACGATTTCTACTTTCGCGGTGACAGCTTCTCCCTATAAACAGTGCCCAAATAGACGCAAAGACCGGTGACGGCTATCCATGTCTCAATAGCGAAAAGCCGTCTTTTCGTCATCAGCTCCGGCGAAATATCTTTCGCCTTGCCCATAAGAGGACCTTTTTTACCGTCCGGCGGCAGCAGGACAAAAAAGACCTGATATATACCGTAAAATACTTCTAAAAGAAAGTTTGCAATTATAAATGTATTTAATGCGCGCCAGCCGCCTTTTTTAAGATTTCTCTTTTTCATTCTTTTCATCCTTTTCTCTATTTCCCGCTCCAAAAAAGATAATCGGAAATTAAAACCGCTCTTGTCAAAGAGGCCTCAACTCCCGAAATTTTTATAGGCGGGGCAAAAAGAAAATAAACACCGGGCTTTACATTCTCAAGGTTAAGACCCTCTAAAATTGCGACATCGCTGTTTTCAAACGCCCTGTGCGTTCTTGCCTGCTGACCCTTAAACCCTATTGAGTCCTTATCAATACCTATAAGCTTTATTCCCGAGTATACAGCGGCAAGAGCGCCGCTCTCCAAAAACGCGGCTTCTGCGTTCCCTTTAATCAGCAACCGTTTTTTGCCTCTCGGGAAATTATTTTCAACGAATTCCCCCGTTATTGCTCCCGCCGGAACCTCTATAACCGTGCATTCGCCGATAAAAAGCTCAAGCGGAATTTTGTCAACAGACGCTGCTTTATCCACAAAATGAAGCGGCGCGTCAATATGTGTTGCCGTATGCAGGGAAGAGTAAAATGCTGTAACATTGCACTCGTCGCCATCTTTTATTTTTTTTATCTCATCAATATACGGCTCCGGGTCGCCCGGATATACAGGCGTTTCAAAAATATCTCGGGAAATGTCAATAATTTTCATCTTATCACTTCCTTATTTTTTCAGCCGGGATATTGTTATCTTATTTAAAACAGTCCGATAGTATTGCGGTCAAAAAATCCTGCGTGAATTCGCTTACAGTAATTTCACATTTTGCCCCGTTTTTCATATTTTTTAGAATCACCCTGTCCGATTCCAGCTCGTCATCGCCGATAACCGCCGTATACGGAGCACCTGTTTTATCGGCATATTTCATCTGCGCCTTAACAGAACGCTCCAATACATCACTAATAACGCCGTAACCCTCCCGCCTTAGCTTCATGGCAATGAGGGCAGCTTTAAGCTGTGATTTTTTACCTGCGGATACTAAAACAAGGTCGACCTTCGGTCTTTCCGGGAAAGCGAAATCAAAATCCTCCATGGCGAGAAGTATTCTGTCTACGCCAAGTCCGAAGCCGCATGCCGGAATATGTTCTCCTCCCAATTCTTCGATAAGTCCGTCGTATCTCCCGCCGCCTCCGCAAACAAGCCCTTTAGTCTTTTCGCTCTGTGAAATAAACTCGAAAACAGTTCTCGTGTAATAATCAAGTCCCCTGACTATATGGGGATTTACAACATATTTAATGTTTACGCCGTCAAGACATTCCCTGAGCTTTTCAAAATGCGCCTTACAATCTGCGCAAAGGAATTCAAGGGCAGTGGGAGCCTTTGACGCAATACTTAAGCAAATAGGGCTTTTACAGTCGAGAATTCTCATCGGATTGCGCTCTAACCTGTCTAAGCATGTCGGACAGAGCTTATCCTGTTTAAGGTTAAAATATTCTCTTAAAGTCGCCAAATAATCGCCTCTGCATACAGAACAACCCAGGGAATTAATTTCAAGTTTCAAATCCGTAAGGCCCAGAGCGTCATAAAACGCAGCGCCTAAAGAAATAACCTCGGCATCAGCAAAGGCTGAGCTTGAACCGAAGCATTCTATGCCGAATTGCCTGAACTCTCTCCACCTTCCCGCCTGTGGCTTTTCATAGCGATAACAAGACGCCAAATAAAATATTTTCTGCGGCAACGGCTCGTTAAAAAGACCGTGCTCCAAAAACGCGCGCGCCGCTCCGGCGGTTCCCTCGGGTCTGAGCGTAATCGAGCGGCCGGCCTTATCGTCAAAGGTATACATTTCCTTTTGAACGACATCTGTTGTGTCCCCCACACCACGGGTGAAAAGCTCGGTATGCTCAAAAACAGGTGTTCTCATTTCGAAATATCCGAAGCTTTCCGCAACGCGGACAGCCGTCTGCTCTATATACCTGAGCTTATGGATTTCTCCGGGCAGAAAGTCTCTTGCTCCTTTAATCGCGCCTATTTGTTTTTGCATTTTGAGCATTCCTTTCGTAAACTAATGCATTTAAAAAATTACAGGCGGTTTCCCGCCCGTTTAACGATATCCGGACAATTTCTTCGGATTGACTATATCGCGCCAATCCAAGTCGCCTCTTTCAAGACCGTGTATAAGCGATTCGGCAGTGGCGCTGTTAGTCGCCACCGGGATATTGTGAACATCGCACAGCCTTAAAAGATTAAATTCATTCGGCTCTCCCGGTCTCGGGTTAAGCGGGTCCCTGAAAAGAAGCAAAAGGTCAATCTCGTTACAGGCTATTCTTGCGGCAATCTGTTGGTCGCCGCCCTGCTCCCCGCCGAGGTATTTTTCTATTTCAAGCCCCGTAGCCTCGGCAACAAGCCTTCCCGTTGTTCCCGTAGCGCAAAGGGAGTGCTTGCTTAATATACCGCAGTATGCAATACAAAACTGCGTCATTAATTCCTTTTTAGAGTCATGTGCGATAAGAGCAATATTCATACTCTTTTCCCTTCTTGTTGATATGTTAAAAAATTATAACATAACATATCCTCTTTTTCAAGTTGTTTTTGTCAGTTTTACTCTTTCGACGACTTCAAAAAACAGCTTGCTGTTCACAGCAGAAATTACAATAATTCCCCCATGCGTCCTCTTAATTGAAAATCCCCCTCTGATTATATTAACGCTTTTAAAACTAACGGTGAGGTTTTCTAATTTTGTAACACATCATTGACAACCCTACGTTTTTTTGTCAGTTGCCATTCAGATGTGAACATTCTGTAATGTTTCCATATTTGGTTTTATGTGTTTCGCTTTAATGATCATAAAACAAATCGGATCTGCCAAATAACACAAATGGCAGATCATTTCGATTAAAATCTATGATTGCTGCAAAAATCTGCGGTATATGTTAACCGGGCATTTTAACGCTTTCTGTTAAATATCCATCCTCCATCATAAAAATAGTGTCGCAATCTTCGATGACTAAATCTAAGCTATGAGCGGCAATTACTATAGCCGTTCTCCGTTATTTCTTAAATCATTGCAAATCCGGATAATATAAAAGCCATAACAATATCAGTCTTTAAGAACTTTTCGTTGGTTTCCAATCATATTGCTCCTTCTAAGATTATTCATACTCCATAATACAAAATCCTGCTTTTTCGCCCCAATGCTAAAAGCATTGGGGCAAGAGTGTGTTTATCAACGGGCAACTGGCGGGGCTTCATCTGTATCTAAATCATATCGTACAGTCATAGTATCCGTGCCGACTTGAGATGCTGCCCCAACGATTACGACATTATAATATTCCCCCGTTTCCGCCATACTGGTGAACCAAAGAGCGGAAGAAGATTTATTGGTAATCGTGCTGATGACAGTCATAGAAGTTTTGGATGTGTCAACAATACCGGCTTTCGGTCAAGTCCAGCTTGCCCCCGACCGTTCCAATTTTTAGTTATACTAATTCACCAACATAGAAAGACGGTATTGATGTTAACTTGGCTGGATTACCAAAAGTGGGAATAACCGCTACGCTTACAGTATAAGCCGTTTTCCTTATTATGTCAATAAATAGTAAAGCTTTAAGCTAATAACAGTTTACATTTGATTTATTTTTTTCAATCATTATTTTATTCTTTGCCGCTATTATTCGTTAAGTGCGGCAAAATTCTTTTTATTTGAGTTGTACAGGTTTTTATATACCGCATAGTTTTTATCGTATACGGCTTTTAAGTCCTTGTTTGGCGCAAATGCTTTTTTAACGGGGATAAGCTTTTTCGCCTCGGATATCGACGGGCATATGCCAAGTCCCACAGCCGCCACAACGGCAGCCCCCATAGCTCCTGCATTTTGCGGATTGTCGATGGTTTCAATAGTCTTACCCGTGCAGTCCGCAAGGATTTGGCACGTAAGCTCAGAAAGGGCTCCTCCGCCGACGAAGCGCACTACATCAGAGGTTTTAATCTTCTTTTCCTGAGTCTCTATAAACCAGCGAAGATGATAGCATACTCCCTCAAGCACTGCTCTTATCAGCTCGGATTTGCCTGTTTCAAGTCCCATATTAAAGAACATTCCTCTCGCACAGGGGTCTTCAAACGGACAGCGGTTGCCGTGAAGCCACGGAGTAAAAATCACTCCTCCTGACCCGGCCGGAACAGATGCAATAACAGACATCATATAATCGTAAAGACTTGTATATTTCCCCTCGTAAGAATCTGTTATCTCCTTTTTTTCAAGATAGATATTTATTTCATCAAGAGCAAGGTGGTCCTTGACCCATTCAAGGCACTTACCCGCTGTTTCAAGCTCTGCAAAATAATTAAATTTGCCCTCATCCGCCCCGATAATCGCAGCTACCATCGTTGCAGCATCGACAATGCTCTTGTCTACTACGGTTGAAACCCATCCCGATGTACCGCTGTAAATATGCGTTTCACCTAAGCCCACAGAGCCTGCGCCAACGCCTATTAATGAGGCATCCCCGCCGCCGCCGAATACGGCAGTCCCGGCTTTCAGCCCTAGCTGTGCTGCGGCTTCTTCAGATAATGCGCCGGCTTTATCAGTCGATTTTATTACCTTTGGCAAGTGGCTGTAGTTCACACCCAGCATTTTGCAAATATCCTTGCTAAAGCCTTGCTTCCCTTTTCTAATATCATAAAGCAGTGTTGCGAAAGCCGAGTCCTGTGTCATGCAAAACTCGCCCGTCATACGGCATATAATGTACTCTTTTACATCAAGCCATTTGTGTACACGGCTAAATTTTTCAGGCTCGTTTTCCTCTACCCACTTGTATTTCCAAACGGGATCCTTTACGGATAAAGCCGCGGCGCCCGTTATTTGAAGTGAGCGCAAAAGCTTGAATACATTTGCCCCCGCAACCTTTAACCCGTGAGCAATCCCTTTTTTCATTTGCTCACGCGCGCGCTGGTCCATATAGCTCATGGCACGCCTTACGGGAAGACCGTCCCTGTCCACAAGGACAAGCCCCTGCATTTGAGAGCAGAACGAAATTCCGGATATATCGCAAGTGTTGATTTGACTTTCCGTTAAAACCTTCGCTGTCGTTGCGCATATGGCGTCCCACCACTCGTCAGGGTCCTGTTCTGCGCCTCCGTCGGGAAGTACAAAAAGATTGTAGCCTTGAGAGGCTCCCGCCAACAGCTCTACATTTTGCCCAAGGTTAAAAATACATGTTTTTACTCCGGTAGTACCTATGTCGTATGATATCACATATTGTTTATTCATTTTGCAAAACTCCCTTACTGTTAAATTATGCAATATAATTTGGCTAATATCAACAGTTTTTCGGAAAATCAAGTATTTTTTTTGAATAATGGGTGAAAACCCAAGAAAAACCTAAAAATATTTTAAAAAAGACTTGCATTTTAAATATACGGTGATATAATATGTCTACATTGAAGGGTTATCCTTTCTTTTTTAGTCGGTGTTTATGGCAGTGAGGGTCCACCCGTTCCCATCCCGAACACGGTAGTTAAGCTCACTTGTGCCGAAGATACTTGGCGGGCAGCCGCCCGGGAAAATAGGACGATGCCGACACTAATAAGCAACCGCCCAATAGGGCGGTTGTTTTTTGCCGTGTCCGTATCCGCGGAGCCATTCAGGACTAATTTATGTCTGTTTAAAAAAATTCAAATCTATGTGCTTTAGTTATATGAATTCAAGAATCAGTTTAAGGTTGAGCTTTCAAAACCATAGCCTGCATTCGTCGCCATAATCCGCACCGCCAAAGTAAACGCGTTTCATGCCTGACGACATCAATTCCACAGAGAGCAAATTATGCGAACCATCAGATGAATTATTACAGAGTAATATGAGCCAGTAATTCTTTCCGGAATTCGTAGTATAAACATAGTAAGTTTTTATTTCATAATTTATAGTGGAGTCTATATTCGTAGAGAGATACCGTTGATTCAGTGTTACGTCAATATCCGGTATAATTTCTTCCTGTTTTGGATCATACAGCATATCATCGATTTCATCTTCTGTCATGTCCCTTAGGTAATATTCCTGTGTCAAACCGTCTGACGACGGTTCCTGACGCGCCAAAAAATCCTCGGCCATTACAAGACGGAATATTCCGCCTTGCTTCCACTTTTCAGGATCAAATTTCTTCTTATTGTTGTACAATAATAATATTGAAGACAGCAGTACGATTATAGTCAGACATGCGGCAATGAGTATCTTAGGGTTCGGCTTTATACTGTGCCTATCGTAATCGTGATAATGCTCTCTTACTAAAGAACATGTGTCCGAATCCGAGTCGCTCTGTATCAGCTCAAGTCTTTCTTTATATAATTTATTAAGTTGTTTAAGTCGTTTCAATATAAATATGTAAACCACGGAACCTATTACAATTCCGAAAATGACAATAATCAGCGGTATAATCAATCCCAGCCCCTTGCGCACTCCGTAATTTATGGAGAAAAAAGCAATCACGGCGAGCATGGTTTCCAGCATACAAATATATAAGATATTGCGTTTTGCTTTTTTTATGTATTTGTCGAATGTTCTCATCGCAATTAAAACGGTGTCATTATTTGCAAACATTTTTGTAGCTGTCATTATAAACTCTACTCCTTTAGTTGTTTTTGAGTCTGTTCTTTTAATTCCCCGTTTTCCATTTTATAAAGCTTATGGCATTGTTCACGGAGTATATCAAGCGTATGAGAAACGATCAGAATGGCAGTGCCTTTTTCATTAATTTCAAGTAAGAGCCTCTCCGCGTCTTTGACACTTTTTTCATCGAGCGCGTTTAAAGGCTCATCGAGCAGCAGAATGTCAGGCGATTCCATAACCGCCTGGGCTATCCCGAGCTTTTGCAGCATACCAAGAGAATATTTTTTTACTTTAGTATTTCGTTCCTCGTAAAGGCCCACACGTTTCAATATGTTATTTATTTCCTTATCTCCGATTTTATGATTCAGCTCCGCAAGGAATTTGAGATTGGCGTATGCTGTTTGATTAAACATAAATCCGGGAGTTTCTATTAAAACTCCAAAGGTTGTTCCGGGATCGACCATGACTTTCCCGCTCGTTGGCAGGATAAGGCCGCACAAAAGACGTAACAGCATGGTTTTACCGGAACCATTCACGCCCTCAAGACCGTAAATAACACCTTTTTCCATTTTAAAATTTACATCCTTAAGAACTTGCTTGCCACAGAGGGTTTTTGAGGCGTTTATAACTTCAACCATAGCTTCCTCCTTATTCCTTTATTTTTGTTGCCATAAAGTCTCCCTTTATTGTGAGGATAAAAAAAATAGTAATAAGCAAGCAGGACACAGCGGCGGCAAGAGTCCATGGTAATGGCAGCATATCATTTTCCGCCGATTGCTTTGCGGTAAAAGTACAAAGCAGAAATGCGGCGATAATGCCTCCCGAATAGGCGAGCGGAGCAGATTTGAATATACTGTAAAGCAAACATGCGGGAAATACGCAGACTATTACACTGAAAAAGTATAAACAGGCAACTTGCAGATAGTACGAGAGCTGTATCTGAAGCTCAACAATTTTGTGAACGAAAAATGCTGAGACAGATGATAAAAAAACAGCCGAAATTATGAACAGCAGTATAGAGCATATACGAAGAGCGGTGTATTTCAGACGGGGAACACGTGTTAGAACGAAAAGCCCATATTTTTGGTTATCGTTACGCAAGGCATTCACGCAGAAAAACAGTATCGTGCCGAACAGGCTAAAAAACACAGCAATCTCAATGATTCCTACTTCATAGCAAAAAAATTTTTGAAATAGAATTCCGGTCAGTTCCGTAGTATTTAGGCGTGAATTCTGAGAATGCGCTATTGCAGTTACCGTAATATCGCAAAGCAGATTAACGCACACAAGAATTATCCAGATTTTAAGCCGATAGAAAGCGTGAAGCATATACCGCAATGCCGCTTTCCCCTTTCTGCATGTAGCTATTTGATGTAGCTTTTGCGGTTTTTTTGGTAAAGCAATATTAATAACGCAATTGTTGGAGTCAGCAATATTAAAACATGGACGCAATAAACCGCCGGTAACGACAATTCTGTATACCAGAACTGATTTGAAGTAAAAAACTCGCTGAAATATTGCGGAAAAATCCATGCAAGATATTTTCCAAAATTACTTTTTCGTTCAAACATTTGCGGAAATACTATAAAAAATAAAAAGAGCGCAAATGGTAAAACGCCTACAATAAACCGATTGGAGGAAAAAAACGAAAAGCAGAGTCCCAAGATTGTGAACAGACTTGCCTGAAGGCTGATTGTAAAAATAACCGCAAAAGATAATATATACGGGTGCGAAAAAAAGAAAAGAGTAATTTTAGTATTCGCCATATCCGCATTAAACAATTCGGAAGGAGATTGGGTAGAAAAAACAAATAAACAAACAATAAATATCATCGATAAAATCATTGCGATTGAAATAAAGGACGATAAAAAGATAGCAATGATTTTCTTGCAGAAATATTTATCATATCCTATTCTGGTGATACAGATATTTCCGAATCCGCTATTTTTGTCATAAAGAAACGCTCCTGACAAAAAAAGTCCGGAAAACAAAACGGTAGCGGTAGCAATATAAAATGAGGAAGCGCCATAAACGAACACAGAAAAACCGTTAACGGAATTCAATACATCTTGGCATATTGGCGCAGTGCCTTTTTCAAAAACTTTAATGTTATTAATAACAGTATCCGCGCCATAAAACCAAGCCAAGGAGAAGACTGCAATTGCCAATAATGTGTATATTGAAAAAAGCTGCAATCTTATTTGTTTGTTAATCATGCAAATCTCCTTCCTGTTGTTCAATGGATATTATGCATCCGGTATGTGTAAAACAAAAATAAATAAATTATTTTGTTTTAGCAGAATCCTAAAAATGAAAATATCATAGTAAATTCACTTTACACTAAGATACATCCACATCATACTGAATATCCATCGTATCGGTACCGACTTGCCAATCCGAGCCCCGGATCATTACATTATGTGCTGTGCCCACTAAAATCTGGGCTAAAGGTTTGTTAGTGACAGGGGTGCCGTTAGGTAACGGGTATTCAGCGGATATTACCAAATAGTCATTATGTTTAATAATGCATCCCTTTGGCGTTGTCCAACCCGTTTGATTGGTCGAACTAATATTAAAAAGATTTGAGTGCGTGTTTTTTCTAACACCAAGCGATTCAGTAAAATCAGGATTACAGACCCCTTTTTTATAGTAGATCATCCATTTTTGTGTGTAGGCAGCCTGCGCAACGACAGATAACATGCATATTAACAAAAAACATACTACGTCTATATTTAACTGCTAATATATTGTTATTTATTACATATTTTGAACTTATTATATAATATCCCCCTTTTTTGTCAAGTAAATTATGGCTGTATTATTGCGAACTAATTTCATTTATATGATGTTTTTTTATTTAATGTTATATATAGCATTGAGCAACCCCCCTTCAGGGTTACTCAGGTTTTCCTTTGAACCGCTTATTGCGACGGATTCTTTTTTCTATGTTACTATTTTGCATACAACCAGAAGTGTATTGAGTCTGAACCAGAGTTCGTATCCCGTATTGTTCAACCAGCCTAAAATAGCGTTTCCCTGACGCAAAAAAGCCGCCCATTCTCTTATGAATGGACGGCTTTTTAAAATTTAGACTAACGGTTAATCAGAGATTACGCCTTCTTGTCCTTTATAGCTGCCTGTGCCGCGGCGAGGCGGGCTATCGGCACGCGGAAGGGTGAGCAGGAGACATAGTTGAGTCCGACGTTGTGGCAGAACTCCACAGAGGACGGGTCGCCGCCGTGCTCGCCGCAGATGCCGAGCTTGATGTCGGGGCGAGTCCTTCTGCCGAGCTCAACCGCCATTTTAACAAGCTTGCCGACGCCGTTTTGGTCAATTCTTTCAAACGGGTCGGATTCGAATATTTTAGTGTCATAATATGACTCAAGGAATTTGCCTGCGTCATCACGGCTAAAGCCGAAGGTCATCTGTGTGAGGTCATTTGTACCAAAGGAGAAGAATTCGGCTTCCTTGGCGATTTCGTCTGCCGTGACAGCCGCTCTGGGAATTTCAATCATCGTGCCCACATGGTATGTCAGCTGTGCGCCGGAGTCCTTTATGAGCTTGTCCGCGGTAGCGACAACAATATCCTTAACGAATTTAAGCTCCCTGACTTCGCCGACAAGCGGAATCATAATTTCAGGAACTACCGTGTAGCCGTTGTTCTCCGCATTTACCTTTAACGCGGCTTTTATTACCGCTGTGGTTTGCATCTCGGCGATTTCGGGGAATGTCACCGCAAGACGGCAGCCGCGGTGTCCCATCATCGGATTGGATTCGTGAAGCCCTTCAATAACTGTTTTGAGTTCCTGTGCGGAAATACCCATATCGTCCGCAAGCTCTTTGATTTCCTCGTCCTTGGCGGGTACGAACTCATGCAGGGGCGGGTCAAGGAAACGGATTGTCATCGGTCTGCCTTCAAGAACCCTGTACATCTGCTCAAAATCGCCCTGCTGAAGCGGAAGAATTTTGGCAAGCGCCTTTTTGCGCTCCTCAACGGTTTTTGAAACAATCATTTCACGGATTGCCTTTATCCTGTCGCCCTCAAAGAACATATGCTCCGTACGGCAAAGACCTATTCCCTCGGCGCCGAACTTTACTGCCTGCGCCGCGTCGCGGGGATTGTCTGCATTAGTGCGTACCTTTAGTGTACGGCGCTCGTCCGCCCACTTCATAAAGCGGCTGAAATCACCTGAAATAGTTGCCTCGACAGTCGGCACAGCCTCTCCGTAAATCTTACCCGTAGAGCCGTCAAGAGAAATATAGTCGCCTTCGTTATATCTTTTTCCGCTAAGCTCAAAATACTTTTCCTGTTCATGCATTAATATTTCACCGCACCCGGACACACAGCAAGTGCCCATGCCTCTGGCGACAACAGCCGCGTGAGAGGTCATTCCGCCGCGGACCGTAAGAATTCCCTGTGCAGACACCATGCCCTCGATATCCTCAGGAGAAGTTTCAAGACGCACAAGGCAAACCTTTTCTCCCCTTGACGCCCATTCTTTTGCATCCTCTGCGGTAAACACAATCTTGCCGCAAGCAGCTCCCGGAGACGCTGCAAGACCGGTTCCTATTGGAGTTGCGTTCTTAAGCGCTTTGGGGTCAAACTGGGGATGAAGCAGGGAGTCAAGCTGCTTTGGTTCAACACGCAAAACAGCCTCTTGCTCATCTATCATACCCTCGTCAACGAAGTCGACGGCAATTTTTAATGCGGCAGCCGCAGTTCTTTTACCATTCCTTGTCTGGAGCATATAGAGCTTCTCGTTTTCAATTGTAAACTCCATATCCTGCATATCTTTATAATGCTTTTCGAGTTTGTTTGCTATTTGGACAAACTCCTCATAAACATTCGGCATTTCATCCGCAAGCTTATCAATCTTATTGGGTGTGCGAATACCCGCAACGACGTCCTCGCCCTGTGCATTTATGAGATACTCGCCGAACAGGGCTTTTTCGCCTGTGGCGGGGTCGCGCGTGAAAGCAACGCCTGTGCCCGACTTGTTGTTAAGGTTACCGTATACCATAGGCTGTACGTTAACTGCCGTGCCCCAGGAGTAGGGAATATTGTTCATACGGCGGTATACATTGGCACGGGGGTTGTCCCAGGAGCGGAAAACCGCTTTAATGGCTCCCATAAGCTGATCCTTAGGATTTGACGGGAAGTCTTCTCCTATTTTTTCTTTATACTCCTGCTTAAACTGCTGTGCAAGAGTTTTAAGGTCAGAGGCGGTAAGGTCAATATCGTTTGTTATCCCCTTTCCCTTTTTCATCTTATCAATGAGCTCTTCAAAGTATTTCTTTCCTACTTCCATAACAACATCCGAATACATTTGAATAAAACGACGGTAAGAGTCATAAACAAATCTTTCAAAGCCGGGGTCCGAGTTGCCGGATATCAGACCGTTGATAACATCCTCATTGAGACCGAGATTAAGGATTGTGTCCATCATCCCCGGCATGGAGGCACGGGAACCGGAGCGAACGGAAACAAGAAGCGGGTTTTTGCTGTCTCCGAACTTTTTCCCGTTTATTTCCTCGATTTTAGCAAGATTTTCCTCGATTTGGGCGATGATATCCTCAGCGATTACTTTGCCGTCGTCATAATAGCGTGTGCAGGCCTCTGTAGTAATGGTAAATCCGAGCGGTACGGGCATTCCGAGTCTTGCCATTTCCGCAAGGTTCGCCCCTTTGCCGCCAAGCAGTTCTCTCATTGAACCGTTGCCCTCTGTAAACAAATACACATATTTGTGACTCATATAATACCTCCAAAAATTTAATAACAGTCATACCTTTGCCGAAACGGCAGGGATAAAAAACACCACATATCATTATAACAGACTTTTACTGCTGTTACAATTGATATGCGGTAAAATTTACTTTCTATCTGTCTGTTTTTTTTGTATAATTATTACAATAATCAGATTATTCCTAAAATATCGTCTGTATTCACACTGTCACCTTTTGAAACGAAAACCTTCTTCGCCACTCCGTTTTCAGGGGCGACAATATCATTTTCCATTTTCATTGCTTCAAGCACAAACAGAACATCCCCCTTTTTTACCTGTGCACCCTCACTAAGATTAACAGCGAGTACAGTGCCGGGCATCGGGGATTTTATTTTAATCCCGTTAACGGCTCCCTCATCGGATTTTGAGGTATTTTCAGAAGGGGCGGCAGGCGTCTGTGCGGCAGCGCTCGGAGAGTCTGAAGCGGGGGGCTTCTCCTCGGATACTCCAAGAAGGACTGCCTGAGTCTCATCTACCTCCACTTCGTATTTTTTCCCGTTAAGAGTTACAATATACTTCATTACTTACATTCCTTCCCAAAATATAGAGCTGAGTTAATCGGAAATCAGCTTAATGGAGCTGAAGCGGAGCTTTTCAAGCGGGACCTTTGTATTATAGCTTGTGATAGCCATAATAACAGCGGCAAGGTCATCTGATACTTCCTCGAGCAAAATCGGCTCGGAAATTCGCCTTATCGACTTAAAACGGAGTTTTTCAACCGGTTTTCCCAAATTTTCGGCTGTTACTGCCATAATCACAGCCGCAAGCTCTTCGTCGACATCTATCAGCTTTACATTTTCCTCAACGGTGTTTTGTAAGACCCTCTTATCGTCAATCGCCTCTTTGTCCACGGAGCTCCTCCCCGATTGAATGTGCCTTATCCGTTTGGAAATAACCAAATAAATTAAAAATACGCCGACAAACATAAGTATTGTAAAAACCGATTTCCAAATTTCAGGCAAAGCCTTTACCCATTGGATAAAATCAGGCATTCTTTTCACCCTCGCTTTCCGGAAGGGAGAATGAATAAGTAAATGTACGCTTTTTTAAGCCTTCCCTATAATTAAAAAACTTCAAAGCCTGCTCCGGGAACAGGGCATAGGATAAAATATCCTCCTCGTTTTCTGCTTTATCCCCTATTTGCGCCCTTGCTTTTTCAAATGCCGGCTCAAGTGTATCGGCAAAACGCCCTTCTATGGGAGTCTCACCGCCGAGAATTTGTTTTTTGATTTCCTCATCTATCTCCCCGGGGGGGGTTCCGTATTCGCCCTTAAGATAGCTTTTAACTTCCTTTGAAACGCTTGAGTACCTTTTCCCCGTTATTACGTTTGTTGTCGCCTGAGCCCCCACCATCTGGCTCATCGGCGTTACAAGCGGCGGATAGCCAAGCTCTTTTCTGACCTTCGGCGTTTCCTCGAGAACATCGTTAAACAGGTCCATTCTGTTTACCGAGGTAAGCTGAGAAACAAGGTTAGAGAGCATGCCTCCCGGGATTTGATAAACAAGAGCCTTCGCATCTGTTGTAAGCACCGTGGGGTTGAGAAGTCCGCTCTTAAAGTCTCTTGAGCGAATATCCTTAAAGAAGTCACCTATCCTGTCCAGAGCCTCTGCATTAAGCCCGGTATTGTATCCAAGCTCGCTCAAGGCGTAATTGAGCGTTTCGGCAGCGGGCTGCGATGTCCCTCCCGAAAAACCCGAAATTGCTGTGTCTATGACATCGGCTCCGCCCTCTACGGCTCTTAACAATGTCATATACCCGAGACCGGTTGTGCTGTGTGTATGAACCACTAAAGGACAACTCACATTCTCCTTCAGAGCCTTTACAAGCTCGAAAACAGCCTTAGGACTCAGAATCCCCGCCATGTCCTTAATACATATTGTGGAAACCCCGATTTCCTCCATCTGCCTTGCAATTTTTACATAATTTTCAAGATTATGTATAGGGCTTATCGTATAGCAAATTGCACCCGAAGCGAGAGCTCCGTTTTTTATTGTCTCATCAACCGCTACTTCAATGTTCCTTATATCATTAAGAGCGTCAAATATCCTTATTATGTCTATTCCGTTATCAATGCTCTTTTTAACGAACCGCCTTACGATATCATCGGGATAATGCTTATATCCTAATAAATTCTGTCCCCTCAGCAGCATCTGAAGCTTCGTGTTTGGGCATCCTTTCCTGATTTTTCGCAGTCTTTCCCATGGATCTTCATTTAAAAATCGAAGGCACGAGTCGAAGGTCGCTCCTCCCCAGCATTCCAACGAATAATAACCTGCCTTGTCAAGCACGGGCAAAATGCTCTCAAAATCGCTAAAGGGCATTCGTGTTGCAACGAGCGACTGGTTAGCATCTCTCAATACTGTCTCTGTAAATCTAATCCTCATTAAAATCCCTTTCGGTTGGCTTTACTAACAAAAATATCAAATATTTAAACCCATTATATCATATACTAAATATCGAAAAAAATCAAGCAAAAGAGCTTATTATTTATAGGTGGAATTGACTTCTTACTCTTTAGTGTGATAATATCGTTAATCATAGTAAAGAGGGGATAGTTTTGGACTTTAGAGAAGATTCATTTATGCTTATACTCGGGCTAATTGTTGTTTTGGCGATTTCTGTGCAGTCCGTGTTTTTTCTTATTCGTGCAATAAGGCGCGGACGGGAGATAGGTGTTTCGTCGCTTGTAATTAAAAACACCGTTATTTCAAGCGTACTTTTCACATTAGCCCCGTCTCTTGCGATTGTTGCGACTGTTGTTGCTCTTTCACCATCCTTGGGAATAATACTTCCTTGGATAAGGCTGTCTGTAATAGGCAACATCACTCAGGAAACAACGGCGGCCTCTACCGCTCTTGCCAGCGTGGGGGACGGCTCCTCCCTTTCTTTCGCTGTCACAGACAAGGGCACCTTTAATGTTGTTATGTGGGTTATGGCTCTTGCAAGCTCCTTTCCTCTTCTTATTATTCCCCTTATGCTCAAAAGACTTCAAAAGGGAATAAAAAAGTTCTCGGGCAATAAGGACTCCAAATGGACGGACGCTATGTCCGCATCGGCGTTTTTAGGTCTTATTTCAGCCTTCATAGCAAGAAGCATAGCCGGGGTAGGCACATTTAATTCCGTCTCGGGACAATATAATTACGACGGGGCGGGGCTGATATCGGCAGCTGCTCTCGTCTCATCCATAATTGCCATGATTATTTTGCAAAAAATCGCATTGAGGTATAAAATCAAATGGCTTGATTCCTTTGCCATGCCGATGTCAATGCTTTTGGCAATGGGAGTGGTTATCGTTCTTGCCCAAGTTCTCCCGGAATCCTTGTATCAGCTTGAATGGAGAATGCCGCAGCCCACTGTGGGATAAGACGATTAATTTTTGGGAGGATTTTTTATGAATAAAGAAGCTTTAAGATCATATGATGATAAAACTCATATCGCAGGAAGAATATCTATGATATCAATTCTGGTTATTCTTTTAGCTGTGCCGCTTGCCTTTTCACTTCATTACAACGTTTTTCCGAATATTAAGCTGCTTGACTTAGGTCAGCTTGTCGGTATTTTCATAATGTTTTATGCTACGGCAATTGTCGAAACGATAGCTTATACGCCGCTTTTAGGTACAAGCGGAATGTATTTGGGCTTTGTTACCGGCAATATTTCAAATCTAAAGCTGCCTTGTGCCATTGCCGCAATGAGCAAGGCCGATGTAAAGAGCGGCTCGCAGGAGGCTGAGGTGGTGTCCACCATAGCAATTGCCGTATCATCTATAGTAACTACTATTACTCTTGCCGTATTTGTTTTACTTCTTCGCCCTATTCTTCCCTCACTCACGGCGGAGGGCTCGCTGCTTGCACCCGCATTCAAGCAGGTTCTTCCCTGCCTTTTCGGGGCGCTTGCAGCTTCGTATTTTTTCAAGTATTGGAAGCTCGGCATAGCTCCTATTGCGGTTCTTGTAATAGTTTTGCTCTTCTCTGGAAGCATTCCCGTGGGAACTTTAATTCCAATAGGCGTTGCAGTATCACTTGTTGCAACACATTTATTGTATAAAAAGGGTTATGTATAAAATAAAATAGTAATTTTGAGAGTGTGATTTAATGAATATTTGGCATGATATAAGTCCCGAAAAAATAAAGAATAATGATTTTGTAATGTGTGTTGAAATAGAAAAAGGCGGCAAATGCAAATATGAGCTTGACAAGGAAACAGGGCTGTTAAAGCTCGACCGCATTCTTTACACCTCTACGCATTACCCTTCAAATTACGGCTTTATCCCCCGTTCTTATGCAGAAGACCTTGACCCGCTTGACGTGCTTTTACTGTGCTCGGAAAGCATACATCCGATGACTCTTGTGCGCTGCTATCCTATTGGAGTCATTTCCATGATTGACAACGGCAGGCTTGACGATAAAATAATCGCAATCCCCTTTAACGACCCGTCATATAATGCGTATACCGATATATCACAAATACCCTCTCATATATTTGAAGAAATGATGCACTTTTTCAGGGTTTACAAGGAGCTTGAGGGAAAGGAAACCGCAATCAATGAAATGAAAGGCTCAACCGATGCCGAAAGAATTGTTGAAAAAGCAATAAGAAGCTATAAAGAGGTTTTTGAAAGATAATATATTCGCGCTGTATTTGATACAGAGCGCCAGACTGTCGAAAAATCCCAGTAAAGCGTAAGTTTTGCTGGGGTTTAGCCATGAAATATGGTATAATATACATGGTGATGAGGATGATAGAAAGAAGCCCGAATTTACGTAATAACATACAATGGACAGTTTTTATAAAAAGGACTGTAGCAAAATTTTCGTTTCGCTACAGCGCGCTTTTTTTATTAACGATATTAGGTATAAGCAATCTTATAGCCGTATATCCTTCCACTTGCCTCGATTGAATCTTATAATACTGAAAGTAAATCTCATTGCCTGATCTACAAACAAGCTAAGCCATGCGCCTATAAGACCCATTTGGAAGGTATAACAAAACAGGTAAGTAAAAACAGGTCTGAAAACTCCTATGCTTATAAGCGAGGATAATGCGACAAATCTCGTATCTCCCGCACCTCGAAGACATCCCGTAAAAATGACGTTAGATATCTGGAAGGGCGAGCTGACCGCTACGATATACAGCAGCTTTATTCCCATATTGATTATTGCTTCTTCCCATGTAAACAGGCTCATGAGAAACCGCCCGCCAAGTGCAAAAAGCAAAACAAGCGCCGCCGAAATCAACATTCCGATTCTCTGCGATGCCTTTCCATAGACAGCCGACAGGTCAGGTCGTCTTTGACCGAGTCCTTGCCCTACCAATGCCGACGCTCCCATTCCCAGTCCGTCCCCGACGCAGAACGAGAGATTTATTATGCTCATACAAATCTGGTGCGTCGCGAACGCCTCAGTTCCGAGCTTCGCCACAAGCATTGCATAAATAAAGAACCCTATCCTTATAAACATCTGCTCAATGGCGGCAGAAGAACTTATGTTAATTATCAGCTTAATGTTTTGCAAATCAAAGCTTAAACAGTCTTTTAGTGTGAGACGAAGAAAACGATTTTTCCTGCGCGATGACCAAAACGCAATCAGAAAGCCTGTTACATTGCCTGTTAAGGTGGCTATAGCGGCTCCCTTGACCTTAAGTCTCGGGAAAAACCAAACTCCGTTTATAAGGAAATAATTTAAGATGATATTGACAACGTTTGCGGCTAAATTTGTTATCATAGCAGTTCTCGTATCGCCTACGCCCCTTTGTGCCGCATTAATAATCATCATAAGCGATGTAAACGTAAGTCCGGTCATAGTAATCTTAAAATATGTAACCGCTTCGTCTAAAATATCTTCGCCCGCTCCTGCTAATTCAATAATCGGGCGCGCAAAAATTAATGCCGCAGCGCAAAGAACTATACTTAAAGCAATACCCAATGCAAACGCTTGCCCCATGCTTCGATTGGCGCGCTGCCTATCTTCCTCTCCTTTTCTTCTGCTGACGATGGCGGTAACGCCGACGTTAAGCGCGAAAAAAACCGCGAAAAAAATAAACCTCGGTTGGTTTGTCACTCCGACGGCAGCGATAGCCTCAGGTCCCACCTTGCCGACCATAATCGCATCGGCAAAAGAAATAAAGCCGACAAGCGTTGCCTCCAGAGCGGCAGGCCAGCTAAACCTGACAAGCGTTGAATATATTCTTTTTGCGTCATAGTCTCCGCCTTCGGGAGCGGGCGTTTTTATTAAATACTCGGGCTTATATAGTCGGTCTATTGCTGATTTAAGACTCATATTGAATACCCGCTTTGCCGATTTTCAGTGAAATGTCGAACGCCTTTACCGAATGGGTAAGAACCCCACAGGAAATAATGTCTATCCCCGTATCCGCTATCTCCTTAAGCCCGGTAAGTGTTATGTTTCCGGAAGCCTCAAGCAATGCCCTGCCGTTTACTAGCTTTACTGCCTCACGCATTAAATCAACCGTCATATTGTCAAGCATAATTATATCTGCACCTGAGCTTAAGGCCTCTGATACCTGGTCAAGGGTTTCGCATTCAACCTCGATTTTGACGGTATGACCTATCTTTTCCCTTAGTGCTTTAACAGCAAGGGTAATACAGCCGCAAGCTTCTATGTGATTGTCTTTAATCATTGCGGCATCGGAAAGGTTGAAGCGATGGTTCTTCCCTCCCCCGCAAAGCACGGCATATTTCTGCAAAGCCCTAAGAGACGGCAGAGTTTTTCTTGTATCTGTTATACAAGCCTTATATCCCCGAAGCTCCCTTGCATAAAGCGCAGTCATAGATGCAATGCCGGACATATGCTGGAGAAGGTTGAGAGCTGTTCGCTCCCCCTTTAAGAGCATGGCGGTTTTTCCCTTAAGTCGTGCGATAACATCTCCCTTTTTTATTTCGTCCCCGTCAAGAAAAAACGCCTGTAGTTCAAATGAGTCGTCGAGTATTTCAAAAACACGGGAAAAAGCCTTGATACCGCATAACACTCCCTTATCCTTAGACAGGAGATAAGCCTCTGCTTCCTCGTTGGGCGAAATGAGATTGTCTGTGGTTATGTCGGCATAATTAATATCCTCTGCCAACGCCCTTTTAATAATGTCATCTAAATAAACCTCGGAAATAAACACAAAATGCCTCCCTTTACTCACAAACCTCTCTTAGGATTATAAACGCAACTGTCGCTATGCTAAGCGCCTCGCAATAATCCGGCTCAATGGCAAAGCCGCCGATCCTGAGCCTGTTTAATATGTCGGTAACACGCTTGAAGCCCTCGTGAATTGCTCCGGAATCGGGTATAACAAAATACGCCTTTTGCATTATTTCCCGTATTTCGGTACGCATTCCGCGCGGAAGCGGCGCCCCTCCGTAGACCGGCTTTTCCGTTTCTTCCCCGTGTACCTTATAGATGCCTAATTTCTTCTGCTTTTCGATGTCAAGCGCAGCCCTTCTGCCGAATACGAGCGCCTCTAAAAGCGAATTGCTCGCAAGTCTGTTTTCCCCGTGAACTCCCGTGCAAGCACACTCGCCTGCGGCATACAACTGGGAAACAGTCGTTCTTGAATTTAAATCGGTTTCAATTCCGCCCATAAGATAATGCTGACACGGAAATATCGGGATTAAATCCTCTGATATATCAACACCGTTTTTCAAGCATCCCTCACTGATACCCGGAAAACGCTTGCTTAAAAATTCTTTGCCTTTATATCTTATGTCAAGAAAAAACTTATTACTTCCCGTTCTTCTTGACTCCATTATAATAGCTCTTGAAACTATGTCACGCGGGGCAAGCTCAAGACGGCTATCGTACCTGTCCATAAAGCGTTCTTTATTTGCGTTGAGGAGATACGCGCCTTCGCCCCTTACCGCTTCGCTGATTAAAAATTGTTCTCTCCCGTCGGAATTAAAAGCGGTCGGATGAAATTGGATGTAGCTGAGGTTTTTAATCGACGCCCCCATTTCATATGCAAACCTTATGCCGTCGCCCGTGGCTACGGAAGGATTTGTTGTGTATTTGTAAACCCTGCCTATTCCGCCCGTAGCGATAAGCATAAAGGTCGAGAAAATCCGCCTGTGCTCGCCCCCCGACATTAAATCCGTTACAAAACCGCCTGACAGCCTTTTAACTGAAGTTGCCATTGTCATATCACACAAGGTAATATTAGGTCTTTTTTCAACCTGAGCAAGGAGCTTAGTAACAAGCTCGTTTCCTGTTGTATCCTTGTGGTGCACTATCCTGTGCCGGCTGTGACCTCCTTCAAGGGTTTTTAAGAGTTCACCGTTTTCATCCCGGTCAAAATCAACATTGTATTCTATTGTTTTAAGGACATCTCTCGGTCCCTCGGTTACAAGCTGTTTTACGGCGTCAAGCTTGTTTGCCCTTCTGCCCGCTACCAATGTGTCCTCTATATGAAGCTCATAGCTGTCATTTTTAAAATCAAGAACACAAGCTACTCCTCCTTGTGCCAAAGAAGAGTTTGACAGCTTCCTTTCCTTCTTGCTTATCATCAGCACCTTGGTATCAGCCTCAAGGTTCAGCGCCGCATAAAGGCCCGCGACTCCCGAACCCATTATTATTACATCATATTCTGTTTGTAACTCAGAAAGCTTCAAATCACTTTTCCAATCCTTCGTATAAGGTGAAATGTTCTAAGGCGCCGACTTTTTCTTCCTTAGTATTATATCATTATTTTCGAGCTAATCAACAATTAACAGATAAAAAAGACCTTAACCGGGCAAAATTATCTCTCTCCCTTGAAAAATAAATCAATATACTGTAATATTAGACGAGAATTTGTTTATGAATGGACTAGAAATATGACTGATTGCTTATCTCTTCTGACATCCTTCGATCCGCAGATAGCCGAAGCTATAGAGCTTGAAACGATGCGTCAGAAAAGAAACATAGAGCTTATAGCCTCTGAAAACTATGCCTCAGCGGCTGTTATGGCTGTTTCCGGAAGTGTTTTAACAAATAAATATGCTGAAGGGTACCCCTCAAAAAGGTATTACGGCGGCTGTGAGTGTGTTGATATCGTTGAAACCTTGGCAATCGAAAGAGCAAAGCAGCTTTTTGGGGCTAATTTTGCCAATGTCCAGGCGCATTCCGGTTCGCAGGCAAACTTTGCCGTCTATTTTGCCCTGCTGAACTTAGGCGATAAAGTTCTGGGAATGAGCCTTAGCGACGGCGGACATCTGACTCACGGCTCTCCTGTTAACGTAAGCGGGAAATATTTTGATTTTATTCCCTACGGCGTTGACGAAAACGGCTACCTTGATTACAAGGAGCTTGAAAAAAAAGCAATATCGGAAAAACCGAAAATGATTGTAGCGGGCGCTTCCGCATATCCGCGTTTTATTGATTTTGAGAGAATAGCCGACATTTGCAAGCAAGTCGGGGCGTTGTTTATGGTAGATATGGCGCATATTGCGGGGCTTGTTGCTTGTGGTCTTCACCCGTCTCCCATTCCTTACGCCGACATTGTAACCACTACTACTCATAAAACTCTCAGAGGTCCCAGAGGAGGACTCATCCTTACTAACAACGAAGAAATCGCTACCAAGATCAATAAATCCATTTTCCCGGGGATACAGGGTGGTCCGCTTATGCATATAATAGCTGCCAAAGCCGTATGTTTCGGAGAAGCTCTGAAACCAGAGTTTAAGCAATACAGCAAAAAAGTGCTCAGCAACTGCAAAGCCCTTGAAAATGCGCTTAAGGCAAGAGGTGTGAATATTGTCTCGGGCGGTTCTGACAATCACCTGCTCTTGCTTGACCTTCGCTCCCTGAATATCACGGGCAAGGAGCTTGAGGTCAGGCTTGACAAGGTTTATATAACAGCCAATAAAAATGCTATCCCAAAAGACCCCGAAAAGGTATTTATAACCAGCGGCATAAGAGTCGGTACCCCGGCGGTTACGACAAGGGGCTTCGGCGAATCGGAGATGGGAAAAATAGCCGAATTCATTAAGCTCACTGCAACCGATTTTGATAACAGCACGGATTATATTCGCTCCGAGGTCACAAAGATTTGCGACAAATTTCCGATATACGATTTTTAGATGTTAGATATCAGATTATAGATGTTAGAATTAAAGGAACCTGCGGTTGGCATTATAATGGGTGCGGGCAAAGCTCACCCATAATTTGCCATTTGCAATTCGCAATTTATTGATATATTTTAAGTTTTTGAACCGCTTTATAAAGAGGGATTCCCAATACCGTCAAAACAGCTGTCTCTCCGGCGGCAACCTGAAGTGCGGAAACAGAGAATAATTCGAGGGAAAAGCCTCCTTCCGCCAAAAACGAGATTTCCGCTCCCACAACAAGAGAATTCAGAATAATCGGGGGTAAAAACGAAAAAAGAGGAAAGCCTCTGATTTCCCGTTTTCTGAGTTTTCTCGTCAGCAACGCCGCAAAAAGCGTAGCGAGCGAGCCGAAAACCATATCCGCCGCGAAAAAAGGACTGTTGATGTTCCCGAGAATACAACCCGCAAGAAGCCCCAAAATCGCCGAAGGTGTAAAAATCGGCATAATCGTAAGCGCTTCGGAAATTCTGAACTGAACTCCGAGATAAGACATACCGAAAATCCCCGAAACATATGTCAAAGCTGTATACAGTGCCGCTATCACGGCAGCCTCCGTAATATAGCGATTTTTTTTTCTGTTCAAAGAGAAACCTCCAATAAATCGGATATTTCGGGTAAAACTGTGTTTGGGGTGTTTGTATGATAAACGAGATTTTAACAGCCGCCTTATTGTCCATAACATCTTTGGTTGTACTTTTTTTACTCACGAAATTAATGGGCAGAAAGCAGATGTCCGAGCTTTCGATTTTCGATTATATAATAGGAATATCAATTGGCTCTATAGCAGCTGAAATGGCGACAAATCTTGAGGATTACCACAAGCCGCTTACGGCAATGATAATTTACTCTCTTTTTGCTTTAACTCTTTCCGTCGTTGATTATAAGTCGTTTACAGCCCAAAAGCTTATAGTGGGAAAACCTATGATATTGTATGAGGACGGAAAAATATACAATAAAAACCTGCATATTGCAAAACTGTCCATAGACGATCTGCTTTCCCAATGCAGAAGTAACGGCTATTTTAATCTGGGCTCATTAAAGCTGATTATACTCGAATCCAACGGCAATATGAGCTTTTTGCCGCTGTCTGCGGAAACTCCGCCGACTGCCGCTGCCATGAACATTATTCCGCCGCAGGTAAGCATGCCCGTAAATGTGATAATAAACGGAAAAGTAATCTCCAAAAACCTTGCGGACACGGGAAATGACAGAACCTGGCTGCAAAATCAGCTTAATCTTCAAAATGTAAAATCAATCTCAGAGGTAACTCTCGCAACGTGCGACGCTGAAAACAACTTGAGCGTCTATTCAAAAACTTAATAATTGACCGCTTACTCTATAAAACACCTACTTAAAATACATGTACAATTGGCATTTAATCATACCGTTGTACAGCTTCCTTCTCTTGTCCGCGCTTCTCCCGAAAATAACCTCGAAATCCTCGTCGGGTGTTATTATATAGTAGCTCCAGCCATGCTTTCTCACGAATTTCTCCCCCATTATTCTATAGAGGCTCCTTGCCTTGTCCGCATCCAACAGTCTTTCACCGTATGGGGGGTTGCATACTATGGTGCCTCTTTCTGATTTGGGCTTGAAGTCTTTTAAATCGCAAACCTCAAAATTAAGCTTGCCCTTAAGCGGCACAGCAGTTGCGCATGAGCGTGCTATATCCACGGCATTCTTGTCTATATCCGAACCAAAGCCTATAAAATCGGTATTCTTTTTGATTAAACTCTTCGCGCGCTCCTCCTCGTGTTTCCAAATATCTTTGGGTAACACCGAAAATCTTTGCGCCGAAAAATTCCTGTTTTGATTGGGAGCGATATTATGCGCAAGCAGAGCGCCTTCAATAATCAATGTTCCCGAGCCGCACATAGGGTCGTACAGCGTGTGGTAATGCTTGACCTTTGCAAGAGAGCAAATTGCCGCGGCAAGAGTTTCTTTAATAGGTGCGGCGGATGCCACGGGTCTGTATCCTCTTTTATGAAGTCCCGGACCGGATGTGTCAATAATAAGAGAAACAATGTCATTCATAATTGAAAACTGTATTTGGTGAATCGGTCCGGTTTCATTGAACCAAGACAGCTTGAATTTCTCCTCAAGCCTTTTGGCTACCGCCTTTTTAATTATAGACTGACAGTCTCTGATGCTGAAAAGCGCCGATTTAAGCGAATACCCTTTAACGGGAAAAGCGTCCTCCCTGCCTATCCATTCCTCCCACGGCAAAGCTTTTGTTCCGACAAAAAGCTCTTCAAAGGATTGGGCTTTGAAAGAACCGATAAGAATTCCCAGGCGCTGAGCAAAGTGCGAGCAGATATTTACCCTCGCGAGCATATACTCGTCACCCGAAAAAAGAACACGTCCGTTTTCTGTCGTTATATTTTCGGCCCCTAAGGATTTCAGCTCCTGTGAAATAATGCCCTCCACTCCCAGCAAACATGGAATTACAAAATTAATCTTCAAAGCCAATTCCTCCGACTTCTTCTTCCGTTGCCTTTTTTATCTCAAACCAGAATTCGACTCCGTCACGAGCATTATTATATCCGTAATTCATATTATGAACGTCCATTATTGCTTTTACAATAGAAAGTCCCAGACCTATGCGCCCCTCTTCCCGCGAATGTGATTTATCGGCTCTGTAAAAGCTTAAAAACAGCTTGTCCGAGTCCTCTTGCTTAATATGTTCACCCGTATTATATACGATTATCCTTATAACATCCCCGTTTTCCTCATGGCGGCAAATGATTTTCTTCTCTCCCCGGCAGTGGGAAACGGCATTCTGGAGATAATTGTTTATTACCGTATACAGTTTATCCGCATCGCCTTTTACCATGACGCTTTCCGGTACAGTGTTTTTTACGGCAATCCCCTTCTCGGTAAAAATCGGACGCGAAACGAGAAGATACTCCGATATTGTTTTCCCTATCGAAAAAAAACCTTCTTTTAAGACGTACCCGCCCGACTCATACAGCGAAATCTCAAGAAGCGTTCTGACAAGCTCGTTCATCCTGTCAGCCTCCGACAGGATGATACGGCTGTATTCCTCTGCCGTTTCCCGTTCTTCTTTTTCTAAAGCCGTCAGCCCCTCTGCATAACCCTTAATAATGGAAATAGGCGTTTTCAGCTCATGCGATACCGAGGAGATAAATTCTTTACGTATACCGTCAAGCTTACGCTCCCTGTCAATATCCTTTAAAAGCTGCTCGTTTTTCTCTTCAAGCTCAAACAAAGCGTTATCCAGAGAAACGGAAAGGTGGTTTATATTCTTCGCAAGCGCACCTATTTCATCATTCCTGTTTGTTTTGCATTTTCGCTTAAAATCAAGCTTTGCCATCTCGCCCGTTATTTCACTTAACTCCTCAAGAGGTTTCGCAAAGCGCCGCGCAAACAACGAAATTACAATCAGCGAAAGGGAAAAACCGATAAGGGACAAAACCGCAGTAAAGGAGTTAGCTAATAGTTCACTTTGAGCGGTCGGGCTTATAAGGGATATAACCTCTATAAGATAACCGTTTTTCAGAGTCCTTCCATATACGTTGTATTGCAAATCGCTCCCCTCTTCACTAAGGACAAGAAAATAGCTTTTATCGGATTCGTTAACCTCTCGGCTTAAAACATCTATCTTTTTATTTGATAAGCTGATTTTCGTAGTATTATCATAAAGAGGCTCGCTGAATTCGGTATAAAGCTTAATGCTGACATCGTTCCTCTGCTCAAAGGAGGGAAGCTCCGAATAATAGGTTAACTCGATATTCTGTAGCTTTTCAATCTCTTCCACCATATTAATTATGTGTCGCTTCTCATACCAAAGGTAAGCATTTTCCATATACCTTGAGTTAAGAAGCAATATTACGCTTAAACAGACGGCAAAAATTAGCGCTACTTGAAGAAAAAGCCGAGTTTTCAACTTCAACTTGCCGAATAAGCTCTTTTTTTTCATGCGTCTACCTCTATTTTGTATCCTATTCCATAGACCGTTTTAATCTTATCGCTCCCCCATTTGCCTAACTTTGTGCGAAGTCTCGCCACATGAGAGTCTACGGTCCGTATATCCCCAAAATAATCCATTCCCCAGATCTCATCAAGCAGATGATCGCGCGAATAAACCCTGCCGATGCTCGACATAAGCATATTGAGAATTTTATATTCCTTTAAGGTAAGCTCGACGGGATTTCCGTCAAGATACACCTCGTGAGCCGCTGTATTAAGAGTTATATTATCTAAAACGATTATTTCCCTGCTGTTCGATTTTTCGCCCTTGCCCGACTTATGACGGCTTAAAAGAACCTGCACTCTTTTAGCAAGTACCGCCGGACTAAAGGGCTTTGTGACGTATTCATCAGCTCCCGACTCAAATCCCATTATCTGATCAAAATCCTGTGAACGCGCAGAAACGAGCATTATCGGAATGTCAGAAACCTCTCTTATCTTTCGGCACACCTCCCAACCGTCCAACTTAGGCATCATTATATCAAGAATAACAATGTCCATGCCGAAAACCGACTTGAAAAGCTTTAAGGCTTCCTCTCCGTCCTGTGCCTCATAAACTTCATGACCGTCTTTTTTCAGAAAATCAGCTATGAGTCTTCTCATTAGCTGTTCATCGTCGGCAATAAGAACCTTAGCCATAATTTTACACCTCATCCAAAAGGTCTTTTAGTACTTTCCATGAATTAATCTTTAAGTATTCTCCTTTATCCGAATAATCTGCCGCTTGCTTTGCCATCGGGTCATAAAGCACGGGGAAAACACCTGAATTCAAGGCTCCTGCTACGTCTGCCCTCAAAGAATCACCGCAGTAAAAGCAGTCCGAAGGGACAACACAAAGTCTTTTTGCAGCCGCTAAAAACATATACGGCGAAGGCTTTGTAAGGCAATAATCAGCACTTGTTATGACAAATTCAAAGCGGTTACCGGGATAAAGCAGTTCAATGGAACGTCTCAAGGCTTCCCCCGTTAAGGTTATATTGCTGATAACGCCCGTTTTTATATTGTTTTTATCTAAATATTCAAGCAGCTGTGCCATATAAGGAGTTTGTGTCCTGTCAGAATTGTTGCTGTCAAAAAGGTGTTCGAGCTGTACTAAATCTATATCGAATTTTAGTCCCGCAATTCCAAAAATACATCTGAAAATCGAAGACAAAGGTGTCTCGATAGCGAACGGAGCATCTTTGCTCCACGCCGACTTTATGTCTGCATAAAGTCCGTTCCAGACTCCGCAAATCTCGGTTGTCGTAAAGCTGTCTCCGTTTAAGGCAATTTTTCTTAAATACTCTACGCCTCTTTCCAAATCAAATTCGGAATCTAATGCAAGCGTCCCTCCAAAGTCAAATAAAACAGCACTCGGTTTTTTCATATTGTTTTCTCCCAAAAAATTGGTTAATTATACATATTATATATTGTAGTTTTCTGTTAGTCAATCAAACATTAATTTTTAAAAAATTATGAATTTTGTAAAAAGTGCTTGATTTTTTGGAAAATTGGGGTAAAATACATTTAGCACTCAAGTATATAGAGTGCTAATTAATTGATTATTTTATAGGAGGAGTCTATTATGAAACTCAAACCTCTCGGTGACAGAGTAGTTTTGAAGTTCACACAGGCAGAAGAAACTACAAAAGGGGGCATCATTCTCGCTTCCTCGGCTCAAGAAAAGCCACAGGTTGCACAGGTTATTTCCGTTGGCCCGGGTGGCACTGTTGACGGTAAAGAGGTCAAGATGGAAGTAAAAAAGGGTGACAAGGTTCTCCTTAGTAAATATTCCGGGACCGAGGTCAAGCTCGATTCCGAGGAATTTATAGTTGTCCGTCAAGGCGATATTCTCGCAATAGTTGAATAATTACAGTCAGGAGGAACTACAATGGCAAAACAAATAATTTACGGTGAAGATGCCCGTAAAGCATTACAGTCAGGTATTGACCAGCTCAGTGATACCATTAAAATCACACTCGGTCCCAAAGGAAGAAACGTAGTACTTGATAAAAAGTACGGCGCTCCTCTCATCACCAACGACGGTGTTACCATCGCAAAGGAGATTGAGCTAGAGGACGTATTCGAGAACATGGGGGCACAGCTCGTTAAGGAAGTCGCAACAAAGACAAACGACGTTGCCGGCGACGGAACTACCACAGCTACTCTTCTGGCTCAGGCAATGGTAAGAGAAGGCATGAAGAACGTAGCGGCAGGAGCGAATCCCATGGTAGTTAAAAAGGGAATACGGATAGCTGTTGACGCAGTTACCGAGGCTCTCAGAAAAAATTCCAAGACCGTTAAAGACTCAAGCGATATTTCAAGAATTGCAACAATTTCGGCAGGCGATGATAACATCGGAAAACTTATTGCCGAGGCTATGGACAAGGTTACTGCGGACGGAGTTATCACCGTTGAGGAAAGTAAAACAGCCGATACGAGCTGTGAGGTTGTTGACGGTATGCAGTTTGACAGAGGCTATATATCGCCTTACATGGTTACCGATACAGACAAGATGGAAGCGGTAATCGAAGACGCAAATATTTTAATTACCGATAAAAAAATATCAAGTATTCAAGAGGTTCTCCCACTGCTTGAGCAGGTTGTTCAAGCAGGCAAAAAGCTCGTTATCATTGCCGAGGATATAGAGGGTGAAGCCCTTGCCACAATTCTTGTAAACAAGCTCAGAGGAACCTTCATCTGCATAGGCGTTAAGGCCCCCGGCTTCGGTGACAGAAGAAAAGAAATGCTGCGTGACATCGCTATACTTACGGGCGGCGAAGTTATAACAGAGGAGCTCGGTCTTGAGCTTAAGGACGCCAAAATTTCACAGCTCGGACGCGCTCGCCAGGTTAAAATTACGAAAGAGAACACAATCATTGTTGACGGTGCCGGCAAGCCCGATGATATCAAGGCAAGAACAGCTCAAATCCGCAATCAGATTGAAAGCACAACTTCTGATTTTGACCGTGAAAAGCTTCAGGAAAGACTTGCAAAGCTTGCCGGCGGCGTAGCTGTTATACGCGTAGGAGCGGCTACCGAAACGGAAATGAAGGAAATTAAACTTCGCATAGAGGATGCCCTTGCCGCAACAAAGGCCGCCGTCGAGGAAGGATATGTTGCAGGAGGCGGAATAGCTTTTCTTAACACTATTCCGGCTGTTGAAAAGATTCTTAACAACACAGAAGACCTAGACGAAAAAACGGGTATCAAAATAGTTCGCAAGGCTATCGAAGAGCCCATACGCCAGATTGCCGCCAACGCCGGTCTTGAAGGCTCGGTTATAATTGACTCGATTGCCCGAAGCGGTAAAGACGGCTACGGTTTCGATTTTGCCAAGGAAGTTTATACCGATATGGCAAAGGCGGGTATTCTTGACCCGACTAAGGTCGCTCGCTCCGCTTTACAGAATGCGGCAAGTATAGCGGCAATGGTAATAACTACGGAGTCCCTTGTTGCCGACAAGCCCAACCCCCAGGCCGACGCTGCAGCAAATGCCGCGGCAATGGCAGCTCAAGGCGGCGGAATGTATTGATAAAACACTAAATAACAAGCCCGCAGGTAATCTGCGGGCTTCAGTCTGAAGACAAAGTCCACCTAAAGGCGGCAACATCTTTTTTTGATATTAGCCTCAACCTCACGAACAACAATTTCATTAGTGAAGAGTCGCACCATACCCAATGAAACATATTTTTTCAAACGAAACAACGGACTTCTTGAAAAATCATATCTCATATTCATAAAAATGCTTGTATCAAGAAAAATATTTATCTGATCCGGCACGATACTCACCTCGCTTATTATAAATAATTATATCATATTCGGCAGAAAAAACATACTCCCCACACAGAGTTCACTTATATGTTCACTCTATGTGGGGAGTTGCTTTTATTCTTCTTAAACAAAGGGACTCATGTGCCCTGAAAACCGAATAAAGAAAGGAAGCTAACCAAAGATATGGTCAAGCCCTCGACCTAT
>MWBL01000010.1 GCA_002069015.1 Firmicutes bacterium ADurb.Bin300 | reverse complement strand
GGTTGTTTTATGGGACCTTATGCCCTGGGACTTGCCGAAAGCGGTATGCTTCCTGTTTTTGTAGTCTATTCAACATTTCTTCAGCGTTGCTTTGACCAGATAATCCATGACGGAGCACTACAAAACCGAAATATGGTTATTGCTATAGACAGGGCGGGACTTGTCGGGGATGACGGCGAAACTCATCAGGGTATATACGATGCGGCGTTTTTGAACGGTATTCCGAATGTTACGGTTTACGCCCCGTCATGTTTTTTACAGCTTAACAGTTTTTTGGTGCGCGCGCTTTACCATACAAGCGGATTAGTTGCCGTCAGATACCCGCGCGGATGTGAGCCGTATCTCCCTCAAGGTTATGTCCCGACCTCGGAAAATTACGAAACATATTTGAGCGAGGGCGCAAGTACAGCAATAGTGACTTACGGCAGACTCTTTTCCTTTGCGTGCGAAGCGGCTGAAAGACTGCGCAAATCGGGAATTGATGCGGGCGTTGTCAAGCTTAACACAATAAAGCCCATCGACGCTTCTTGCGTCAACATGTGCATGACATACAAAAAGATTTTCTTTTTTGAAGAAGGCATTAAAAGCGGCGGCGTTGGGGAAACCTTTTCTCGTATGCTCATAGAGAACGGTTTTAAGGGTGCCTTTTGCCTTAGGGCATTTGAGGATTGTTTTGTAGAGCAGGGCAGCATAGCCTCTCAGCTTCATAAATACGGGCTTGACGCCGAAGGCATGTATGAACTTATTAATAATCAGGAGAAGGTCAATGAATGCGACTACAAGGCTTGATTCGGCGCTTTCGGAGCGCGGGCTGTGTGAGAGCCGTGAAACGGCAAAGGCTCTTATCATGGCAGGCGAGGTGTATGTAAATTCGCGTAAAGAGACGAAGCCGGGAACACGCGTCAAGTCACAGGATATAATTGAAATCAGAAACCGCTTATTAAAATATGTCAGCCGCGGCGGATTAAAGCTTGAAAAGGCATTACAAGTATTCAACATTAATTTGGGCGGCAAGGTTTGTATGGATGTCGGCGCATCTACCGGAGGGTTTACGGACTGCATACTCCAAAACGGGGCTAAAAGGGTTTATGCGGTAGATGTCGGATACGGACAGCTCTCTTGGAAGCTTCGAACCGATTCGAGGGTAACAGTTCTTGAGCGCACCAATTTCAGATATATCACAAAGGAGAAGGTACCCGAGCCTATTGGTTTTGCAAGCATAGATGTTTCATTTATATCCTTAAAGCTCATTCTTCCCGTACTATTCGGAATGCTTGCGGAAAATGGGGAGGCAGTTTGCCTTATAAAGCCGCAGTTCGAGGCAGGCAGAGAAAATGTAGGCAAAAAGGGAGTAGTACGTGACCCCGTAATTCACGAACAAGTAATAAATGCATCAATAGGATACGCTCTCCAATGCGGGTTTAATATTTCGGGGCTTGATTATTCGCCTGTTAAAGGTCCGGGCGGCAATATTGAATATCTTATGTTTATTTCGAAAAACTCAAATGGAAACAGCTACATGTCTTCCGAAGAAGTCGTTAGATTATCGCATCTTGAGCTTGGAGGTTAAAAATGGTTGTTTTTGTCGTCCCGAACATTACGAGGGATAACGCTCTTTCAATAACGCGAAGGGTATTAGGGGAACTGACGGCGCTCGGCTGTACGGTATATCTTGACACGAAAATGAAGGAGAAGTTTTTAGATTTCGAAAAGGTTTTGTTTCTGTCTTCGGTGGTGGCTGCAAAAGCGAGTGATGTCATAATTGCCGTTGGAGGTGACGGCTCGCTTATTTACGCTTCAAAATACGCAGTAGAAAACAGGAAACCCCTGTTGGGAGTGAACGCGGGAAACCTTGCGTTTATGGCAGGACTTGAAGGCGATGAGACACATCTTCTCAAACGGCTTTTGAGCGCAGATTATAAGCTTGATAAAAGAGTTTTGCTCTCGGTTGAGCTTTTAGATGAAAACGGAATTATTAAGTATAGCGCAAATTGTCTTAATGACGCCGTTATTTTAAGGGGAGCAAATCTCCACTCCCTTAAGCTCATGCTTTTCAAAAACGACGAAAAGCTGAATGACTATAATGCCGACGGCTTGATTATTTCAACACCCACGGGTTCAACCGCCTATTCGCTTTCTGCCGGAGGTCCCGTAGTAGAGCCTGCTGTTGAGGCAATTATAATTACGCCTATTTGCAGTCACACAATGATGTCGCGTTCCGTAGTACTTCGTGATGATTGCGAGATTACCGTAAAAATACCGTTTTTGGGCGACGGAGCTATCCTGACTTGTGACAGCTTAGGAGCTGCAAATATTAAGAAGGGCTATTCGGTGAAAATCAAAAAAGCGAACCTTACCTGCGATTTGATTAAAATAAAAGAAAATTCATTTATGGATGTGCTATTGGACAAATTCTCGAAAAGAGCGCTTTAATTTTAGGAGGAATGAGATGAAAAGAAGCAGACAGAAACTAATAATTGACCTTGTCGAAAACTACAATATCGCAACTCAAGAGGAGCTTCTCGAGATGCTCGGGGAAAGGGGATACGAGGTAACGCAAGCTACCGTATCGCGTGACGTCAAGGAGCTGCGCCTTATCAAAACACCTAACGATAAGAGAGGCTATCGCTATACCATAGAAAAGAGCGGGACGGATGATACGGTCTCCAAATTCTACGCGATATTCTCGGAGTCCGTTGTTTCCACTGATTATGCGGGTCGTATATGCGTGGTAAAGTGCTATGCGGGTCTTGCCCAGGCGGCATGTGCCGCAATCGATTCCATGAACTTAAAAGAGGTTCTTGGCTCACTTGCCGGGGAAGATACAATTTTTGTGCTTTGCAGAGATGAAAAGGATGCGAGTGTACTTACGGCAACAATAAATAAAATGCTCAAGGCGTAAAGGCAGATTTATGTTATCTTATCTTAAAATTGAGAACATTGCTATAATTGAAAAGGCTGAAATTGAGTTTTCGGGGGGATTTAACGTTCTCAGCGGAGAAACGGGGGCGGGTAAATCCATTATACTTGACTCAATAAGCGCCGTATTGGGGTTTCGAACCTCTCGTGAGCTAATCCGTTCGGGTGAAAAAGAAGCATCGGTTACCGCTGTATTTACGGCTATATCGAATAGGGCAAAGCAAAAGCTTTTATCGCTTGAAATCGAGCAGGGAGAAGACGGTACCCTTATACTTTCACGCGTTATAGGTCAGGATAAAAACATATGTAAAATTAACGCTACTGCCGTAACCGTTTCGGTTTTGCGTGAGCTTGGCTCGTGCCTGATTAACATTCACGGTCAGCAAGACAGCAGAGATCTTCTTGACGACTCTAAGCATCTTTTTTATTTAGACCGTGTGGCGGATGATGCAGCTATTCTTTCCGAAATGGAAAAGCTTTATTTAAGCTATACCGAAGTTGAAAAAGAAATCGAAAGCCTTACAATTAGCGATGAAAAGAAAGCAAGGCTTACTGATATGCTTGAATATGAAATAAACGAGCTTACCCTTGCCGGCATAAGCGTAGGCGAACGTGAACAGCTGAGAAAAAGGCGCGCTTGTATTCAAAACGCCGAAAAGCTTGAGCAGCTTATTAATGAAGCTAAAAGCGCTCTTTGCGGCGACGGCGAGCTTAGAGCATATGAGTTTTTATCACAAGCTGCCGGCAGTCTTGCGAAGGCGGCTGAGGTTGACGGGGAGTTAGAAGCAATTGCGAATGATGTCACCGAGGCCATGTACGCTGTGCAAAGTGCGGCCGAAGAGCTTCGGGATAGCTTCACCGGTCTTGATTTCAATACAAACGAGATGGCGGATATCGAGGAGCGACTTGACCTGCTTTATCGTCTCGGGCGAAAATACGGAAACTCCGAGCAGGAGATGATTACATATCTTGAAAGGGCCCGGGAAAAATTAGATTCCCTGAATTTTTCCGAAGAAAAAATAAAAAGGCTCAGGGAGATAAATGCCGAGACGCTGGAGCTTTGTATGCAAACGGCTTTGAAACTCTCCGAAAAAAGAAAAAAGGCTTCCGCACAATTTGAACTTCAGGTTTCGAAGGAGCTTGAATTTTTAGATATGCCGTATGTAAAATTTAAGACTCTCTTTCAAACGGCTCCGCTGTCCGCCTCGGGGACAGACGCTGTTTGCTTTCTTATATCCGCCAATGTCGGCGAGGATTTGAAGCCGGTTGCAAAAATAGCGTCGGGCGGCGAGCTGTCAAGGATTATGCTTAGCTTTAAGAGCGTTCTTTCGGACAAGGACGGGATAGATACGCTGATTTTTGATGAAATTGATTCGGGTGTAAGCGGCAAAGCCGCACTGAAGGTGGGACAAAAGCTAAAAGCGGCATCAAAAAACCGTCAGGTAATATGTGTTACTCATTTGTCCCAAATAGCGGCTTTTGCCGACACGCATTTCCTTACTGAAAAGAAAACTGAGGGCAACAGAACTCAAACATTCGTTTCACCTCTTGATTTTGAAGGCAGAAAACGAGAGCTTGCGAGAATAACGGGAGGCGGAGAAATTACGGACAATCAGCTTAAAAATGCCGAAGAATTACTTGAATACGGGAGGAATAATTCATGAAATTAGGGGTTTGCTTTTCAGCAAGACAGACAGGGAGAATAGCCATTGCCAAGGAGGCGGGGTTTGATTACGTTGAAGTGTCGATAAGTGAAATGAGTGATATGAGCCGGAAAGAAATCGACATCTTCAAACAGGCTCTCGGGGATAACGGCATCCCATGTGAAGCGGCAAATTGCTTTATCAAGGGCGAAAACAAGGTTGTCGGAAAAACAGTGGATTATAACGCAATAATCGAATATCTGCACAAGGTACTCCCGATTGCTTTTGATATAGGAATTAAAACAATCGTTTTCGGAAGCGGCGGGTCAAGAAACCGTGAGGACGATTTTCCCGAGGACGAGGCTTATAGGCAGGTAACCGCCTTCCTTCGCGATTATGCGGGTCCCGAGTGCGCAAAATACGGGGTAAGAATAGCTGTTGAGCCGCTTGTGCATTGGGCTTCTAAAATGATACATACCGTAGAAGAGGCGGTTTGTCTCTCACAAGACTGCGCTCTTGATAATGTAAAAGCTCTTGCTGATTTGTTTCATATGTATGAAAACGGCGATGATGTCGCGAATATCCTCAAATACAATAATCAGATAATTCATTCCCACATAGCAAATCCGCCGAAAAGGCGCTTTCCCCTCAGGGCGGATGAATTTGATTATAAGAGCTTTCTCGATAATCTAAAGTCGGTAGGCTGTGAGAGATGCTCAATTGAATCAGGCACAGATGATTTTGAGGCGGATGCCAAAGCCGCCTTCAAGGTCTTGAATTCACTCAGATAGTCCGTTTTTTCGGAATACCTTAGCAAAAAGCCTGCCGATTTATTTGGTTTTGGACTTAGTGAAGAATGAGACAACCAGACCCGAAAGCACCGCAGCCATTATTCCGGCGGCACCCGATGACAAAGGTCCGGTAAGCACTCCCAGTAGCCCGTCCTTTTGAATAGCTTCTCTTGTTCCTTTTGCCAATAGCGCACCGAAGCCCGTCAGGGGTACCGAAGCACCGCAGCCCGCCCATTTCAGCAAAGGCTCATAAACGCCGACAGCACTCAGCACAACACCCGCTATAACAAACAATACTAGTATTTTGCCGGGGGTAAGCTTTGTGTAGTCAATTAAGGTTTGACCTATTATGCAAATTAGGCCGCCAATTATAAAAGCTTTTAAGAACATCATTTTGTTTTTTCTCCTCAACTGTATTGTTTTCATGAGGGTTGCTTTTATACAAAAAAACTGAAAAATAAAAAGAAAATCGGCACAGCAGAAAGCTTTGCCGATTTTTTGTTTTTAAGCCGCCGGTTATACTCCCGAAAACGACGAAAAACCGCCGTCAACGGGAATAATTACGCCCGTTAAAAAGCTTGAATAGCTTTCATCGGAAAGGAAAAGAAGAGTTCCCGTTAAATCGGACGGAACGCCGAACCGTCCAAGAGGAGTATGCGACAGGATTTTTTCGGAGCGGGGAGTAAGCGAGCCGTCCTCTTTATAAAGCAAGGCTTTGTTCTGATTGGTGGAGAAAAAGCCCGGCGCTATGGCATTGACTCTCAGCCCTACATCTGAAAAATGAACCGCCATGAACTGCGTAAAATTCGATACAGCCGCCTTTGCCGCCGAGTATGCGGGGATTCTTGTCAAGGGTTTATATGAATTCATTGATGAAATATTGATAATAGAGGCATGCTTTTTACCTATCATATCCTTGGCAAAGGCTTGCGTTACAAGAAGAGTTCCCAAAAAGTTAAGATTAAAAACAAACTCAATCCCTTTGGGGTCAAGGTCAAAAAAGGTTTTTACCCCCTGCGCCTTTTCGGAGATATCACAAAGCTCAAGCTTATCCTTCGTAGTAGTTCCCGAGGGGTGGTTTCCACCTGCGCCGTTTATGAGTAAATCAACTGTTCCGAGTGTACTGTTGACGGTTTCTCTCGCCCTCTCAAGACTTGCCCCGTCAAGAACATCACACTGTACCGCAAGAGCGGTTGCGCCGGTAGCCTTAATTTCATCCGCCGCTTTCTCGGCAGCGTCGAGCCTCAAATCGAGTAGAGCAACCTTCATTCCCACCGCCGCAAGATCCTTTGCAAAGCTGCTGCAAAGAACTCCGCCCGCGCCCGTTATAACGGCAACTCTTCCTTTTAATATGGGATGAGTAAACATAATCCACCATTCCTTCCGAAAATATATAATCAAATACAGTCTGCCTGAGCAAGGCACTGCCAAAGAGCATTTGCCGCAGCGTCGAATGCCTCACGGTTTGACGAGTAAGTATAATCGTTTTTCAGCTTTTCAGCCTGACCGCCTTCAGCCTCGAGCTTATCAAGCCCCTTAAACACTTTTAGATGAGGTTCAAGGGTAAGGAAGCGTTCCCCGTCCTTATTGTTGAATCGTTTAAGCAGCTCTACTATTTTCCCGTCTCCCTTTCCTGCGGGGCGTACCTTGCCGCCCTCGTATAAGCAATCCTTAATATGAAGGTAATTAATATATTCCTCAAGCAAATCGTAAGCGCTCAGAACATCTGTGCCGCATTGAATGAAATTAGCGGGGTCAAAGACGCCTAAGAGCTTTCCCTTAAAGGTAGAAAGCAAATCAAGGCATTCAGTATCATTTTCGCCGTAAATATGTTTTTCGTTTTCATGACAGCACCAAACGCCGCTACGCAAGGAATAATCACACATTCTGTCAATCCTCTCAAAAACCTCGTCGCGATATTCCTGCTTACTCACGTCTTCGCTGAAGAAAAAGCTGAACATTCTTATTCTTTTTGTGCCCAGGATATTGGCAACCTCAACGCAGCTCTTAAACTCCTCAAAATGCTCCTCAAAATCATCATCGTCAATCCCGATTTTTCCGAAGCGTGAGCCTATTGCCGAAACGCCTATTTCGTTTTCGTCAAGTATCTTTTTGAGTTCCTTTGCTTGCCCGGGCGTATACTCGGAAATATTGCCCTCGTCAAGACCGCGAGGCTCAATATGTGTAAGCTTGTTCGCCTTTAAGGCGTCAATCTGGTCAAGTATGCCGCCGCCCGCTTCGTCCGCGAACGCCGAAAGAAGAAAATTCGCCATAAATTGCAACTCCTATAAAAATGATTTAGGTAATAGAAAATATTTTACCATATTTTATACAATAAGTAAATACCGAAAAGGATAAGGGAAACAGCGCAAAGGTATATAAATAGCGGTAATTTCTCAAAGTAAGCTTTGAATTAAAAATTAAAGGGGAAGTCAGTGAAGAATGTACGCATATAAATATCATTTTTCTATTGCTTTTTTGTTTGTTATATTACAGACAGCTTGCTTTACAAGAAAATAAGCTTCTTATTATTTTTGGGAGCAACGTTTTTGATAATTGTTTTCGGGAGTATATGGAATACTGAGCTTTTCCGTGAATTTCAAGAGAACTGCAAAAAGTACAGACCATCTTTGATGATAACCGAATTCAAATGTCATCGCTTCAGGCTATGGCGGATTTTATAGGACCTGCCGTGCTTGTTGCGGATTTAATTGACAAGAAAAAACAATTATAGTATAATTTGCATGAGGTGTTGTATATGCTTATCATTGATTATAAACAGCTTGTTGCAATTATTCTTGCTGCGATTGCCCTTATCGGGACACTATCCGGCATAGCTAAGGATTCATTATACGAAAAGCCGGAGGTTATTGTCGATATTGAAGAAAAGTCCGAGAATGACGATTTAAGAATAATGTCCTTTAACATCCGCTGCACTAATGTGGGCTTGAAAAGCTGGGTACAAAGAATAGATATTGTAGCCGAAACGATAAATAAAGCTATGCCCGATTCCGTAGGACTTCAGGAGGCAACCCCCGGTTGGATGCTTGCCTTAGAGGATAAGCTTGAGCTTTACGCATATGTCGGGGTCGGCAGAGATGACGGTGAAAAAAAAGGTGAATATTCCCCGATATTTTATTTGAAGGACAAATACACTCTCGTCGAGTCCGGTTGGTTCTGGCTTTCCGAAACTCCCGAGGTCCCCTCAAAGGGCTGGGATGCCTCACTCAATCGTATTTGCACATGGGCTGTTTTAAGGGACAATCAAACCGCCGGGAGCTATATGCATATTAACTCTCATTTTGACCACCTGGGTGTTTCGGCAAGAAGGCACAGCGTGGAAATGATACTCGACTTTGCTTCACGGTATCCGGATTTGCCGGTAGTGTTTACCGCCGATATGAATATCAGGGAGGGCGCCGAGCCTTATAACATATTAGAGAATTCGGGTATTTTGAAGGATGCTAAATTTCTTGCCCCGGACACAATGGATTACCTGACCTTTCACGACACAAAGCCCTCACTTAATGAAGGCAAGGTTATAGATTTTATATTTGTAAACGAACTTTTAGACCCGAGCGTTTACAGGGTTGTAACAGCGGGAATAAACGGGGAATATGTCTCGGACCATTTCCCTCTTTACTGCGATATGAGCTTTAATACGGAACACAACGAATAAACAGCCGAAAACTCTGTGATCGGGGTTAAATGTTTATTATAAACGGTTACAGTGATTTCGGCGATACAGCAAAAGCCCCGTGAAGGGGCTTTTTGTGGTGTAAGGAGGGGTTGGTGCGTGTGTGACATGTAAAACTATTCTTTCAATTTTTTGCACAAAGGCAGGACTTCCTCCAGCTTAGCAATTAAAATTAACGCTTTTATTCGGCAAGGGGTGACAGTGGGACTGCTGCACGATATAACCTGTCATCATTAATTGCGGGGTAGGCAACACCTTAGAGTTTTCTGTGTGATTGGCATAGCTGTCAAATGCAGGTGGAAGAGATATTTAGTATTAATGCCTTGATAGCATCTGCTTTTTATCAATCACGAATTATCGCTCCTTTCACATCCGCACATAGTCACAATATTTCATAATATCACATAATATGTCAAGCGATGTCAAAACAATCCTAATTACCATATTAAACGGTATTATATCACTGGTTTGCGGTTTCGCAAGACTTACGAGCTTGCAAGCAATTCGATTTCGGTGCAAAATTATTTATTATTAATCAGCGCAGCGACTTCATTATTAATTACAAAAATCCTGTTAATGAATAGCGAAGAATACAAAACAAAAACCCTGCCGACAAAATCGACAGGATTTTATTTTGAAACTGCCTTTTTCTCTATTGACACCAAAGTTTTATAAGGCTTTTATCCACCGCGCCGCCATATCAGGCCAGCAGGCAATTTCCGCCTGTCCTCCTCCGGTTTCTTCGGCAGACAAAGCAAGCCCATGGCGGCCTTTGGGAAAGATATGTACCTCGCAGGGGATTTTTTGCGCCCGCAGTGCTGTTGCCATCAATAAGGTGTTTTCTATCGGAACAGCATCGTCATTATAGGTGTGCCAGAGGAAAGCGGCAGGTGTATCCTTAGAAACCTGCTTCTCCAAAGATACGAATTCTTTTTGCTCGTCGTAATGCTCGCCAAGCAGATTGTGAATTGAAGCATGATGAGCATACTCGTTGGAGGTAATGACCGGATAGCATAGTATCATGCCGTTTGGCTTATTCTCCTGATGTTGAATGTTCAGCGGCTTTGTAACAAACTCTTTGTTCCAAAAAACGCCCGCGCTGCCTGCCAAATGTCCCCCGGCTGAGAATCCGCATATAATGATTTTGTCGGGGTCGATATGCCACTCTTCCGCGCGTCTTCGCACCATGGCTATGGCTTTGCCGCATTCAAGCAAAGCGCCCGGGAAACGCATCGGAAAACCGGTTGTATACCGTACAACAAAAGCGTGAAATCCCAGCGAGTTAAACCTTATTGCGATAGGCTCCGCCTCACGGTCGGATGTGCCGGCATAACCGCCGCCGGGGCAAATCACTACGGCAGGACGATTGACCTTTTCGCCGCCGTCATATCCGGTATCGAGTACATAAGAAAAAAGCTTCGGGGACGCGGTAACATCCAAACCCGCTTTACTATAGTCAATTTTGATATCAAAAATTTGATGCAGCATTGTAAAACCATCCTTTAATCCGCCTTTTTCTTTAAAGAGGCAAATTTTTAATAAATACAGTAAATCATTCATTATTCACACACATTTAATTGAAAAGCATCTCAAATTTCAATTACAGTTCGACAGTCATGCGTTATTGCTAAATTAAGATATTTCACTAAATCAAAATCGCCGTCATTTAAATACTTACATTAACGCCTCAAATCATCAAGAAAATATGCATTAGTATAAGCCTTTTTACCATCGTGCCTAACCGCTTCAATTCTAAAATAAATTTCATCGCCGTTGAGCTTAAAATCCGCCTCTTTGATACCTTTGGCGCCTGCGGTTTTGAGCTGACAGGAACGGTTTCCCGTCAATAGTGTGATTTCACGGACGGTTGAACATTCAATATGAATTACATCCTTTTTCGCCCAAAGAGCGGTAATTTCCGGTCCCTGCGACGAATAAAAATCTCCGGACTCGAGTGCTCCCGTGATAGCGGAATATTCAAGCCTTTCTGCCTTTATCATAATATATGCGCCGCAAGAATCGCTTTTTGGTGTATTGCTTTCGTGATTGTTATGGTTATCGTCGGCAGCGATGCAGAAAATCTTCTTTCCGCCTCTTAACATATCGTCGTATACTCTGCCGTTATGGTCGTCATACCCGCCCACACAGCAACTGAAATTTACAATTTCTATCGCATTCATTCCGCGGTAATTACTGTATTCACGGTAATCCTCAAGTGACCATGAGGGATGATTATATGTCACAAAAAAGCCGTTTTTACGCCCTAAGCGAATCATATCGTTAATGCACGCGGGCGTATACTTCCGTTCATAGTCGGGAAGGGATTCATCAAATCTAACCTTCTCGCGGTGTTTTACGGAATTTGAAAAAAGATATTTGCTTCTGTGCCAGCACACCTGCGTGATGTTGTCGGGAGACAGGGCAATAAAACATAAATGGCATGTTTTAGAGTCAGGCCATTTTTTACCGCTTTCACTAACCTCAAGCTCATATCCGTTAAGAGCAAGAAAATTCTCATCATTAAGCTCGGGATGTTCAAGCAGAATGTCATGATCTGTAAACGCTATGACGGAGTAACCATTTTTCATATAAAGCTGCTTTAGGTCCTGTGGGGATAGCTTCCCGTCCGAATAATCAGAATGACAATGCAAATTAGCCTTATAAAAGTTACCGTTTTGCGGCAAAAGATATTTTCGCATTATTTATGCTCCTTGAAGTCTTAAATATATTACGGCGCTGCGGGAAAAACAGCAAATCGTTAAGTCAAATACCGTTAACGAGGGCTTTATAAATATCGCCTTTTTTAACGCCTGTTTGCCCTGCGGCTTTCTTAGCGGCTTCACTCATCGCAAGACCGTCCTCCGACAGCCTTTTAGCAAGAGCAACGGCAGACGAGAGGGAGGGGGGATCTTTTATTTCTTCGGGCGCCCCCTCGACAATCAGTACGAATTCCCCCTTAAGCTTAAGCGCTTCGTACTTTTCGGCAGCAGCCTTAAGCGTTGTATATTCGACATTTTCGTGGATTTTCGTAATCTCCTTGACAATTGAAATATTTCTGTCACCGAAGTGGTCGAGCATATCCTTTAGAGTTGATGCAAGCTTATGCGGCGCTTCGTAAAAAACCATAGTACGCCTTTCATTTTCAAGCTGCCGGAGATGTTTTTTTCTGTTTGTTTTAGCGGTAGTCAAAAACCCCTCAAAGGCAAAACGCCCTGCGCTCATACCAGAAAGCGCCAGGGCACTTATAACGGCGCTCGGTCCGGGAATAACGGTAATCACAACGCCAAATTTGCGGCACAGCTTAACAAGGTCCTCGCCCGGGTCTGAAATCAAAGGCATTCCCGCGTCACAGACAAGTGCGCAAGACTGACCTTCTAAAAGCCTTTCAAGAATTTCACCGCTTCGCTCGCGGCTGTTGTGCTCGTGGTAGCTAATCAGCGGCTTTTTTATTTCGAAATGATTAAGCAGCTTTATGGTTACTCTTGTGTCCTCTGCGGCAATAAAATCACATTCCCCGAGCGTTGTTAACGCGCGGGGAGATATGTCCGAAAGATTTCCGATAGGTGTTCCGACGATATAGAGAGTTCCTTTCATTGTTTCAATTCCTCGCAGTTCTCGCAAAGTTCTGCGAAAAAACTCTGATTCTCTTCGTCTATAAAATCCTTAAACTTTAGCAGAGAAAATTGGTATTCATCAAATACCTTCCTTTTTGAGCTCGACAAACGCTTTTTTTTGAGCTTGTCAATAGTAAAGAAAAAGCTTCTCTCAATAAAAGCGCCCACTATATCGTGTTTTTTTTCAATAATCTCTCCAAGCTGCTCGGAGGGTTGTTTCCCCTCGAATCTCCAATAAGGCTCAAGAAGTGAGACGCGTCTTGTGCAATCCTCAACAAGCTGGAGATTAACGAAAAAAAGCTGAGGATAAACCGTTGTGTTAACAACGTTTGCGGCACTTGCGCCCATCCGAACGTTTCTGCCGATAAAATCGACAACAGCCTTAATAAGCAATTGCTGTGGGAGCATTTTTCGTGCTATGGGGACTGTGGTTACCATTTTTTGAAGAGCAATTCGTTCTTCTCTGTCAAAATCACGCGGAACAAAAGCGTTTCCTTTTTGCTTTTTACCTCCTGACTCACCACTGTTTTGAGGCGTTTTATTAAACAGGCTCAAAATTAGTTCACCGCCAAGATTATAATTGGTTTAAAGTTTTAACGCATTCCTTGCAAATATTATTGCCCTTATAAACAACAATATCATCAGCACTATCGCAAAATATGCAAGCCGGGGCATATTTTTTGAAAATTATCTTTTCGCCTTCTGTGTAAATCTCAACAGCGGCATTCTCGGTATCAAGGCCGAGTCTGATTCTAAGGTCCTTTGGAAGAACGATCCTCCCTACGCTGTCGATATTTCTGACAATTCCTTCTGATTTCATTTTTTTGCATCCTTTCATTTTTTTCTTCGCGTGACTACATACTACCACAAATTACCAGGGATGTCAACAAGATATTGTGTTTTTTTAGAAAAAAATTAAATTAATGCATATATACGCTATTTTTATTTATAATGTATTAAAAAAAATAAAAATTTTTGTTAATTCTACTAAAAATATTATTATTTATTACAGAAATGTTATTGATAACTTAAAATAATGATTTTTATGCGGGATATAATGTCGTCAGGATAGAAAATCTTTAAGAATTTTTCAAAAAAGTTATTTTGCGTAAAACCATATGTAATATTGCACAAAAAGCACTGTCAATCAGTTATAATATTATCCGTTGGTCCGAAAAGTATTATTTTGCATAAAAAGCTTGATATTTCCCCTCGTTTTTGTTATAACTCATGTAATAAGTGTGGGTTTTAACTGTGTAAAGGAGTGTTCTGTGCCGGTGGATAACCTTATAGCAAACAGTAAAATACCCGAAGAGATACGAGAACGAATGGAAAAGCTTCTTGAAAGCGATGAAAATGCTGTTTTTGCGCTTATCGGTGATCTTGACCTGAAAGGAAGATACGGTCTTTCAGCTGTTATTGTTACCGAAAAGCGCGTTTTTGCTTTTGACAAGTCACATCCGGACGGGCTTTTAATTATAAATATTGCGCAAATAAAGCAAGCAAAGGTAAAAAGAATGTACGGTAATGCGATGCTTTGCGCGCAGTTTGAAGACTCTAAAGTCAATCTCATTCGCTTTACATATTCAATCGCCGCGCTTGCGGATGCGGCAGCGGATTTTTTTTTGGCGGTTTCTCAGGGACAAGCTTTGGAAAAAGAAATAGAAGCGGTAGAGGCAACGTTTGAAAAAATGAAAGCCTTTTGCCCGAAGTGCGGCCGCTCACTCTCACGCCCGGGTGCAGAGTGCATTAACTGTGCTTCTAAGGGGAAGCTTGTAAAAAAGCTTTATGTTTATATTGCCCCTGAAAGAAACAGGCTAATAGGCTGTCTGCTGCTTTCGATTATTACCACAACTATGGCGCTCACTCCGCCGTACATAACAAAGCTTTTAGTAGACGACATAATCAAAAACCTTGATTATCAAAAGCTCGCCAATGCCGTAGGCACGTTGTTTCTGATATATATGGTTCAATATGTAATAGGCACTTGGCGCGGACACATTATGCGAGTTAGCGGTGACAGAACGGTTACAAGACTGAGAAACGACATTTATGCGAAAGCGCAGTATCTCCCCTTGAGCTTTTATGATAAAACAAGTACAGGCTCCGTTTTTGCAAGGGTGAGCGGTGATACTAATACCCTACAGGCATTTATGCTCAGAATATCTCAGGAGGCTTTGGTTCAGCTGCTTTTGATGATAGGAATTATAGTGATTATGTTCACGCTTGACTGGAAGCTTACATTGCTTTCACTCGTCCCGGTGCCGTTAGTGGTTCTCGGGTCAAGATACTTTGGTAAAAGAATATTTCCCATATACAGGCGTATCTGGCGTCGGTGGTCATCCGTCAGCTCTATTCTTTCCGACACTTTACCGGGAATCAGAGTCATAAAATCTTTTACGAGCGAGGAACGAGCAATATCCAAGTTTAATGAATATAACGAGGAATGGCTTAAGGAGGATACCAGAGCTTCCGTTATCGCTAATATTTTTCCGCATGCGGTTGGCTTTTTTGTGACATGCGGCTCCCTTTTTATTTGGGGGATAGGCGGCAAATGGGTAATCGACGGAATTGCAAACGCAGAAGCCTCGGCTATTTCATTAGGGCTTCTTGTCTCCTTTATCTCTTATGCGGGAATGTTTTACGGTCCCGTCAACTTTTTCGCAAATTTGAATGACTCTTACCAGAGCGCGTTGTCGTCGGCAGAGAGAATTCTTGACATAATCGATGCGGAGCCCGAACAGGATTTCGGCAAGGGCAATGAGGTCAAAAGGTTTATGGGGAAAATCGAATTCAGAAATGTCAGTTTTTCTTTTGACAAGACTAAAAAGACGCTTAATAATATCAACCTGACAATAAATCCGGGTGACATTGTAGGCATTGTGGGAACAACAGGTTCAGGGAAAAGCACGTTAGTAAACCTGTTAATGAGGTTTTATGACAATTACGAGGGCGACATATCAGTTGATAACATGAACATTAAGGAAATAGACCTTAAGTCGTTCCGAAGTAAGATAGGCTATGTTCAGCAGGAGCCGCTGATGTTCAGGGACACGGTTTTCAGAAATATAGCTTACAGTAATCCTAATGCCTCCGTAGAAGAGGTTATCCATGCGGCCGATATCGCCAATGCGCATTGCTTTATTGCAAGACTTCCCGACGCGTATGACACGATGCTCGGGGAGAGAGGAGCAGGACTTTCGGGAGGAGAAAGGCAAAGACTTTCAATCGCAAGAGCGGTTCTTAAGAATCCTTCGATACTGATTTTTGATGAAGCTACGGCAGCTGTTGATTCGGAGACGGAAGAGCTTATCCAAACCGCAGTTGAGCGCTTGATAAGCGGCAGAACCACGCTTATGATAGCTCACAGACTTTCAACCTTGCGAAAGGCAAATAAAATAATAGTAGTAGATAAGGGAGAGATTATAGAGTGTGGCTCGCATGAAGAGCTTATGGCTTTAGGCGGAAAATATCATAAACTGATTGAAATTCAAAATATGTCCGAAAAAATACGCAAAAGTAAGGAAAATGAGAATTTGGAATAGTTTTGAGGTGCTGAAATGGATAGGATATATATAGAATACGATAACGCAAAAATAACCTTCGGGGACGGAATATTGCTGAATGTAGAGATGTACGACGGGAGGACCTTTGACAATCTTGAGGCGCGAAGATTGTTTCCTATTACGGGTATTGATAAGTATATAACATTACTTGACGAGGAAGGAAACGAAAAAGCTGTTATCCGCGATGTCAATTATCTTATGGATGAGAGCCGAGTATGTGTCAAAAAAGCTCTTGAGGAGTATTATCTTGTTCCGAAAATATTATATATAATTGAGTGCTATGAAAAATTTGGGTTAATGAAAATGAAGGTTGAAACAGACAGAGGCATATACAGCTTTGACATTAAGAGCAGATACAATGATATAAAAATTTTATATGACGGCAGAGTTTTATTACGGGACGCAAGCGACAACAGATATGAGATTGAAAAGTTCGACAAACTTGACAAACGCAGCAAAAAGTTGTTTAATTCTTATATGTAATACAGGGAGGAATAATAGTGAAGCTCATAATCGCTATTGTTAATAATGATGACAGCGCAGTTGTTTCGTCTTCTTTGACGACTACCGGATTTTATACAACAAAGCTTTCCACTACCGGAGGCTTTTTACAGACGGGTAACACTACTCTCTTAATAGGGGCACAGGATGACGAGGTTGAAAAAGTCATTACCGTAATTAAGGACCATTCGAGCACGAGAATTAAAGAGGTTCCCACAAGCGCTTCTTTCGGAAGAGGGATCTCTGCAGCGGATGTCAAGGCAAAAACGCATGTCAGCGGAGCTACGATATTCGTCTTGAATGTTGAGGAGTTTGTTAAGCTGTGAAGAGCTTTGAACTGCTGTCGCCCGCAGGTGATATGGAATGTGTTAATACGGCCATCAGATACGGAGCGGACGCTATTTATATAGGCGGACCGCTTTTACAGTTAAGGGCGAAAGGCGCGGGATTTTCCCGTGAGGGGATAATAAAAGCCGTTGAAACTGCTCATAAAAGCGGTAAAAAGCTTTATGTCGCCGTAAACAGCTTTGTGAAAAATCACGAGCTTAGTGAGCTTCCGAGCTATGCTGAATTTCTTGAGGATGCCAAGGTTGATGCGGTAATAGTTGCCGATCTAGGAGTGCTTTCGGTGATAAAAAGGACCGCACCGAACATTCCCTTGCATATCAGCACCCAGGCAAACTGCATAAATTATGAAACAGCAAAAGCATACTATGAGATGGGCGCCCAAAGAGTAATCTTAGGCAGGGAGGTCTCAATTGATGAAATAGCTCAAATCAGGGCGAAGACCCCAAGGGAGCTTGAGCTTGAATGCTTTGTACACGGCGCTATGTGTATGGCATATTCGGGAAGATGCTTAATAAGCTCCTTTCTGACGGACAGAAGCGGCAACAGGGGCGAATGTACCCAGCCCTGCCGTTGGGAGTATTACCTTATGGAGCAGAACAGACCAAACGAGTTTTTTGAGGTGGTTGAGCAAGCGGGTCATACGGCAATACTAAGCTCGCATGACTTAAATGCGGCATCGTTTTTGGACAAGCTGAAAAATGCGGGTATCACCTCCTTTAAGATTGAGGGAAGGATGAAAACATCGTATTATATAGCTGTGGTTGTAAACGCGTACAGAATGGCGCTTGATGGCACGGAATCAAATGAAATTATTGAAGGGGAGCTGGAAGCCGTAAGCCACAGACCGTACAGCAGCGGATTTTATTTCGGGCGGCTTGAGAAGAATACATTTAACGACGGGTTGTACCACTCAAGCGGAGTTTTCGCGGGAGTTGCACTTTCCGATTCAAGCGACGGGAAGCTTACCCTTATGCAAAGAAACCGTTTTTCACTTGCCGATACGCTTGAGGTTTTGTCTCCGGGAAAGGCGGGGGCTCCTTTCACGGTTGAAAGCATAACGGACGAAAACGGCAGCAGTACAGACAGCGCGCCCCACCCAAAGCAAATCATAACCGTTAACTGCCCGATTAAAGCTCAAAAGGGAGATATTATAAGACTCGTTAAAAACAGGGCATAGAGGTGTGAAAATGTCCGAAATCGAAATTCTTGCCCCCGTAGGCGGGAGCGAACAGCTTCTTGCCGCCGTCAGATGCGGTGCCGATGCCGTGTATCTCGGAACGCAGAGCTTTAATGCGCGCAGGAATGCAAAAAACTTTGATTCTCAAGCGCTTTATGAGGCTGTAGCTTATTGTCATATAAGAGGTGTTAAGGTATATGTTACCTTAAACACCCTTGTTTTTGATTTTGAAATTCCCGAGCTTGATAAGCAAATTAAGGAAATCGCACGCTCGGGCGCAGATGCCATAATAGTCCAGGACATGGCTGTTATGAGCCGCGTTAAGGCTATTTGTCCGCATATAATGCTTCACGCTTCAACGCAAATGGCAATTCACAATATATCAGGGGCGGAAATTCTAAAAAAGCTCGGCTTCGGCAGGGTGATTTTGGCAAGAGAGCTGAGCCTTGATGAAATCAGGATAATAACACAGAGTATCGATATTGAAACGGAATGCTTTATTCACGGCTCTCTTTGTATGAGCGTATCCGGAATGTGCTATCTATCTTCAATGCTCGGCGGCAGAAGCGGGAACAGGGGACTGTGCGCTCAGCCGTGCAGATTAAACTCAAACGCCTATGGCAGGGAATATGCCTTGTCCTTAAAGGACTTGTCATTTATTGAGGAAATTAAGAAACTGCACGCCGCGGGAGTGTCTTCATTCAAAATTGAGGGTAGAATGAAGCGTCCCGAATACGTTGCGGCGGCGGTTACTGCATGCAAAAACGCCTTAGAAGGCAAGGCGGTTGACTGTGAAAAGCTTCAGGCCGTATTTTCAAGAAGCGGTTTTACCAAAGGATATCTTACCGCACGGCGCGGCTCGGAAATGTTCGGTATACGCTCCAAGGAAGATGTAACATCGGCAGGCAGCGTACTAAAAGAGTTCGGCAGGCTTTATGATAAGGAAAAGAGCGTTATCCCGATTAGAGCAAGGCTTCAAATACGAAAAGACCGGTCGGCAGAATTAATCGTAACCGCAAAAGGAAAAAGCGCTTTGGTCTTTGGCGATAAGCCTCAGGAAAAAAACGGAAAGACTCTTTTAAGAGAGGATGCGCTAAGGTTTTTGTCTAAGACCGGAGGCACTGCGTTTTTTTTGGAAAAGGCAGATATAGAAATTGACGAGGGGCTTACGATGTCAAGCGCTCAGATAAATTCCCTTAGGCGCAACGCTTTATCAAGGCTTGAAAAGGAACTGACAATGTCAAACAGGGCTGTAATCGAAGCTCCTTTGCCCCTGATAAGCGTCAGGGAGTTTCCGAGAGTCCCGAAAATCAGATTGAGGGTAGAAAAAATTTCACAGCTCCCCGAGGGAATAACAGCCGAATATATCTATGTGCCGATTAATGAACTGTTAAAAAGCCCCGAAAAGTCAAAAGCTCTTTGCGAAAAAGTAATAGCGGAGCTGCCCGTTCTCATTTATCCCGAAAGTGAGCAAAAGGTTTTGAGCTGCCTATCCCGGCTGCGGCAGCTGGGGATAAAGCATGCCGCCACGGGGAATTTAGGTGCCATACAGCTTATTAAAAAATCAGGGCTTTCGGTACACGGACAATTCGGACTGAATGTTGTCAACTCCCTGAGTCTTGCCTTTTATGAAGATATGGGGCTGTCAGACTTAGAGGTGTCCTTTGAAACCCAATTCAAAAGGATTAAAAGGCTTGGCGGGCATCTTAAGCGAGGATATATCGGATATGGCTATTTACCCCTTATGCAGTTTCGCGTTTGTCCCGTAAAGCCTTCGCTCGGATGCCTCAAATGCTCGGGAAAGGCTGAAATATCCGACTCAAGGAATGTGAAATTCACATTGCTTTGCCGACAAAAAGAGTATATGACGCTTCTTAACAGCGTTCCGCTGTATACCGCAGATAAAGAGGACTGTGTTGCCGATTTTGTAACGCTATATTTTACTGTTGAGGATAAAGACCGCGTTCGGGAGGTTTATGACATGTTTAGAAAACGAGAGGATTTTGACGCCGAAAGGACCAGAGGTCTTTATTTTAGAGAAATATTATAAATTTGTAGAAAAGTTTTTAATTATATGCTACAGTGATAAAAGAGAAGCATTATCAGGATTACTCAAGTCGCAAAACCACGCTAAGTCGCAACAGGCGCAACACTTATGAATAGAATAAAACTTTTGAGGTGGGATTTTTGAGCAAGATAACACAGAACAATACCGGACAAGAGCAAAGCCCAAAAGGGGATTTAATTCATTCCAAGCGAAGGTATGTCGGACGAGTTGAAACCATTGGATACATAGCAAACCATTGGGCGGGCGGCTTTAACGTCAATAAATTCAGAAATCGGTTTATTTATGATGTTTTACTTATAAACTTTAATTATCTTGCATTTCTAGATGCGGTAGGCGGAATCTGGGATGTCATTAACGATACAATTATAGGACTTGCCGTTGACCGCACTCGCACACGCTGGGGCAAATTCAGACCGTATCTAATAGGGTTTAATATCCCCATGTCCTTTATCTCTTGTATTTATTGGCTTTTACCTTTTATTTTTGCGGGAACCACCGATACTGATTTAACTAAATTTATTTTTTATTTCGTTTTTAATATTGTAACCGAAACTGCGGGTACCTTTACGTCAATATCAACCACAGGGCTTCTTTCAACACTCACCCCGCATCCGATAGAAAGAACAAGGCTGATAACTCAAAGCCAGGTTCTTGCCATAGGCTCTAATGTTCCTGAGCTTTTAATGGGATTTTTGTTAGACCTTGTTAATAACAAAAAGGTTAATTGGAGTCTTAAAAACCTTTTTGCGGGATTTGGAATTACAACTAATTTTATTGCTGTTGCCGCTTCGCTTTTCTTTTTCATAGTGTCAAAGGAGCGTGTTGTTCAGTCTATCGAGCGCCCGAATGTTATTCAAGGTTTAAGATCCATATTGAACAACAAACCCATCCTGCTGATAACGCTTTCGGAATTCTTAGAGGGTTTTTCAGTCGGAACAAGTATGACCGATTACTATATAGATGTTTTGGGCTCAGCGACTCTTCAAACAATAGTCGGCATCCCGGGGGGATTATTCACTTACACGGGTTATGCTTTATTGGGAAGGGTCCGACGCAGGTTTTCTACTCGTGCACTTTGGATATTTTCCGATATATGGACAGATATGTGTTGGCTTGCAGTGTGCGGCATCGGCATAATTAACAAGAACTTTACTAAGGTTGGTGTTATGGTTCCGGTAATTATGATAGAGGAATGTGTCGAGATGTGCGTTTACGCAATAAGAAAGGTTATACCCAGTGAGCTTTATAACGAGGCTATGGACTATTGCGAATGGAAAAACGGATATCGAACAGAGGCTATGACGAGTGTAGCGAGGGGGCTTATTACGAAGCTCCAAAGGATTGCAAATAACGTTATTAAAAACATTATTATGGGCAGGATAGGCTACAAGCAAGGAAAATTAGTGGGAACGCAAAGCTACAAGACAAAATATTGGCTTTTTGTTTTGAGCACAGGGCTTCCGGTAATAACAGGTGCATTGGGAGTGTTGCCGAAGTTTTTATATCCCCTTACAGGAAAACGGCGCGACCTGATGTATAAGCAGTTGCTTGAACGGCGCGACGCAATCGCTCATGCTACGAAAAACGCATCCCCCGACGATATGAAAAAAATCGCAAAAATGCAGATGGAAGCAGATTTCAGCTTTGCGGAGGAATGATTTAGCTTAAATAATATATACGGTGCGCCGAAAAGCGCGCCGCTGTTTATAATGATGAATTTGACGGTTGTTCTTTTATGCTATTGTAAATGAGGTTATCCAAATGCCTTTAAGAGGTACAAAAACAGAAAATCTCGGGGCGGGGTTAAAAATATTTGTATCCGACGCCCATGTTATTACCTCGGACGCCGATCTCGCAGGCAATTTTGCTGATTTCAAGGGCATAGAAATCAGCAAAATTGCCTGCGCTCTTTTTAATAATACGCTTGAAACAAACGGGCTTTGTGATAAAATACAATGTATAAACGCAGATATAAGGCACCTTGAGGGTGTTGTAGACTTTGAATATTTTGACCTTGTTTCAATAAATCCCCCTTACAAAAAGCAAGGTGCCGGAATTGTCAGCGAAAACGAGGAGCGAAAAAATGCAAGGCACGAGTTTTGCTGTTCTCTCGAGGACGCATTAGGGGCTGCAGGCAAGCTCCTTAAATATGGCGGAAGCTTTGCGGTATGCCATCGTCCCGAAAGGTTGTGCGATTTGTTCCACGCGATGCGGAAATACGGTATTGAGCCAAAGCGTCTTCGTGAGGTTGTCCAGCGAAGAGGTGCCGAACCGTCCTTAATCTTGGCAGAAGGAAGAAAAGGCGGCAGTCCGGGGTTGAGAATAAGTCCGGTGCTTTATATTGAGGATGAAAACGGACATTACTCCGAGGAGGCGGCAAAAATATTTTATGCTCATAAGCGAATACAGGAAGGAGACGGTCACAATGAAAATAAAGAAAATACTTAAAAAAATCGGGATAATACTTTTAAAAGTATTCACGGTCTTATTAGGGATTATTGCGGCTTTCTGCGCGGTAACGGCTGTTGTGAATTCCGTTCTGATTAGAAAAAATCTTGAGTTTGCCCAAAGCTTTGATTTGGTATCTTATGATGAGACCTCGCGACTTAGACCACTGAAAGACGATAACGGCGATACTGTTTTTATTACAGACAGAGATTTTAAAATATTACAGCTTACCGATATACATTTAGGCGGCGGCTTTTTAAGCTATAAAAAGGATAGAGCCGCACTCAATGCGGTAGCTTCAATGGTTACGCGGGAAAAACCGGACCTTGTGATAATTACAGGTGATATAGCGTATCCCACACCGCAGGCAATGACGTTGAACAACAAAAACGGCGCTAAGCTTATGGCGGCTCTTATGGAAAAGCTCGGGGCTTACTGGACTGTTGTTTTAGGCAATCATGATACAGAGGCATATTCGTATTATTCGCGTAATACCATTGGCACCTTTTATGAGGACAGCAGCCTTAAATACTGCCTGTTCCAAAAGGGACCCGAAAATGTTGACGGTATCGGCAATTACATCATAAATATAAAAAACACAAAAGGTCTTATAACCCAGAGCCTTATTATGCTTGACAGTCATTCATATACGGACAAAGACTATTTCGGCGTATTTTGGAAATATGACAATCTTCATAAAAACCAAATCGATTGGTATAAATCCCGGGTACTTGAAATGACGCAGCTTAATAACACTCTTAAGCAAGACAAGGGTGAAGACACTGAGCCTTATGTAAGCTCCCTTTGCTTTTTGCATATCCCGCTAACGGAATATCTTGATGCTTATAACGAATATTGCGACAGCGGCCTTAAGGATACCGAAAACACTGAGTACATACACGGAAAGATAGGAGAGAGCGGCCGACTTGTTTACTGCGGAGTAAACGACGATGAATTTTTTGAATCGTTAACCGGTACAAAGGCGGTTTTTTGCGGTCACGACCACCTCAATAATATCGCCTTAAAATATAAAGGCGTTATGCTTTGTTACGGTATGAGTGTAGACTATCTTGCCTATATAGGTATCAGCAGTAAAGGAGAGCAAAGAGGCTGTACGGTAATAACCTCTAAAACAAATTCCGAAATTACCGTAGTTAATGAAAATTATTATCAAGATAAGTATGTTTCTAAATATGCGAAGGAAACGGTTGAGTTTTAGACAACCACAAAGCCTTACTGCAACAAAGACTGTTCAGGATGAAATAAGACCGTCGTTTCGGGCGGTCTTATTTTAATAATACAGGCTGTCAGCTATCTTTATAAACCTTAAACATCATTACTGCGACATAGACCGCTGTGGCAGTTATTGCGACCTTTTTAAGCAGAGATAAAACGCCGATGAACTTTTGTGCGGAGTTTACCGTCGTAATTGCGCTGCTGACTTCGTTTTCAATCTTTTTTTTCGACATTGTGCATTCTCCTATTCGCTTGTGAGCAGGACGCCGTGAGCAATTCCCGGTACTGATTCGCCCTGAAGCGTCGATGTAGGCGATAACAGTGCGCCTGTGCCTATAAATAAGACCTTTTGAAGCTCCTTACGACCTATTCTGTTAATGATATGAGAGCAAACAACGACCGCACTGCAGCCGCAGCCTGACCCGCCCGCGTGAACATCTTGATTTTCCATGTCGTAAATCATGAGTCCGCAATCATTATGAACTCCGGAAATATCAATATTGTTTTCGCTTAACATCAGCATATGCAAAAGCTCCGTGCCTGTTTTTCCGAGATCGCCCGTAAGTATAAGGTCATAATCTGCGGGAGAGGTATTTGTATCGCCGAGGAAAGAGGCGATAGTCTGAGCCGCCGCAGGAGCCATTGCCGCGCCCATGTTATTCGGATCCGTAATTTTAAGATCGCGTATTCTGCCGATTATGGCGGCGTCAATGTGTACGGGTGCCGAGGGAACATTTCGGACAATAGCCGCGCCTGCACCCGTAACGGTCCATTGAGATGTGGGGGTGCGTTGACCTCCGTATTCAAGCGGCAGTCTGTATTGTCTTTCTGCTGAACAGAAATGTGATGAGGTACAGGCAATACAAGAATTCATAACGCGACTGTCAATTAACATCGCGGATAAGGCAAGGGAAAGTGACATTGTCGAACAGGCGCCGTACAGACCGGCAAAAGGTGTATCGGAATCACGCATACCGAACGAGGAACCGATACACTGGTTGAGTAAATCACCCGCAAATATGCAATCAATTGCGCTGTGTGTCAATCCTGCTTTTTCAAGAGCGAGAGAAGCAGCCATTGTCTGCAACTTGCTTTCGGCTTTTTCGAAGGTTTTTTCTCCTGCAAATTCGTCCTCGAGGATTTTGTCAAAATCATTAGCTAAAGGACCTTCGCCTTCCTTTTTGCCGACTATTGCCGCAGTTCCCGTAACAGACGGTCGTGACGGTAAAAGGAGTGTATATCTTCCCTGTCTTTCAGGCATAACCGTAAGACTCCTTTCTTAAAGCGAAAACAAATAGACTATAAATCCGTAAAAAGCAGCCGCGCCGCACCCGTATACGATAACGGGACCTGCGATATTAAACATTTTAGCTCCAGTACCGAGTATTCTGCCTTCGGCGTTGAATTCTATAGCAGGGGACACGATTGAATTTGCAAATCCCGTTATGGGTACGACGGTACCCGCTCCCGCATGCTTGGCAATTTTATCAAAAACACCGATGCCTGTCAGAATTGCGGTGATAACAATCAAGGTTACGGATATCGCGGCTTTAACTTCGTCCTCATTCATTGCCGTATAGCTTGAGTAAATAAATTTTAAGACTTCTCCGAAGCAACAAACAGACCCGCCGAAAAGAAAAGCTTTAATTATGTTTTTCGGGTGAGGGGAGTTTTCGGATGTCTTTTTTACAATCTCACCGTATTCTTTTTCAGTCATCATATCGCCTTTTTCTTTATTTTTTCTTATTGTACACGCTTTGAAAAAAAATATTCGTGAAATTAAAACATCGAGTTGACGATTTGCTCCGGGCAAAGTATAATTAGATTAATTATTGAAAGAAGAGCTGAGGAAATGAAACGGCATAACAAGCTTTGTATAGTTATAAACGGCAAGGGAGCGGCAGGAAAGGATACTCTCTGCCATGCGGCTGAAAAATGCTTTAAAACACGAAACATTTCCGCAATCACTCCAATTAAAGAAATCGCGATAAATTACGGCTGGAAGGGAGAAAAGGATCTTGCTTCAAGGCGTTTTTTAGCAGAGCTGAAGCGTGTTTTTGCCGATTATAACGACTTGCCCAATCAATACCTGCTCTCAGAATACAAAAAGTTTATTAGTAGTGAATCAGAAATTTTGTTTGTTCATATAAGGGAAAAGGACCAGATTGAAAAATTCGTTTCGCAAGCAAACAGCCAATGCGTCACGCTCTTGATAACGCGGACCGACCCAACACAAAAAGAGCAGTACGGCAACGCGGCGGACGACTGCGTCAATGAGTATTCATACGATTATACATTTGACAATTCCATGCCGCTTTGTGAGAGTGTACCGATTTTTTTAGACCTTATGCAAAAAATCATAAAGGACAACAACTTAAACATTGAAATGAGCTGTAAAGAATAATTAACCGTTTGTTCATTGACTTGATGCTTATCGGGGCATATAATTGAGAAGCTCGGAGGTGCTTTATGAGCTTAATAGAAGTTGAAAATATGTACAAAATATATAATCCCGGAGAAAATGAGGTAAGGGCTCTTGACGGCGTTTCCCTAGAGATAGAGAAGGGCGAATTTGTGGCGATAATAGGGCAATCCGGATCAGGTAAATCCACCTTGATGAATATGCTGGGTTTGCTGGATATCCCGACAAGCGGCTCTTATATGCTTGATTCTATTGATGTGTCAACTATGGACGATGATAAGCTGTCGGATATAAGAAACAGGGAAATCGGCTTTATTTTTCAGGGCTTCAACCTTATTTCAAGCTTAACCGCTCAAGCCAATGTAGAGCTTCCGCTAATCTATAGGGGGATGCCGGAGCAAGAAAGACGTAAGCTCTCCGATGAGGCGCTTGAGAGGGTGGGACTTTCAAACAGAAAAAAACATTTGCCCACACAGCTTTCGGGAGGGCAGCAGCAAAGAGCCGCAATAGCAAGAGCCGTAGCGGCGCGGCCGCCGATTATTCTTGCGGACGAACCCACGGGCAATCTTGATTCGCGTTCAGGCGAAGAGGTTATGAGAATACTTGAAGATTTATCAAAAGAGGGAAGGACAATAATCCTTATAACTCACGACACGGGTATAGCAAACAGGGCAAACAGGATTGTTCGAATTCAGGACGGGCGCATAACGGAGGATTATAAAAACGACAAATGATAAACCCTTGAACATATAAAAGTGAAAGAAGAAGCTCCCGCATTATAGAAAATGCGGGAGTTTCCTTAAAGTATATATTTCTTTATAATATTTAAAAACTCAATATCCTTATATCTTCTTATACTCAAAAAATATAAATAAAGGCAAGTCTTTGTTTTTTCTCACTCCGTCATATGATTTCGGTTCTTCAACGTGTGTTAAAATTAATCCGTTGTCCGAAGCAAGATTTAAATAATATGACAGCGGGCGGTGAAAATGCGCGGTTTCTCCCCAAAAAGTTTGTGTGAAGCTATATTTATCAATGTAAGCCTTCATGGCTTTTGCGTATTTATAGCCGTTTTCATCAGTCTGCCACTCGCTGTCATAAAAAGCCGGATGAACAATTGAAAAATAGAATGTTCCTCCGTTTCTCAAGATACGTTTCGCTTCGGCAAATATAGGAGCAATATCCTCTATATCCATCAAAACTTGATTGCAAAATACGATGTCAAATGTATTGCTATCAAACGGAAGTCTTTGAGTTATATCTGCAATTTTATAATCACAGTCAGGATATTTATCTTTTGCGATATTTATCATTTCAGCAGAACCGTCTACGCCAATGATTTTAGCGCCGATACTACGAAAATACTCCGTATAGCAGCCAAAGCCGCAGCCGAGATCGAGAACATATTCGCCGTGCAATTTTGAAAAACGAGAATGAACAACCATTTTATTGCTTTCGGCAAATTCAGAGCATTCCTGTGACTCAGCATATGCTTTCGCGGATTTATCCCATTGAACAATAGCTTTACTCATATCAAATGCTCCTTTATATCATCAACAAACTGGTTAACTTATTCAATTATCGCGCTTATGGCGGTAATGCCTTTCTTGCTTCTGTCATACAGTGGCAGCTCTCTTTTCAAGGGATAGGCTCTATCCACGATATTCAAGATCAAATATTTTGCATTACCCTCCGCGTCGAAGGGCATGCCAAATTGCAATTATTTCATATATTTAATTGATTCTTTTTGCCATCCAGATATCCGGCTTGCCAATGCCGTTTGCGTCCGGAATCACGCCGACAATTTTATATCCGACTTTCTGATAGAACGCAAACGGGTGTTTGTGCAGATTTTTAATGTTTTCTATTTTTGTATAGGTATCGTCATATAAATCTGTATCCGACAAGGATGTTTTTCCAAATTCATCGTCCGTACCAAGAAACATCGTGATACAACCTTTTTGCGTAGCTGCTTTTTCAAGTGCCGCAACAAGTTCGGTACCGATTCTTCTTCCTCTGAAATTTTCGCGTACTGCAAGAGGATGCAGCTCCCATCCTGTCATTCCGTATTGCGGCATGGCTCCGACAAAGCCAATAAGATGATTATTTTCGACTGCCATAAAAGCAAGCTTTTCATCCTCCAGAATATGTGTCATTTCATCGTATGCGCAGTCAGAGTACGCTTGCGGAAAACAGTCAATAAGAAGCTGTGCCGCTTCGGCTATGTATTGTCTGTTCGATTTATCGAATGGTTGTATTGTCATTTTACAGCCCCTTTCTATACATAATCTCATCTTATTGCTTTGTGTTATCAATTAGTTCTTGAACCGCTCTTAACAGCTCTCCGTTTTTTATTATTTCCGACCCGCTGTCAGCCCGTGACGGTAATGATTCATTTACATAATAACCCCGATATTTTCTTCGATACTCCTTTCTTTAGAAGTTGAAATTAAAATATAAATAGAGTATAAAGCAAATAAAAATCCCTCGTTTAGTTTTGTAGTGCCGCTATTTCTGAAATCTCATTGTACATAATGTAACAATATACCAGATAATACCATAATATACGAAAAAAGCAACAATAATTCGAGAATAAATGTCACAAATATTACCGCCATGAAACTGGCAATATTATATAATAGGCAGAGGAATTGCCACGGCTGACAGTCCTGTACAATGAAAACAGACGGGACTCCCGCACAAAAGAAACTGCGGGAGCCCCTTAGTGATATTCGATTATTCAACATCCGGCTCTATAAGACCGTAGCCTCCGTCCTTGCGGCGATAAACAACATTAACACTGTTTGATGAGGAATTTAAGAATATATAGAAATGGTGGTCAAGCATATTCATTTGAAGAATAGCCTCGTCTGTGCTTTGCGGCTTCAGGGAAACGCTTTTAACTCTAACTAATTCAAAATCCGTTTCTTCCTTAACGGAATCGGAAACAAAATCGTCAAGAGCACCTGAACGTATTCTTTTTTCAAGCTTGGTTTTGTTTTTGCGGATTTGACGAATAAGAGTATCAATACAAGCGTCAAGGGCGTCGGTCATGTTTACGGCTCTTTCTTCAGCTCGAAAAATCATACTGCCTTTATTGACGGTAATTTCAACAGACTGATATGTTTTTTCGACTGCAACGGTTACTTTGGCGACGGCGTCGTCACCGAAGAGCCTTTCGACCTTTGTGAGCTTTTTTTCAACTCTCTCCTTGAAAGAATCTCTAATCGTGCATTTACGGCCTACTATGGTGATATCCATAAAAACATCCCTTTCCAAATGATAGAAACAGATAATGTTTCTATGAAAATAATACCATATTCAAGGGCTTTTGTCAAAGTAACTTATATAAAATACACAGAAAATTAACAAATATAATCCTAAATTAAAACGGATGAGTGACGCGTAACATGGCAGCCGATATTTACGGCGACGGGCAGACCCGCTATGTGTGTGGGGCCCGTTTCGATGTTTACGGCAAGGGCGGTGCAGTTTCCCCCGAAGCCCTGGGGTCCGATATTGAGCTTGTTTATTTCGAGCAGCATGCGATTTTCAAGGTCCGCGTAAAAGCTGTCCGCATTTCTCTCGCTTACATCTCGGCACAATGCCTTTTTTGATAATATTGCGGCTCCTTCAAAATCGCTTCCTATCCCTACACCGACAACAATCGGGGGACAAGGGTTAGAGCCCGCTGTTTTTACGGTCTCTAAAACAAAATTAACAATATCATCTTCATTCGCCGAGGGTGTAAGCATTTTGAGCTTGCTCATATTTTCGCTTCCGAATCCCTTTGGGGCAGCTGTAAGGCGGACGTTTTCGCCGTCAACTATGCTTGTATGAATTAAGGCGGGCGTATTGCTGCGAGTGTTTTCGCGTTTAAGAGGGTCTGCGACTATTGAACAGCGCATAAAGCCCTCTGTATATGCCCGGGCAACCCCTTCGTTAATAGCTTCATAAAGACTTCCGCCAATGAAGTGAACGTTTTGACCGATTTCAATAAACAGTACGGCCATGCCCGTATCCTGGCAAATGGGAATATCCAATTCCTCGGCGGCCTTCAAGTTTTCAATCATGTCGGAGAACACCCCGCGCGCAACGGGGCTTTTTTCGGTATGGCTGAACGACTTAATTGTCTCAACAAGGCTGCATGGCAGCTTGTGGTTAGCCTCAATAAAAAGCTTGCAAACAGCTTCTTTTATAATTTTAACATCTATCTCTCTCATAGCACTCCTAAAAAAAGGTGACGTATCCGTCACCGATGCTTCTCTTATGGTCTTGACCCGCCGCCACGCTTGGGGACGGATGAACCCCGTTTTGCGATATTCGAACGTTTCAAATCGCTGATTTTTTCGTCACTGACGGTTTTGAAGCTTGCGAGCATATCCTCAAAAGACATGTTTCGCCCGTCAGTCTTCGGTGCCTGACCGGTCCAAACATTCGGTTTTCCGTTGCGAGGTCTGCCGGTTTTAGGTTTTTCAAACCGCGACGGATTATCTTCGCTTTCCGGCAAAGCCTTTTTAATTGAAAGGCTGATTTTGCCTTTTTCGTTTATTTCGAGTACCTTGACTGTTACTTCCTGGTTCTCCGTAAGTAATTCCCTGATATCCTTAACAAACGAGTTTGAAACCTCCGATATGTGGACCATTCCCGACGAACCGTCCGGCAATTCGACAAAAGCTCCGAAATTAGTTATACCGGTGACTTTCCCTTTGAGTACCTCGCCGCTCTCAACTGACATATGTGCTGTTATCCTTTCAAAAAATGAATTAATATGAACCGGGGGTTATATCGAAATAAACCCTTTCATCCGGATAGACATAATTGCGTTGCTCCCTTGCAATGTGCTCTATATACTGAGCCTCATCTCCCTTATCTATCAGCTTCTGAAGCTCATCGTTTTGTGCGAGTTGCTGTTGGTATTGAGAAGAAAGAACATCAATCTCGACCTTTTTTTCCTTAATATCGGTTTGTAAACCTATAAAGGTTACAAGCAAATAAAGAAAGACTGTGAGAATCAGCAGGCTAATGATAATTCCTTCGGGGCGTTTTTGATTTCCTTTTCTTTTATTTATCATTTCTTAAAAATCACTTTCTTGATTTTTTAAACAAAGAGAATATACCAATTAAATTATACAATGAAACCTTGTTTATTTGCAATAGTTTTTTAAAGTAATTTTTACTTTTTAATGATTTTTTCTTAAAAAACGCTTTAATAGCTCCAAAAATTCGTCTAATCACACCCGCAAGAAGACAAAAGGGCTTTTTAATGACATTAAATATAATCCCTAACGCTTTCTTACAAGCGGAGATAATTTTATCACTTACGCGTATTACAACCACCCCGAAGGAGATATAATAACAGAAAAAACCGAGGAGCTGAGCTATGATTATATATGCTCTTACAGCGCCCATATTAACGGCAATTATAAAAAGATAAACGAGTACCGAACATAATGCAAGATACAAAAAATCGAAGACAAAGAGAGCCGCCTTACCCTTAGAGACGATAAGGCGGATAATTCTGACCGCGTCATACAGTATACCCAATAAAAAGCCCATTCCGAGAGATAAAAGGAATATTTCAAGATGCTCGTTAATTGCAAAGGTATACATAAAGGCTACCTAAACACCTTAGATAAAAATCCCGAGGCCTTAGGCTGGGTATCGGAGTATGATATTGACTGGATTTTTCCTTCAACAATCAGTTCGCCGACGTCTACGGAGAGTCGTGTTATATGTAGGTCATGTCCCTTGATTGTAAGCTCTCCCAAATCGGTAAAAACGGTAACTGTCTGCTCGTCGAAGCTGTCAACATCCGATACTCCGGATACTGATAAAATTCGCCTGTCCTCAAGTATGCAATTGTGCGGAATATTGAAGCTCTTTTTTTCTTCTGCCATAAAAACAACTCCCTTCCCTAAAATATATGAGAAGGGAATCTGTTAAAGAACAAGCTATTTGATTTTTTCAATTTTTAAGCCTTTTACAAGATAAGCGTTTTGCGAAATTTCAATCAGCGGCAAATCGTGAAGAGAATCAGTATAAAAGTTTTCAATTTTGCTATCCCCGTAAATATCCCTAAAAGCCTTTACCTTATTCTCCTTAAAGCAAAAGCGGATAAATTCGCCGGTATCGGGGTCAAGCACCGAACCGATATAATAGTTAATGCCTATTCTTTTACAAATCTCTTTTAAGGAGAATTCGGGAGAGCCCGAAATAATCAAATCGTCCTCCCTTTGAATTTCACGGTAGAAGGGCTTAATATTCTTCTCATGCTTATCCCAGAATTGGCAGACTATTGTGTTAATATCGCTCATGCTCTTGAAGTATTCGCTGACCTTGTCCCCATAGGTGCTTATTGCATTCTCAACCGTTACAGTACCCCTTTTATATCTGTAAAGAGCGTGAAATACCTGTGGCGCATACTTTAAAAGGAAGGGGTCATGCCGCAAGTAGAAGAAGAAAAAATCAAGTGCGCTTTCCCCGTTATATATTGTGTTGTCAAAATCAAATACGTTCAAAACAGTCCTCCATACTTTTGTTGAAAATTCTCCATCTTCTTGCAAGAGAAATACAAATAATAAATGTAATAAAAGAAAGACAAAGCCATATGTAAACAATCATTTGCCAACCGAGCTTTTCGGCAATTAATCCAAAGCCGTATGTAGAGGCGGCGCAGCCCGCATACGCCGAGGAATTCATAATTCCCGTTACCGTCGCCGTTTTTCCGAATAATGCAAATTTCACGGGAACGAGAGTAATAAGCATATAGTTGAAAGCATGTGTTGCAGTGGTTACCATTGCCATTAGGATTACGCTGATTATTGGAGCCGTTTTGTCCATTAACAGTAATGCTGTAATAGGAATTACGGCAAAAAGCATACAAAATGCGGCGGTTGTGATTTCGTTTTTCTTCATAATGCTCTTGTATATAGGATAAATCAAGTAAGCGCCACTCGCATTGAAAATCGGCAGAAATATCATTAAGAAGATTGAGAAGGAGGCTGATGTACCATATGTTTCAGAAACCATGGTGGGCACCCATGTGGTAATTCCCTCTTTAATTACTCCGTGTAAAGCGGTTGGCAGTATCGCAAAAATAAGACCCGAGGAAATTAGCAAGGTTAGAAGTTTTTTTCTATGTACATCCCCAAAAGACTGAGCTTTAACATTGGGGGAAGGGCTGGCAGTCAAGGTTAGGTGGGGACGAATTATCAGTAAAACAAGAATAAAGAAGCCCATTGCAGCTATCAGAATAAAAGAAGCGGCAGAAAACACATATTTCCAGCCGAAATACTTAATAATTAAGGAGGAAATAAGATAGGCCAAAATGGTTCCCAGGGGTAATGAAAGGGATAGATTCAAGCACGACTTAGCCCGCAAATCCTTGTTAATAACATTAGAAAGAATACGCAGAATAGGGGACCAGAGCATTGAATGCGATATACCGTTCAAGCCCCAGATAACAGCCATTGTCAGGTAAGATTCGCAGTAAGAAAAAGCGAAGTTAAATATAGCCGCCAATAACGTGCCGGTTATAATCATTTTGAAAGGCGATACCTTATCACCTAAATAACCCCAAAGAACCTGACACGCGCCATAAAATATAAAAAAAACCGATCCTATAATACCCGCCTGCGATTTTGTGAAAAGCCCCTCGGAAACTATTGCGACAAGAGCAGCCGAATAATTTATGCGCCCGATGTAGGAGGCTGAATAAACCACAAAACAGGCCGCAAACAGAAGCTTGCTGTGTTTGGGACTTTCAAGATTGGCATATTTTTTCAAAAAATCACTTGCTTTTACTTATTATTGCGTATTTTATTTAAGACTCCCTTTTCAAGACGGGAAACCTGAGCTTGTGAAATACCAACCTCTTTAGCAGCTTCGGTTTGCGTCATTCCTTGGATAAACCTAAGAGATAGAATGAGTTTTTCACGGCTTGACAGGGATTTAAGGGACTCTTTTAGCATTATTTCGTCTATCCACATTAGATCATCTTCGCCGCCGCTTAATTGGTCATAGACATAAATTGCATCGCCCCCGTCTGAATATACGGGTTCATTAAAAGAAACGGGCTCTACGATAGACTCAAGAGCGAGCACAACTTCTGATTTTTTTACCCCGAGCTTTTCGGCAATTTCCTCAACTGTAGGTTCTCTGTGCATTTCATTAGTTAAATCATCACGCGTTTTCATCGCCTTATAAGCTGTGTCACGCATAGAACGGCTTACTCTGATGGTATTGTTATCACGAAGATAACGCCTTATTTCGCCGATAATCATGGGAACGCCATAAGTTGAGAAACGTACGTTCTGGGAGATGTCAAAATTATCTATTGCCTTTATAAGTCCTATACAACCGACCTGAAACAGATCATCGGGGTTTTCTCCTCTGTTTGAAAAGCGCTGAATAACGCTAAGGACAAGGCGGAGATTTCCGCTTATCAGCTCCTCCCGGGCTTTTTTATAACCGTTGTGCGCCTTTTTCAGCAGCTCGGTTTTTTCCGCCTCCGTTAAGAGCTTTAGCTTTGAGGTATTGACCCCGCAAATTTCAACTTTGCCAAACTGCATGATATTACCCCCGTCAAAATAATCTTAGGTTCATTAAGATTATTGCCAACGCGAAGTAAAATAATTCCTTGGCAAAAAGTTATTTGAAAAAGAATAACAGATGAATTTTGCCATTTCAAGCAGCTAGCCATAGAAATATCGAAATTATAGTGACGAGTAAAATTCCCGTCCGAATAAAAAACCGTAGGCATCTCAGAACGGTTTAATCACACAAATTTTCTTTATTCATTCTCTACATTTTTTTCTTCTTTGATTAGGGGGGAGACCTCAACCCTGACTTTTCCTATACGTCTTTCGTCAACATTAAGGACAGTGAAGGTAACGTTTTTATATTTTACCGTGTTCATCTCGCCGTCCTTGGGAAGGTACCGCAGCCGGCTTATAATATAACCGCCAAGAGTATCATATTCGCCTTCAGGAAGCTCGGCTCCGATGAGTTCGTTTACTTCATCTAAATCCGCAGTGCCGTCAATCGTAAATGTGTATTCGTCGATTTGCGAAATCTCGTCATCCTCATTGTCATATTCATCTAAAATGTTGCCCATTATTGCCTCAACAAGGTCCTCAAGAGTAAGAATACCGGCTGTTCCGCCGTATTCGTCCACAACTATCGCCATTTGAATGCGCTTTGTGCTCATTTCTGCAAAAATCTCACCGCAGGGCTTTGTTTCGGGTATATAATATGCGTCTCGCATTATACTTTTAAGAGTATTTTTCCCGGGCAGTTGTTTACCGACATAGCCAAGTAAGTCCTTTACATATATGACGCCGATAATATTGTCGGGGTCCTCATCATAAATCGGTATTCTTGAAAAGCCCGTATCAATGGCAAGCCGGACAAACTCTTCAAACGAGGTGTCATCGGCATCTACTGCTACCATATCGGTGCGGTGGGTCATAATATCGCCTGCGTCAAGATCGTTAAACTCAAAGACGTTATTAATCATTTCACGCTGAACAAATTCAATAACTCCCTTTTCCTCGCCCACGTCAACCATCATCTTTATTTCTTCTTCGGTTACGTTTTCAACGCTGGCGTTTGGATCTAAGCCGAACAGCCGCACTACTGCATTGGTGGAAAGAGAGAGAAGCTTAACTAAGGGCTTTGTAATTTTAGCGGTAAAAAGCAGAACGGGGGCAACTGCGAATGAAATTCTCTCGGGTATCTGCATGGCAATTCTTTTTGGCGCAAGCTCGCCGAGAACGAGGGAAAAATATGATATTATAACCGTTATCAGGACAACACAGGCACCGTGAATAAAGCCTTGAGGAACAGACGTAAGTCTTTGAGAAATTGAGGTTGACAGAGCATCAGCAAAGCTTGTGGCAGCGGAAGCCGAGGTTAAAAATCCGGCAAGCGTTACACCGATTTGAATTGTGGAGAGAAATCTGCTGGAATTCTGGGTAAGCCTCATAACAAGCTTCGCTTTTTTGTGCCCTTCTTCCGCCATTCGCTCAATCTTATTATCGTTCAAGGAAATAATCGCAATTTCAGACATAGCGAAAAACGCGTTGACGATAATCAGAAACAGAAGTAGAGGAACTTGAATTAACAGTGCATTTTTATTTATTAAACCGGATTGCAACGCATTCACAGCCAAGCTTAACAAGCTACTAGGTCCTGGGTCATCCATAAAGGACTTGCTCCTTTCAGTAAAAAAAATTAGATATACCTAAAATATCAGTATTTCCTCAAATTGTCAATTAATATTAAGTAAAAAATGTATTATTGCGTTAGTTTTGGCAAACCGGCAGGCTTAAATTAGCGTTTGTGCCCAATTTACAGATCTTTCATCATACAGTCGGGCAAGTTTGCCGAATATTTCACATATTTATTGTTTACATTCCGGATAAAAGGTGTTATTATAATTAACAGTGTTTTTTTATTATTGTATTACCACAGGAGGAAGATTAAATGGCAAGAAAAAAGAAAACAATGGATGGCAATAATGCTGCCGCATATGTTTCATATGCTTTTACCGAGGTTGCCGGAATATATCCGATAACCCCATCAAGCCCTATGGCGGATTATGTTGATCAATGGGCGGCAGCGGGTCAAAAGAATATATTCGGAACAACCGTTAAGGTCTCTGAGCTTCAGTCCGAGGCAGGCGCGGCAGGCACTGTTCACGGCTCTTTGAATGCCGGTGCTCTTACGACAACATATACAGCCTCTCAAGGCTTACTTCTTATGATTCCCAATATGTATAAAATAGCGGCGGAGCTGCTTCCGGGTGTCTTTCACGTATCGGCCCGCACCGTCGCTACGCAAGCGCTCAACATATTCGGCGATCACTCCGATGTTTATGCCTGTCGTCAGACGGGCTTTGCAATGCTTGCCGAAACAAACACGCAGGAGGTTATGGATCTTGGTGCGGTGGCGCATCTTGCCTCAATTAAGGGAAGAGTGCCTTTTATCAATTTCTTTGACGGCTTCAGAACCTCTCATGAAATACAGAAAATATCGATTTGGGACTATAAGGACCTTAAGGAAATGTGCGATATGGACGCCGTTAAGGCGTTTCGTAAGCGCTCTCTCAATCCCGAACGTCCCGTAATGCGCGGCTCCCATGAGAACGGTGACGTTTTCTTTCAGCACAGGGAGGCCTGCAACGAGTATTATAATAAACTCCCGGCGATTGTTCAGGATTATATGGACAAGGTTAACAAGAAGCTTGGCACAAACTACAATCTCTTTAATTACTACGGTGCCCCCGATGCCGACAGGGTAATTATCGCCATGGGTTCTATGTGTGATGTTGTTGAGGAGGTTATTGACTATCTAACAGCCAAAGGAGAGAAGGTAGGACTTGTCAAGGTCCGTCTTTACAGACCCTTCTGTGCCGAAAAGCTTTGGGAGGCTATTCCCAATACAGCGGCTAAAATTGCCGTGCTTGACAGAACTAAGGAGCCGGGTTCTTTAGGCGAGCCTTTGTTTATGGATGTTGTTACGGCGATGAACGAAGTAGGAAGGCAAGCCGATGTTATCGGGGGCCGTTACGGCTTAGGTTCCAAGGATACGCCGCCCTCAAGCGTGTTCGCGGTATATGAAGAGCTGAAAAAGGAAAAGCCCTTGCGTCAGTTTACATTAGGTATTCATGACGATGTTACGCACCTTTCCCTTCCCGAGCTTCCCTCGCCGAACACGGCGGCTCCGGGTACAATCGAATGCAAGTTTTGGGGACTCGGCGGTGACGGAACTGTAGGGGCAAACAAAAACTCAATTAAAATTATCGGCGACCATACCGATAAATATGTTCAGGCTTATTTTCAATATGATTCCAAGAAAACCGGCGGCATAACCGTTTCACATCTTCGTTTCGGAGATAAACCGATTAAGAGCCCGTATTACGTAAACAAGGCTGATTTCGTCGCCTGCCATAATCCCTCATATGTTGATAAGGGTATTAAAATGGTCAACGACGTTAAACCCGGCGGCGTATTCCTTATTAACTGCCAATGGACACCCGAAGAGCTCGGCGCTCATTTGACGGCGGACGCAAAAAGATATATTGCAAAAAACAACATACGGCTTTATACGGTTAACGCTATTGATTTAGCGGTACAAATCGGAATGGGCAAGAGGACCAATACCATACTTCAGGCGTCCTTCTTCGCTCTTGCTAATGTTCTTCCGATTGATAATGCAATTCAGTATATGAAGGATGCCGCGACTAAATCCTATCAAAGCAAGGGTCAGGAAATAGTCGGTATGAACCATAAGGCAATTGATTTGGGTATTTCAGCCTTCGTGAAAATCGAGGTTCCCGCCGAATGGGCAAACGCAGAATGCGACGGTGCGGGCGGTACCCTTAAAGGTCCCGAGAAGCTTGTAAAAATGGTTGACAATATTATGAACCCCATTTCGAATATGGACGGCGATTCTATACCCGTTTCGGCTTTTGCGGAGCATGTTGACGGTACCTTTGAACAAGGCGCATCCGCCTATGAGAAGAGGGGAGTTGCAGTTACTGTACCTGAATGGGATAAGGACACATGCGCCCAGTGTAACCAATGCTCATATGTCTGCCCCCATGCTACGATTCGTCCCTTTGCTCTAAATGAGCAGGAGGCCGAAAAAGCTCCGGCAAACACAAAAATCGTAGGTAAAAAGGGAAAAGGTAAGGATTCTTATAAGTATTCACTCGCGATTTCTCCCCTTGATTGTATGGGCTGCGGTGTGTGCGTGGGAGTTTGCCCGACCAATTCATTGAAAATGGTATCCAGAGAGAGTCAGGACGACCAGCAACAGGTTTTCGACTATATGGTTAAAAATGTCGGCATAAAGGAAGAGCTTGCTAACAATACCGTTATAGGAAGCCAATACAAAACCCCGCTTCTTGAGTTCTCGGGATCATGCGCAGGCTGCGCCGAAACCTCTTATGCACGCCTTGTAACACAGCTGTTTGGCGACAGAATGTATATCTCCAATGCAACAGGTTGTTCGTCAATCTGGGGAGGACCTGCCGCAACATCGCCTTATACAGTCAACGCGGAAGGCAAGGGTCCCGCCTGGGTTAATTCCCTGTTTGAAGATAACGCAGAAAACGGATTCGGACTGTTACTCGGGCAGCAGGCGGTGAGAAACAGGCTTATTGATCAAATTAAAGAGCTTTCCGAAAAATATACGGCTCTTGATAATGCTCAGGAAATGAAAGCCATCCTTGACAGGTATCTTGCTACCGTGAGCGACGGTGAAGCTAACGGCGAGGCTGCAAAGGCGCTTATCCAAATGCTTGAGAATTCCGTATGCCGCGAGCAGTGCGATTGCTGTGAGCTTGAAAAAGAAATCCTTGAATATAAGGAATATCTTAACAAAAAGTCAATATGGATATTCGGCGGCGACGGTTGGGCATATGATATAGGCTTCGGAGGCTTAGACCATGTAATAGCCTCGGGCGAGGATGTAAATATAATGGTATTCGATACCGAGGTTTACTCCAACACCGGAGGACAGGCTTCAAAAGCTTCTCAAATCGGTCAGGTTGCGCAGTTTGCCGCGGCAGGTAAGTCTATAGCCAAAAAGAGTCTTTCCGAAATAGCAATGAGCTACGGTTATGTATATGTTGCCCAGATTGCCATGGGTGCCGATATGAATCAGACCATAAAGGCGATTAACGAGGCAGAGGCATACAACGGTCCTTCGCTTATTATAGCTTATGCCCCGTGTGAGATGCACAGTATTAAGGGCGGCATGGTAAATTGTCAAAAGGAAATGAAAAAGGCTGTCGAGTGCGGCTATTGGAACATATTCCGTTACAATCCCTTGCTTAAAGAACAAGGGAAAAACCCCTTAACTATCGACAATAAGCCACCAACGGGAAGCTATCGCGATTTTATAATGAATGAGGCGCGTTATTCGGCTTTGACGCGCGCCTTCCCCGAGCGCGCTAAGGAACTGTTCGCCACTGCAGAGAAAACCGCTATGGATAAATACGAACACCTTCTGAAGCTTAAGGAAGTATATGAGCCGGGAATTAATTAAATTTTAATGTCAGAAATAAATGAACAGGCAAGTACAAATAGCTGTGCTTGCCTGTTTATTTTTAGTGCGCTCGGCATGGGCGACAACTTGGCGGTGGAAGTCCGCTACGCGCTTGGCAGTAGGAAGCGTTAGCCGAAGGCAAGGGTGTCCGTCGTGAGGCGGAATCTGAAGGAAGCCGGATGTGGAGGTTTAAAAGTACCTCTGCGGGCAAACTCCCGGTCTGACGAACAGAAATCGCATATAAGGCAATACAAAGCGGATGAGCTTGCTAAACAAAGCAAAGTCCGATACTGCCCGAACTTTGTGTTGTAAATGCGGCAGATAGGTGGGAGGAAGGTTGTTGTTCTTACCCGAGGAGGTCTTACGGACGCGAACGAGTAGACAATATTCGAAAGGAAGCGTAGTAACAACGAACCGCAAGAAGTCAGCAGAGGTCATAGTAGCACGAGAGTGTGAAGGACTGAACAATCGCAAGTCCAAAGTAAATGAAAGAAGGAGGTTAGTACAGTGAAAACAGAATACGCCGAAAAGGGCGGCTTCCTGCAAAGGGATGGTGTGGAACACAAAGAGTATGCAGAAGCGTATAGTACTGACAAGACGGAAAGCAAAGAAAGGGACGGTGCAGACCTGCTTGAACGAATCCTTGACAGAGACAATCTGAACAAGGTGTACAAGCGGGTGAAGTCAAACAAGGGAGCGGCAGGAATAGACGGGATGACCGTCGAAGATGCTCTGCCTTGGCTAAAGGAACACGGAGATGAACTTCTGGAAATGATAAGGAACGGCAAATACAAGCCGTCACCCGTGCGAAGGAAGGAAATCCCCAAAGGAGACGGCGGTGTAAGAAAGCTCGGAATACCAACAGTCATAGACCGCATAATCCAACAGGCAATAGCACAGGTCATAAGTCCAATCTATGAGCCGTTGTTTTCTGAGGGAAGCTACGGTTACAGACCGCACAGAAGCGCGCAACAGGCAATACAGAAGGTAAGAGATTATGCGGAAGAAGGATACAAGTGGGCAGTATGTCTTGACCTATCCAAATACTTTGATACGCTAAGCCATGACCTTTTGATGAATATGCTGAGAGAAGAAATTCATGACAAGCGAGTAATAGAACTGATAAAGAGATATTTGAAAAGCGGAGTTATGGAAAACGGAGTAGTCATTAAAACGGAGGAAGGCTCACCGCAGGGCGGTAACCTCTCGCCATTACTTGCAAATGTATATCTGAACAAATTTGACCATGAATTTGAAGGCAGAGGAGTAAGGGTAATACGGTATGCAGATGACATTGTGCTCTTAGCGAAAAGTCAGCGTGCGGCAGAAAGGTTGCTCGGAACAAGCAGAACCTATCTTGAGAAGAAATTAAGACTTAAGGTAAATGAAGAAAAGAGCAAAGCGGTAAGTGTGTATTCAATCCGAAATTTTAAGTTTCTCGGCTTTGCGTTGGGAAGGAACAAGAACGGAGCATATATCCGTGTTCATGCAAAGTCGATGAAGAAAGCAAAGGATAAGCTCAGAAAGCTGACTTCCCGCAGTCAGGGGCGAAATGTCAGAGCAGTTATGCAAGAGATGAAGGTGTTTATGCAGGGCTGGCTCGGCTACTACTCGGTAGCGGATATGAAGAACACAATAGACGACTGGAATGGCTGGCTTCGCAGAAGGATAAGAATGTATATCTGGAAGCAATGGAAGAAGCCGAAAACAAGAGTGGAAAACCTGAAAAAGCTTGGTGTTCCTGAATGGGTGGCATGTGAACAAGGATATTCAAGAAAAGCCTACTGGAGAATGTCGAAAGTCATACAGACTGCCATCACAAACGAAAGACTTGCACAAGCAGGATATTTTGACATATCCCAAAAGTACAAGTCTCTGCATTTATGTGGTTGAACCGCCGTGTACCGAACGGTACGCACGGTGGTGTGAGAGGTCGGCTACTCAATTAATGGGTAGCCTCCTACTCGATTAAAATTAGTAAAAAATTAAATCTGTATCCCAACTCCTTGTTTTGATACAGACGTGTAATTATCACCAAAATAGTCTTAGAAAATTAGGTATTATTACTGTAGATAATGATAATCAATAATGGTAAAATATAGAAAATAATATAAATAACACACATTATGGAAGCAAGAAGAAAAATAAAGCATAGTGATAAGACGAAAGAACGATGACTAATAACATTAAAAGCAGTGTAAAAAATGAAGTTCAAGAAAAAATCAGAAAAGGAAAGACAACGGGGTATGATTATGAAACTTTCACGCGCCCTTTCTTTGACTCTCATAGCGATACTGTTTATTTTGACGTTTACAGCTTCCTGCAACAAGCCGAGCTTGCCGGAGGAATCTTCCTTGGAAACCGTTCGAACGACAGCTCAGCCGCCTCCACTAAGCGGCGGAGAGACAA